>NZ_QTNE01000011.1:0-153402 GCF_003603495.1 Bacteroides sp. AM41-16 | reverse complement strand
TACTGAATCCCGTATTTTACATTTACACAAAATATTTTATAGTGCCGTTTTTTATTGCGGACAGTGCCGTTTTATTTTTCCACGTTCGTATCATCAGCCGTACTCCATGGACCAACTTCAGGTACAAAGGTTACTTTTGCCGCCTTATTGGCCAGCGTCAGCGTATAACGTATCTTTTTGCCTTCACCCCAGGCTTGTGTATCATTCAAGTCAATGGCGGAAGTTACAGTATCAAGAAGAACGTCTTTCTCATAGATGTCATAGACAACATTGATTTTGGCATTCGTATCCAACGTCTGGGGCATCAACATCCAGGCTGTATTCACTTCCACACCCGTTGTATTCACTTCCAATGCACCATCGTCAATCGTATGTGCATAAGTGGCTGTTCCTTCCTGTGACTTCCATATTGAATCATCAAAACCATAAGTTCCTTTATTGTGCACACCGGATATTGTAAGTGTTTTCAGTTTATAAGTCAAAGCGTCGGCTGCCTTGACAGTGAAATTTATTTGGGTCAGTATATGGCCGAATTTCAAAGATACCCCACTGGCATTTGATGCCTTGGTTGCATCCGTCGCTTTCGCGGCTACCAAGTCCGTTTGGGCAGCTACATCCGCTACCGTATAAGTAATGGAAGGATATATAGCACTAGCAGCCGGTTGATTGTACGTCAAGGCCCCGGTACCCGGATTCCCGTAAGCAAAGAACTGCAAGTTATCCGTCATTGGCCAATAATATGTTCCCCCAGTCAAACTCCAGTCGGGAGCACTATAAGTTACCTTAACAGCTGCCATGAATTCCTTCATCGCATCAAAAGTCGCAACAGAGGCCATTGTTGTTGCTCCCGTATTATAAGCATACACAGTGAACCCTACCTTCTGCAATTCCGGCAAATCAGTCACTGTGGCTCTCGTAGTGTTACCCACTACTGTTCCCAATTTAATCTCCGCCTTTTGTCCGGCATTCTCTATCTCCTCACTTTCCGAGCAACTCATTACTGCTGCTGCAGCCAAAGCCAAAAATAAAACCTTCTTCATAATTGTCTGTTATTAAAGTTAATATATTTATTTGTCTGTTTGCTATCAATTCACCGGTAGCTCCACATCCGTCTCATCATCCCAATCGTCCACATCGCCACCAATCCCTCCATCTCCTTCATCAGTTCCCGGTTCCAAATCATCCACCACAACCTTGTCCTCCGGTACGGGAACCTCGATATGGATTTCCGACCCAGGAACGCCCACATCAGGTTCTTCTTCGCCTCCTCCCGAGGGAGGAGCTGTTTCAATCACTTCCGTGATATCCACCTTCACCTCTTGAACCGTTTTATCTCGTTTCACAATCTTCAGTGTCAGCAACATAGGACTATCCGCACGGGTCTTGGTATCTTTCAGTAATACAAAACTGGAGAAATGCCCCCATAAAAGCCCGTTTTCACGCTTTGTATCCACACATATAGGTACCTCGCTCAAATGGCAAGCACGGTTGCCTATAAAGTAACTTCCGTTCAAGCCGTCCACATGGCAGATGATGCTCGATATTCTATCCCATCCTTCCACCTTTATATCAAAGGAATAATGGTCCACTACCGCTTCCGGCTTCCAGTCCAACGGAAGCGCCACATCACTCTGCCTTATTTCCACCTCGTCCAAAGCCACCACATACAAAGGGTCGGGCGACCAAACCATATCTTCGTGTACATCCAGCCCCGTACAGTGTCCCGTAAAAGCCTCAATCGTCTCATAACTCTCGTCGCCCCGTATCTGTATACTCTCCGTATTGAAGTTATAGGCCACCACCGCATACTTCCCCGGCGGTACCTTCACCTCACCCCCTCCGGCAGGCAGATAACTTTCAACCTTTCTCCCCTGAGTATCTTTCGGATAGAAGATAATCCGCATGGTCTGCGGCAGCTTATCCGTCACCCCTTTCCAATCCAGTTTAATCTGTACTCCGCTAACGGGATAATCATCCAGCATATCGCGGAAGTCACAGCTTCCCAGCATTGGCAACAGCCCGAAGAACAGCCAGAGAATCATATGCCGTGCATCTTTCATACCACTCATCTCCCCGACGTTAGAAGCCATACCAAAGAAATTTTTGCTTTTGTCGGCCCGATAAAGTGATACTTTCCACTGCTGACCCAAACCAAGTCATTTCCATAAGAAGTATATTTCCTGTACTCCGTATCCAAGTATCCAATGCCCACACTGAATTCAATCGCCAGATGCCGAGCCAGTGGACGCACGTATCCATAAGTTATTCCTGCAGCTGCGTAATACTTCCCCCGGTATCCCTTCTCCTTTTTCAACTGAAAATCATAGGTACCTCCTTCGGCATATGCTCCCAGGAAGTGTCCGGACAATCTTCCGCGCGTATGGCGGTTTCCCAACCAGTAACGCGCCTCTGTCCCTCCCGAAAGGAGCTGATAGCAGAAATTACATCCGCTGTCAGACCACCAAGGGCATTTGTACTCAACATTCAAAGACCACCTCTTTCCCAATGGCAGCTCCACTTCTATGTTCGGAGCCAAGGCCAGGTCGTAAAGCAAATTATTTTTTAACGCCAGCACCGTTTTACAAGTATGGCTATGGGATTCTACCGACTTATTCTGCCCTATTACCTGCCCCGACATCATGCAAAAAAGGAGTAGCCAAAAGACATATATAAAAATGCGTTTTCCCATAATTTCGCGTTGTATACAAACAAAAGTAGAAGATAATTACCGAATAAAAATCACTTTCCATCACTCTTTTCAAAGGCTGAAAGGTTCTGTGAAACGATTGAAACAGATTTGCAACTTCTGCCTTATCCGGGACGCTGTGAATAGATTCTTCTCTCTCAAAAAGTCAATCCGTGTGCGAAAACAGTAAAATTCAGTGAAAGAAATACAAAAGAAGTAGCAGGAACATTCTGAAATTTGGAAGATAACAACGGGAACCTTACATTTGTAATGTGATTTTTTTCATAGTATTAGATTTAAGGTTAACAAAGGTTGGAGTACAGCGGTACTCCTTTTTTTATGCCCATACGTTTCTCCGAATGACAAAAAATAGCTATCTTCGATGGCTTTTATAACTGTTAAAGAAGAAAACATCACCACTTGAGCCCATTATGAAAAAACCGGTACTCGCATTGCTTTCCATAATCCTACTTACCGCAGGATGTTCCCAACGGCCTGCCGCCACCACCAAGATACCCCTAACCAGCGCACACCGTGGTGCCGCCACCATCGCTCCCGAAAACACAATGGCATCCGTAGATTCGTGCATCAAATACGGTGTAGGCAATATAGAATGCGATGTCTGCATCAGTAAGGACAGTGTCTTCTACGTACTGCACGATTCCACCCTCGACCGTACCACCAACGGTACCGGCGCCATCTCCCAATGGCTGTCCGCCGACATCGACACACTGGATGCCGGCTCTTGGTTTGCGCCCCGATTTGCCGGACAACGGGTACTACGTCTTACCGACCTGCTACGCAAGGCCAAAGAGCACGGTTTAAGAATCACCATCGACTACCGCAACGGCGGTCTGCACCAATTACTGGATCTGATAAAGGACGAAGGCATGCTGGAAAACTGCAACTTCACCTTCAGCAAGGAGTATCATGCCAAATGCTTCAGAAAGATGGCACCCGAGGTAAGAACCCTGCAAGCCTACATCAAAAGTGAAAAGGACATAGAGCATGTCGTAAAGGAACTGCATCCCGACATCGCTGTCGTCTGGATTGACTCCCTTACCCCACAATTCGTAAAGAAATGCCGTGAGCACAACCTGCAGGTACTGGCACTCGTCCTGGGGCTGGACGACAAGACGGAAGAGAACCAGAAGGCAGTCGACCTGGGGGTAGACATCATAGCGACGGACCACCCGGAAAAGTTCATCATGAAATACGGGAAACCGTCCATATAAGGCAAGAGACCTGCCGCGCTCAAGTCAGCAAGTGATAGACACCACCCACCATTGCCTTGACCACTCCCTTCATCTCCAATTCAAAAAGCAAGGCACTCATCCGGTTGACGGGTATGTCCGCTTCCACCACCATCGCATTGATATGGAGGTCTCCCTGCCGCATAAGGATGCGCATAACAAGCTCCTCCTCTTCTGTCAGTTCCGGAAAGAGATTACGCTGAATACCTTCTGTCCGGGCAGGCTGCTCCGCTACGGCCCAGCCCATAATCTGCACAAACTCTTCCGCACTCTGGATAAGGGCGGCCTTGTTGTCGCGTATCAACCGGTTACAACCGATGGAAGATTCGTCCGTAACACGCCCCGGAACGGCAAAGCAGTCACGATGGTATCCCTCCGCCAACTCTGCAGTGATAAGGGAACCTCCCTTTGCGGCAGACTCCACCACAATGGTAGCATCACTCATACCCGCCACAATACGGTTGCGGCTGACGAAATTATGCTTGTCCGGATTCGTCCCGGTAAGGAATTCGGTCAGCAGTCCGCCTTGTGCCAGCATGTCGATGGCTGTTTTCCGGTGGACATACGGATAGATGCGGTCCAGTCCGTGAGCAAGGACAGCAACGGTAGGGAGATGATTTGCCAAAGCGGCCCGATGGGCATGGATATCTATCCCGTAAGCCAGTCCGCTTACTACCAGCACATCGGGACAAAGAACGGCCAAATCGCGCAGGAAGTCGGCACAGAATTGCTTGCCGTAATCGGTGGCACGGCGTGTACCTACCATATCGATGACATGCAGGCGGTTGAAATCGGTGTTTCCTTTAAAGAAAAGTACAATCGGCGCATCCTCACATTCGCGCAAGCGGGAAGGGTAAGCCTCATCCTTCAACGTCAGGCAGGAAAGACGATTCTTCTCTACAAACTCCATCTCCTGCTCGGCACGCAGAAAGGCAGCGGGACAATCAAGAGCCGTCACTACCCCCGGATTCACACCGGGCATGATTTCGGGGAGCTCCTTCCGCCGACTGAATACTTCGGCAGCACTGCCATACCCTCTATTAAACGCTTTGCCCCGATATGTCCTATACCGGGGCAAAGTGTGAGAGCTATGCTGCAAATCCATTCGTCACTGTTCATTCCACCACAGATTACACAGATTCACACGGATTGAGATAAGGGGCAAAGAGACGGTCGAACAGTTCGCTATCGCTTAACCGTCCGTTCACCACACATACGGTTTCAACTATGCCTTTGAGACAGACTTTGCCGTCGGAAGCACGGAAGATATCTTGGTAAAAGACGTACTTGATACCCTCCTTCTTCATGTAGAGTTTGGAGACAAACTCGTCACCACTCCTCAGGGGAGTCTTGAAAGCCATATTGATACGTGCCACTACCGGGTCTACCCCCTGCTCGTGCAGTCCGGCAAAGCTGACGCCGGCACTCAACAGAAACTCATGGCGCGTATGCTCCAGATAATGCTGATAATTGGCATTATTGACGATGCCTTGCAGGTCGCATTCATAGTCGCGCACCTTCATGGGAAGTTCATAGATATAATTCATATTTACTATTGGACTATTTACTATTTGATACTTAGCCACGTTGTTTCTCCACATCCAAGCCTTTGAACTTCTTCAGTTCCTCTACGCTGACCAGCTTGTAGAGTTTGTCACTGGGACGTATTTTCACCGATTTCATCGAGAAATGCTGGCCTTTCTTTACAGTCTGCACGGGTTTCAAATCGACGCGTGCCTCGTCCAAAGTGACGAATTCGGCACCCGTTGTGGGACCCGTAATCAGCAACTTGTCGCCTACGCTCACTTCGGCTGCTTCTACCAGGAACTCCGCCACACCGATGTTTGAGAAGTAGCGGATACCCTTACCCACATAGATTTTACGTTCCGTAGCGGCAGAGCCGTAGTTCTTGGTCCATTCGCCCAAGCGTTGTCCCAGGTAGTAGCCGTCCCAGAAACCACGATTGAAGACCGTCTTCAAGCGTTCGTCCCACCGAGCAATCTTCTCATCGGTGAATGTATCGTCCAGATAGGAACGGATGGCTTCTTTGTAACACTCCACTACCGTGCGCACGTACTCGGGTCCGCGGGCACGTCCTTCTATTTTGAAAACACGAACACCTGCATCCAGCATCTTGTTCATGAAGTGGATAGTTTTTAAGTCTTTGGGGGACATGATGTATTGGTTGTCCACCTCCAATTCCACATCCGTCTCCTTGTCGCGCACCGTATAACTACGGCGGCATACCTGCATGCAGGCACCGCGGTTGGCGGAGTGGTTCATCTCATGCAATGAGAGATAACACTTTCCGCTGACTGCCATGCAAAGGGCACCGTGGCAGAACATCTCTATACGTATCTGCTCTCCGCTGGGTCCACAGATATTCTCCTCACGGATATGGCGGTAGATTTCTGCCACTTGCTCCAGATTCAGCTCACGCGCCAGCACCACCACATCGGCAAACTGCGCATAGAAGCGCAGGGCTTCCACGTTGCTGATGTTGAGCTGTGTGCTGAGGTGTACCTCCTGCCCTATCTGCCGGGCATAGCTCATCACTGCCACATCAGCGGCAATGACTGCCGAGATGCCTGCCGCCTTTGCCGCATCTACAATGGTACGCATCAGCGGAATGTCATGGTCGTATATAATGGTATTGACGGTGAGGTAGCTCTTCATGCCATGTTCGTCGCACGTCCGGGCTATTTCCCGCAAATCGTCGATAGTGAAGGTATTTGCCGAACGGGCACGCATGTTCAGGTTCTCGATACCGAAATAGATGGAGTCGGCACCTGCTTGTATGGCTGCTGCGAGAGATTCGCGCGAGCCTACCGGTGCCATGATTTCGAAGTCACTGATTGAGTGTTTCATCATTTCTTTTTGAATTAGAGTATGCAAAGGTAGGCTTTTTTCTGTACTTTTGCGGACAAATCCGCTTAGATTATGAAGATTAAAGATATAGACCTGGGCCCACGCCCCGTATTCCTCGCCCCGATGGAGGACGTCACCGACCCTGCTTTCCGCCTGATGTGCAAGCACTTCGGAGCAGACATGGTATATACCGAGTTCGTTTCTGCCGATGCCTTGATACGCTCCGTAGGCAAGACCCAGCAGAAACTGAACATCAGCGATGAAGAGCGGCCCGTAGCCATACAGATATACGGACGGGACACCGCCACCATGGTAGAAGCCGCCCGCATTGTGGAGCAGGCACATCCGGACACGCTGGACATCAACTTCGGCTGCCCCGTGAAGCGCGTTGCCGGCAAGGGTGCCGGTGCCGGTATGCTACAGAACATTCCGCTGATGCTGGAAATCACTCGTGCCGTGGTAGATGCCGTGAAGATTCCCGTCACCGTGAAGACCCGCCTGGGCTGGGATGCCAACAGTAAAATCATCGTAGACCTTGCCGAGCAGTTGCAGGACTGCGGCATTGCCGCCCTCACCATCCACGGCCGTACCCGCGCCCAGATGTATACCGGCGAGGCGGACTGGACACTTATCGGCGAGGTGAAAAAGAACCCACGCATGCACATTCCCATCATCGGCAACGGTGATATCACCACTCCCCAACGGGCCAAAGAATGCTTCGACCTCTACGGTGTGGACGCCATCATGATAGGCCGTGCCAGCTTCGGCCGCCCGTGGTTCTTTAAGGAAGTGAAGCATTATTTGGAGACGGGCGAAGAACTCCCTCCGCCGAGTTCCGAATGGCGGCTGAACGTACTCCGCCAGGAAGTGGAAGACAGCGTCAACCTGCTGGATGAACGACGGGGCATACTGCACGTGCGCCGCCACCTGGCAGCAAGCCCGCTCTTCAAAGGGATTCCCAATTTCCGCGACACCCGGATAGCCATGCTGCGGGCAGAGACGAAGGAGGAACTGTACCGCATCTTCGAAGAGATAGAACCGTTGCTGCCATAGGAGAAAACCGCATACGATTTTTACCATCGAGTCCGATACTTGAGCAATCATCCTCACGCTCCTTCTTGAATAGCTTCTGAGAGGGGGGCTATTCAGACGCAGATGACACGCTTTGTTGCCATCCGCATAACTCACTGTCTGTCAGCAAGAAATTTTGCCAACCACTTGCCTTGCCCTTGGCAAACTTTTGCCATGCCTATGGCAAAGTTTTGCCAACGCGGTGGCAAAGCCTTGCCAATGGGAAGGCAAAACCTTACCAACAAGGAGGCAAGAAAAAAAACATTGTTTCTTTGGCAGAAAGAAACAAGTCCCTATATTCGTCTTCCCAAGAAAGAAAGAATCCCATAAATATGTCTTTATGAAAAAGAAAAAACTGCTCAAACAGCTCATCGTAAACTTCCAGCATTCACTTCCGGCAGAAGTTTATCCGCGTACATTGGTATTGCCCACAGACAGTGGAAAGATAATCACCGTGCCCGACTAGCGGAACATCGGCTGCGCAAACCATCGCTTGAACATCCACGTGGCCAGGATATAAATGCCGAAAGCCGATACGAAACCCACGATAGAGTCTATCAGGTAATGTGCCTGGATATAGACCGTAGCCCCGCACAACAGCAGATAGAAAGGAAACAAGCAGGCAAACAGACGCTTGCTGCCACGCCATGCCATAATCATCAGTACCGTAGACATTCCGACGTGCGAACTGGGAAAAGCAGCCGTGGGGCGCTCACCCACCTGCTGGGAACTCTCCACCAGGTTGTAGAAGAAGCCGTGCTCATAGCCCGGACCGGGAAGAAGTTCCTGATGGTGATGGAAATAGTCACCGATGGACGGAAAGATACCTTGCGCCACATGGTCGCTTCCAATGGCGGGGAAGTAGAACTGCGGCCCGGCAACGGGGACGAAGATATAAATAAGGTAATAGATGAAGAAAGCGGTGACGATGACGAACGAAACCTTCTCGAAAAGGTCGAAACGATAAAGGAAATACCACACCACCACCAGCAGAATCATCGGATAATAGAAGAAGTACCCCATATTGAACGGCTCGCTCACCCACATCTGCGGAAACCTTTCACAGAACCACACAGCAGGCTGTCCGCCAAACATCCACTGCTCCACCGACGCGAACACGTGGTCGAGATTGGGGAATATCCGGTTGAACTCAAAGGTGTCGGGATACCAATAGGAAAGCAGTGACATCTGGATGGCTATGCGCACAAAGGCAGAGAACTTGCAGGGTGCCAGCCGGTAAAGATACATCAGCAGGAACGTCATACCCGCAATGACAACACGGTCTGCAAGCATCTGCACCGGATGATCCATTTCCTGAAAAAGAAACAGAATGAGAATGGAAGTCAGCAAATTGTATATCAGCGTAATCTTCTCTACCGCAAAAAGCCCCTTACGGGTTTCTACCCTTTTAAATAAATCTAAAGCCATCCCTTATCCTTATACCAGGCAATGGTTTCCTTTACACCCCGTTCCAGGTCGTACTCAGGACTGAAGCCCAGTTCCTCGACGGCCGGTGTGATGTCACACTGCCAGTTGCGTTGTTTCATTATTCTATACTTATCCGAATTGAGCGTACTGGTCTTGTTCTGCCGCTTCGCCCAAAATTCAGCGAGCAAAGATACGACTTTCAATACAATTAACGGACATCTCAGGCGAATAACAAACGGATTGCCCAATTCTTTCCTTATCAAATCGGAAAAAGCACGGCTGCTATACACCTTCCCGTCAGCCAGGAAATAGGCGCGGCGGGACACCTGCTTCTCTATCCCGAGGAAGATGGCCTGCACGATATCCTTTACATATACAAACGTCAAGTCCTGGCGGCAGAAGCCTACAGAAAAGTCCGTATGCTGCCGGATGGACTTTGCCATAAGATAATAATCCTTCTCACGCGGCCCGTATACACCCGTCGGCCGGTAGATGACGTAGGGGAAACCCGGAATACTCTGCAAATAAAGTTCTGTTTTCAGTTTACTGAGTCCGTAGGCGGTATTGGGTGAAGGGGGGTCACTCTCCATAATCGGGTCGTAGGTCCTCTCGCGTACCGGGCCGAACACACTCAGCGTACTGATGAAGATAAACTGCTTGGGAATCATGTTCAGCTCCCTCAGCGTATCGATGAAGTATTTGGTCTGCAGATAATTCACCAAATCGAATTCGTTCTTGTCCACACACTTCGTCACACCGGCACAATGGACAATATAATCAAACTTATTGTAGGTCCCTTTATGTCCCGAGAGTTGTGCCCTCAGTTCATTGGGGTGCGCAAAGTCCAGTTCGAGGAAATGTATCTTGCGGTCACGCAGATACTCGCGGCTGCTGGACGAACGTACACCCGCCCACACACCGAACTTGCGCTTCAACGCCTCCTCCACGATGAAACTTCCGATAAATCCGCTTGCTCCTGTAATTAAAATCGATTCCACTTCTTCTGTTACAAATTACTAATTACTTTTCATCCGGTCCGTCACCTTGACGCTCCTTGTGTTACTCTGTCGCCTCGTTACTCTTCTTCACCGGCTCCACATGGATGCTGACCAGTGTTCCTTTGCCGAACTGCCTTTTCAACTTGTTCTCCACCGCCGTTGCCGTCTCGTGAGCTTCCTCCAGCGAGATGCTACCATCCATACGCACATGCACCTCGATGGCACAATAACTGCCGATGCGGCGCGTACGAAGGTGATGCGGCGAGCTGATACCGGGAAAAGAAAGAATCGTCTTCAGTATCTCATCCTCCACCTCGACGGGCAACGATTTCTCCAACAGTTCGTCCACACACGGTATCAACAACTGCACAGCCACCTTCATAATGAAGAAGCTGACAATAACCGCTGCCACCGGGTCCAGCACCCGCCAATGGTCACCCAAAAGAATGGCGCCACCTATACCCGCTGCCGTGCCTATGGACGAAAACGCGTCACTCCGGTGATGCCAGGCATTGGCAACAACCGCCTGCGAATTCAACTTCCTGCCCTTGAATACGGTATATTGATAAAGCACTTCCTTGAAAACGATGGATACCAATGCAGCCACCAGTGCCAGTATACCGGGTTCCTGCAGAGAGCCGCCTTGCAGGAAGCGGTAAATGGAGGAAGCCCCGTTCCAGAAAATGCCGAATCCCACAAACAACAGAAAAATACCGATAATGGCAGTTGCCAGCGTCTCGTACTTGCCATGACCGTAATCGTGTCCTTCATCTTCGGGCTTTGCCGAAATGCGCACAAAAACAATGACAATAATATCTGTAATGAAATCCGACAAAGAATGTACCGCATCTGCCAGCATGGCGGCACTGTGACCTACAATACCTGCAAAGAATTTGAAGACAAGCAAGAGAAAGTTTACCACACTTCCCACAACCGTCACCCGGTAAATGTCTTTTTCCCGTGTGGCATCTGCTTTTTTGTTCAGAGTTTGCATTTCCATCTGCTTTTCGTCTAAGGTACAGCCTATCTTCACTTTGTGTGCAAATATAGTACATAAATCCATTACAATCTGTCGTTCCTTCATTATTTTCAATAGAATGATAATATTTTGAAGTCTGAGTGAACGAAGGAACGTATTTATTTGTTTACTTTGCAAGAGGTAATCACCACAGATTACACAGATTGACACAGAATCTCTATTTATACATAAAATACATCATAACATTATGGCCAAAAAGAAAGAAAAGAAAGCCGGCAAACGCATGAAGAAGAAAGAGCTCGTCAAAGTACTGCTGGAATTCTTCCACACAAAGCAAGACGAAGTATTATCCCTGAAATACATCTTTGAACAACTCCACCTCACCACACATCCGCTGAAGATGCTGTGCATGGACATCTTGTCCGAACTGTCGATGGACGACTACATCACAGAAGTGGACAAGCACAAATACAAGCTGAACAACCACGGCGTGGAAATGACCGGAACCTTCCAGCGCAAGAGCAACGGCAAGAATTCCTTTATACCGGAAGGTGGAGGCGAACCGATATTCGTGGCCGAACGCAACTCGGCACACGCCATGAACAATGATAAAGTGCGTATCGCCTTCTATGCCAAGCGTCGCGGACGCGAAGCCGAAGGAGAAGTCATCGAGATACTGGAACGTGCCAACGACACCTTCGTGGGTACCCTGGAAGTTGCCAAGTCATACGCTTTCCTTGTAACGGAAAACCGTACGCTTGCCAACGACATCTTCATCCCCAAAGAAAAGTTGAAAGGCGGCAAGACGGGCGACAAAGCCATCGTAAAGGTGGTGGAATGGCCCGACAAAGCCAAGAACCCCATCGGCCAGGTAATCGACATCCTGGGGCGCGCAGGAGACAATACCACCGAGATGCACGCCATCCTGGCGGAATTCGGCCTGCCCTATGTCTACCCCGCTGCCGTAGAGAAAGCTGCCGACAAGATACCCGCCGAAATCTCCGCCGAGGAAATAGCCCGACGTGAGGACTTCCGGGGTGTGACCACCTTCACCATCGACCCCAAGGATGCCAAGGACTTCGACGACGCCCTCTCCATCCGCAAACTGAAAGGGGGACTTTGGGAAGTAGGCGTACACATTGCCGACGTGACCCACTACGTGAAAGAGGGCGGCATCATAGACAAGGAAGCCGAGAAGCGTGCCACATCCGTCTACCTCGTAGACCGCACCATCCCAATGCTCCCCGAACGGTTGTGTAATTTCATCTGTTCACTCCGCCCCGACGAAGAGAAGCTTGCCTACTCCGTCATCTTTGAAATGACGGAAAAAGGCGAAGTGAAGAACTCACGCGTGGTACATACCGTCATCAAGAGCGACCGCCGCTTCACCTACGAAGAAGCCCAGGAGATTATAGAAACCGGCAAAGGAGACTTCCAGGAAGAGGTGCTCCAACTGGATAAGCTTGCCAAAATACTGCGTGAGAACCGCTTTAAGGCAGGAGCCATCAACTTCGACCGCTACGAAGTGAAGTTCGAAATTGACGAGAAGGGCAAACCCGTCAGCGTCTACTTCAAGGAGTCGAAAGATGCCAACAAGCTGATAGAGGAGTTCATGCTGCTTGCCAACCGCACCGTAGCCGAAAAGATAGGCCGCGTGCCCAAAGGCAAGAAAGCCAAAGTGTTGCCATACCGTATTCACGACCTCCCCGACCCGGAGAAGCTGGACAACCTGGCACAGTTCATCGCCCGTTTCGGCTACAAGCTGCGTACCAGCGGTACAAAGACCGACATCTCCAAGTCCATCAACCACCTGCTGGACGACATCCAGGGCAAGAAGGAGGAGAACTTGATTGAAACCGTCTCCATCCGCGCCATGCAGAAGGCACGCTACTCCGTGCATAACGTGGGGCACTATGGTTTGGCTTTCGATTACTATACCCATTTCACCTCGCCCATCCGCCGCTATCCGGATATGATGGTACACCGTCTGCTCACCAAGTACTTGGACCAGGGAGGCCGCACCGTGTCCGAACAGAAATACGAAGCCCTCTGCGAACACAGCAGCAGCATGGAGCAGATAGCCTCCAACGCGGAACGCGCCTCCATCAAGTACAAGCAAGTAGAATTCATGACCGAACGCCTGGGACAGACCTTCGACGGCGTCATCTCCGGCGTAACGGAATGGGGACTCTACGTGGAGCTGAATGAGAACAAGTGCGAAGGCATGATTCCCATCCGCGACCTCGACGATGACTATTACGAATTCGATGAAAAGAACTACTGCCTGCGCGGACGCCGCAAAAATAAAATTTATAGTCTGGGAGATGCCATTACCATTAAGGTGGCACGCGCTAACTTGGAAAAGAAGCAGCTGGACTTTGCACTGGTGTAACCTCACCCCCGACCCCTCTCCGAAAGAGAGGGGAGAGGAGAGCAATGAATTGAAAACTTGCGAAACTTGAGTGAAGTGAAATAAAGAATAACCCTACAATATTAAATATCCCCACTTCCCCACTCCCCTCTCTTTCGGAGAGGGGCCGGGGGTGAGGCTTTGCACATGAAGACAATTACTATTACAGACCCTACACAGATTGAGGAAATTATCCGTAAATGCCCATACTGCATAGTGGGCATCACAGACCTTGAAGGAAACCCATATGCGGTTCCCATGAACTTTGCCTATCAAGACGGGGTAATATACTTGCATTCCGGCCCGGAAGGCAGTAAAGTGGAGATGGTAACAAAGCACCCGCAAGTTTGCATCACCTTCTGCGAAGGACACGAGCTGGTTTATATGCACCGGCAAGTGGCATGCAGCTACAGCATGAAGTCGCGCAGTGTTATCTGTCGTGGGAAAGTACACTTCGTGGAAGACATGGAAGAGAAGCGACGCGTACTCGACATGCTGATGAAGCAATATACGGAAAATGAATGCAAATATGCCGAACCCGCCGTACGCAATGTCAAGATATGGGAAGTGAAAGTAGAGAAAATAAGCTGCCGGTCATTCGGGTTAAGACCAAGCGAACTATAAATACCATCTGCCGGTCACCTGCTCCACATTGATGGAGCGGATAACCGGCAGAAATATTTACTTTTACAACGGATATTCCTCAAATGCATACAACAGCGTCGAAAGATACCGTTCTCCCGTATCGGGCAGCAGCGCTACAATCGTCTTTCCTTCATTCTCGGGCAACCGTGCCAAGCGGGTAGCTGCAGCAACGGCAGCTCCCGAAGAGATGCCGACCAACAATCCCTCATACTTCGCCAGTTCGCGGCCCGTACGTATGGCGTCATCATTGGATACCTGCAGAACTTCGTCTATTACGGCACTGTTATAGTTCTTCGGCACAAATCCGGCACCGATACCTTGTATTTTATGGGGACCGGGCTTCCCACCGGAAAGTACGGGAGAATCTTCGGGCTCCACAGCCACAATCTTTACCTTCGGGTTATTGGCTTTCAAGGCTGCACCCACACCACTCACTGTGCCTCCCGTCCCTACACCGGCCACGAAAATATCCACCCGGCCGTCTGTATCACGCCAGATTTCTTGTCCGGTAGTACGCTCGTGCATTGCCGGATTGGCAGGATTGTCAAATTGCTGTAGAATCAGCGAGCCGGGGTTGGCGGCTTTCAGTTCTTCGGCACGGGCTATTGCGCCTTTCATACCGTCGGCACCCGAAGTCAGTACCAGTTCCGCACCAAGGGCTTTCAAGAGGTTGCGGCGTTCCAAACTCATCGTGTCGGGCATCGTCAGTATCAGCTTGTAACCTTTGGCGGCGGCCACAAAAGCCAGCCCTACGCCCGTATTCCCACTGGTAGGTTCGATGATGGTGGCACCAGGCTTCAACAGCCCTTTTGCCTCGGCATCTTCTATCATGGCAAGCGCCACGCGGTCCTTCACACTGCCGGCAGGGTTAAAATATTCCAATTTGGCAATAACACGGGCTTTCAGACCCTTATTCTTGTTATAATTATTCAACTCCAGCAAGGGAGTGTTGCCTACCAGGTCGGTAAGGCGTTCTGCTATCTTCTTCATAATCCAACTGTTTTTAAATTCCTCATTCCCCTAAGGGAAAAGACTAACAATCCGGAGTGGAACGAGGTATGTTATTTCTTACAAGACAAAAGTAGCGCAAAATTGGTTCGTAGAAAATACCACAAATATGGTAAATACGTACTATAAATGAGGGATATGTAGGATATTTGACGAGTATTTCCTATCTTTGTTGCCACTTTTAAACTTAAGGATATCATAATGAGTCCACTCAACTTTACCCACATTTTGACACAAGCAGTCGATGAGCTATCGGAAAGCGAATCATACAAAGGACTGTTTCACCAGCATACGGACGGCAACCCGCTGCCTTCGGCAAAAGTGCTGCGCGACATCATCGAACTGGCGCGAGCCATCATCTTCCCCGGATATTTCGGAAATTCTACGGTCAACAGCCGTACGGTGACTTACCATATCGGTGTCAATGTCGAACGCTTGTTCGACCTGCTGACCGAGCAAATCCTTGCCGGCCTCTGCTTTGCAGGCGACGGCGAATGCAACTGTTGTACCGAGCTCCAACGGGAAGAAGCCGCCTTATTGGCTGCCAAGTTCATCAGCAACCTGCCGGCAATGAGACGTACACTCGCCACAGATGTGGAAGCCGCCTACAACGGTGACCCCGCCGCACAGTCGTTCGGCGAAGTCATCAGCTGCTATCCGGCCATCCGCGCCATCAGCAACTACCGCATCGCACACGAGTTGCTCAAGTTGGGTGTTCCCCTCATTCCCCGCATCATCACCGAGATGGCGCACAGTGAAACGGGAATCGATATCCATCCAGGAGCGGAAATAGGTGGTTATTTTACCATCGACCACGGTACGGGTGTGGTAATCGGCGAGACCTGCATCATCGGCAACAACGTGAAGCTGTACCAGGGTGTGACCCTCGGTGCCAAGAGCTTCCCGCTAGACGAAGACGGCAAGCCCATCAAGGGTATTCCCCGCCATCCCATTCTGGAAGACAATGTGATAGTCTATTCCAACGCCACCATATTGGGACGCATCACCATCGGACAAGGAGCCACCGTAGGCGGCAATATCTGGGTGACAGAAGATGTTCCCGCAGGAGCAAGGATTGTACAGACAAAGGCCAAGAAGTAAGTCACAAACAACCAATAAACAATTAAAATCGTAAATAACTCAAATCAGCAGTTCAAGTAGTTAAATGGTTATCAGCCACTAATGAGAGAAACGAGTGACAACTACCCAGATTGCCGATTCACATAAAGTAAATGCATAGATGAGCGAACAATCTTTTGAAATGATTGCCAAAACCTTCCAAGGACTGGAAGAGGTACTGGCACAAGAGCTGACTGCACTGGGCGCCAACGAAATAGAAATAGGCCGCCGCATGGTATCTTTCAGTGGTGATAAGGAAATGATGTACAAGGCAAACTTCTGCCTGCGTACAGCCATCCGGATACTGAAACCCATCAAACACTTCACAGCCAAAGATGCCGACGAGGTTTACGAACAGATTAAAGCCATCCGATGGGAAGACTATCTGGATACGGACAAGACCTTTGCCGTGGACGCGGTTGTATTCAGTGAAGAGTTCCGTCATTCCAAGTTCGTTTCCTACAAGGTGAAGGATGCCATCGTGGACTATTTCCGCGAGAAGACCGGCGAACGTCCCGGCGTGCGTGTCAACAAACCGGACGTGCTGCTGAACATACACATTGCCGAAACCAAATGTACGCTGTCTCTCGACTCCAGCGGCGAATCGCTGCACCGCCGCGGTTATCGCCAGGAAGCAGTAGAGGCCCCGCTGAATGAGGTGCTGGCCGCCGGCATGATATTGATGACCGGCTGGCGTGGCGAATGCGACCTGATAGACCCGATGTGTGGTTCGGGAACCATTCCCATCGAAGCGGCGCTGATTGCACGCAACATCGCTCCGGGCGTATTCCGCAAGGAGTTCGCTTTCGAGAAGTGGGTGGATTTTGACCAGGAGCTGTTCGACACGATATACAATGACGACAGCCAGGAACGTGAATTTACGCATAAGATATACGGTTACGACAACAGCCCGAAGGCAAACGAAATTGCCACACACAATATAAAGGCTGCCGGCGTAAGCAAGGACGTGGTATTGAAGCTGCAACCTTTCCAGCAATTCGAGCAACCTGCGGAGAAATCCATCATCATCACCAATCCTCCCTACGGTGAGCGTATCTCTACCAACGACCTGCTGGGCCTTTACTCCATGATTGGCGAGCGTCTGAAACATGCCTTTACGGGCAACACCGCATGGATTCTTTCTTACCGGGAAGAGTGCTTCGACCAAATCGGGCTAAAAGCCACCTCCAAGATACCTTTATTCAATGGTGCGCTGGAATGCGAATTCCGCCAGTACGAAATCTTCGATGGAAAGTACAAGGAATTTCGTGCCGAAGGCGAGGAGTTGAGCAAGGAGCGCAAAGAATTTCGTCCGGCTTCTGGGGAACGGAAAGAGTTCAAACCCGGAGAAAGACGCGAATTCCGTCCCCGATTCAGTGGAGAGAGACGTGAATTCGGTAGCGAAAGACGCGAGTTCAACGGCGAACGCAGACCAAGAGAATTCAAGGACGGCGAAAAGCGCGAATTCCGTCCGCGTGAAAGAAGAGAGTTCAAGGATGGGGAAAGACGGGAGTTCAGACCGAGGGAAAGACGTGAATTCGGTGGAGAACGCAGAACAAGGTCGGGTGAGTCTTACCCGGAAAGCAAAAGAAGAGAGGCGGGAAAGAAGGAAGAAGAATAACACGAACAATGACAAGGAGAATGAATGCAAAGAAAATAAGTAAGAGCATTCTTGCACTGCTGATAACAGTACCTGCTCTGCTTGCAACAAACGCTATGGCACAAGAACTAAAAAAGCCGACCCTGGAAGATCTGATTCCCGGAGGTGAGACCTACCACAAACCGGAAAACAAATCGTACCAGTGGTGGGGCGATGCCGCTTGTCTGGAACTTGGCATCGACAATATAGAAGGTACATGGGCTGTCAAAGGATTAGGTGCCAAGCCCGGAGAGAAATTCACTGCCATCACATTGGAAGAAGCCAACGCGCTGCTGGAAGAAAAAGGACTTGGAAAACTGCGTCACTTTCATGCTGCAAAGGCTGTCAACGTACCCCGAGGCGTCAATCTGGGTATTCAAGTCCAAATAGACCCACTCCTGCTGCTGAACACCGGCAAGTACCGTGCCCTCGTCGACTGGAAGAAGAAAAAAGTCATCTGGAGCCAGCCTTGCCCCGCCCAAGCCGCAAATGAGGATTGGAACGAGGTAAGCCGCCATTTGGCTTATACTATCGGCAATAATCTCTATGTGATGACCGGTGACGGGCAAACCCTGAAAGTCACCAACGAACCGGAAGGCATCGTCTGCGGTCAAAGTGTGCACCGCAATGAATTCGGCATTTCAAAAGGCACTTTCTGGAATCCTGCCGGGGACCTGCTGGCTTTCTATCGAATGAACGAAAGCATGGTTACCCCCTATCCATTGGTTGACATCACGGCAAGAATAGCGCTGGTGGATAAAATACGTTACCCCATGGCCGGCATGCTCAGCCATCAGGTAAAGGTAGGTATCTACAATCCGGCTACTCAAAAGACCATCTACCTGGACATGGGCGACCCCAAAGACCGCTACTTCACCAACATCACCTGGGCACCGGATGGCAAAAGCCTCTATCTGATAGAGCTAAACCGAGACCAGAATCACTCCAAACTGTGCCGGTACGATGCCGAAAGCGGAGAGCTGCAACAAGTGCTCATCGAAGAGAGACATCCCAAATATGTGGAGCCGCAATCTCCCATTCTATTCCTGCCATGGGACAGCCACAAGTTCATCTATCAAAGCCAGCGTGACGGTTTCAACCACCTATACCTATACAATACGGAAGGGGAACTGCTGAAGCAACTCACCTCCGGCCCTTGGCTTGTACAAGACATCGTAGGTTTTAACCGGAACACGAAAGAGCTCATCATCAAGAGTACGGAAATCTCTCCTTTGCAGAGCAACCTTTACGCTGTCAACCTGAAGAATGGCAAACGCAGCTTGATAGGAGACCCAACCGGCATGCACTCGGCACAAATCTCCGGTTTCATGGGAACTTACCTCATCGACAATGCCTCTTCGCCCACTTGCCCCCGTATCATAAAACTGATGTCCACCAACCCGAAAAAACAACGGGAACACACACTGCTGACAGCCAAGAACCCCTACGAAGGCTTTGAAATGCCCAGCATAGAAGTAGGCACCATCAAAGCCGCCGACGGCAAGACAGACTTGTACTACCGCCTGATAAAGCCTGCCGACTTCGACCCGGCAAAGAAGTATCCCGCCATCGTCTACGTATACGGCGGCCCGCACGCCCAGATGATAACGAACGGCTGGATGAACGATGCCCGCGGCTGGGACATCTACATGGCAAACAAAGGCTACATCATGTTCAGCCTCGACAACCGTGGCAGCAGCAACCGTGGACTGGAGTTTGAAAACGCCACCTTCCGCCAGCTGGGCATCGAAGAGGGCAAAGACCAGGTGAAGGGCGTAGAATTCCTGAAAAGCCAGCCTTATGTGGACGGAGAGCGTATCGGCGTGCACGGCTGGAGCTTCGGAGGACACATGACTACGGCGCTGATGCTGCGCTATCCCGAAATTTTCAAGGTAGGCGTTGCCGGCGGACCGGTTATCGACTGGGGATACTACGAGATAATGTACGGTGAGCGCTATATGGACACTCCGCAAGCGAACCCGGAAGGCTATAAGCAGACAAATCTGAAAAACCTTGCCGGTAACTTGAAAGGACATCTGCTCATCATACACGACGACCACGACGACACCTGCGTGCCGCAGCACACCCTTTCATTCATGAAGGCGTGCGTGGATGCCCGTACCTATCCCGATTTGTTTATCTATCCCACGCACAAGCACAACGTCCTGGGACGCGACCGTGTGCATCTGCACGAGAAGATAACAAGATATTTTGAAGAATATCTTTAATGTACAATGTACCATATACAATGTACAATTTGCTATGCAGTGCGGGCGTGCAAATAGGGAGTAGATGGTAGAAGAAAGAAGAGAATAAAAGAGAGAATAAATCATTAAGTATAACAATCTGTACAACTTACCTGATGCCCCACAGCACAGACAAATTGTAAATTGTACATTGTAAATTGTAAATGAACCCATGAAAGTATTATTATTAGGCTCCGGTGGCCGTGAACACGCTCTGGCATGGAAGATTGCCCAAAGCCCGAAAGTAGAGAAACTATATATTGCGCCCGGCAATGCAGGTACAAGCGAAGCAGGCGAGAATGTGAACCTGAAGGCGACAGACTTTCCCGCACTCAAGGCCTTTGCCCTTGAGAAAGAAATCGACATGATTGTTGTGGGTCCCGAAGACCCGTTGGTACAAGGCATCTTCGACAGCTTCAAGGAAGACCCTGCCACCTGCCATATCGACATCATCGGCCCCACCGCCAAAGGTGCCACACTGGAAGGTAGCAAGGAATTTGCCAAAGGCTTCATGATGCGCCACAACATCCCCACTGCCCGCTACAAGAGCATCACCGCCGACAACTTGCAGGAGGGACTCGACTTCCTCGCTTCCCTCGAAGCGCCTTACGTACTGAAGGCCGACGGACTGTGTGCAGGCAAGGGCGTGCTGATTCTCCCCACACTGGAAGAAGCTCAGAAAGAGCTGAAGGAAATGCTGGACGGCATGTTCGGCGATGCCAGCGCCACGGTAGTCATTGAAGAGTTCCTCAGCGGCATCGAATGTTCCGTATTCGTGATGACAGACGGCCGCCACTATAAGGTATTGCCCGTAGCCAAAGATTACAAGCGTATCGGCGAAGGCGACAAAGGCCTCAACACCGGCGGTATGGGCAGCGTTACTCCCGTACCTTTTGCCGACGAAACATTTATGGAAAAAGTACGCACCCGCATCATCGAACCTACCGTAAACGGTCTGCAGGAAGAAGAAATCGGCTACCAAGGCTTCATCTTCCTGGGACTTATCAACGTGAAGGGCGAACCGATGGTGATTGAATACAACGTCCGCATGGGCGACCCCGAAACCGAAAGTGTGATGCTACGCATCAAGAGCGACCTGGTAGACCTGCTCGAAGGCGTTGCCCAGGGCGACCTCGACCAGCGTACACTGGAATTCGACCCACGCACAGCCGCTTGCGTCATGCTGGTGAGCGGAGGATATCCGGAAGCCTACGAAAAGGGCAAGGTGATGACCGGATTCGAGAAGGCTGCCGAAACAGACAGCATCCTCTTCCATGCCGGAACAGCCACCAAAGACGGACAGACCGTAACCTCCGGTGGCCGTGTCATCGCCGTCTGCTCCTATGGTGAAACGAAGGAAGAAGCCTTGCAGAAGAGCTACCGCGTGGCCGACATGATAAACTTCGAGAAGAAATATTTCCGTCGCGACATCGGATTTGACTTATAAATGAGAACGAAGAGATTCCAGAACCGGATAACGGCAGGGCGGTTCACACTACCCACCGCTATCCTGATTTCAGTATCCTGCTGGATACTGACCGCTGTTCTGTTGCCCGAGACGGAGACACAGCAAAGCGGATATTCCCTTTGGGAAACATTCTGCGACTTCTGCATCCCCACCTGGGCAAACCGTCTCTTCAGCTTTATTCTGTATGCCGTCATCGGGTACTTCCTAATACAGCTCAACAATACGTTCGCCATCATCCGGATGCGGGCATCGGTACAGACTTCTGTCTACTTCCTGCTGATATCCGTCTGCCCCAGCCTGCACATGCTGTATGCGGGAGACTTGGCAGCCGCCTCCTTCCTGGTGGCACTGTTTTTCCTCTTCAAGAGCTACCAGCAGGCACGGCCCACAGGCAGTCTCTTCCACGCCTTTGTCTTCATCGGACTGGGCAGCCTGCTTTTTCCGCAGCTCATGCTGTTTGTCCCCATCTTCTGGATAGGTGCCTACAACTTCCAGTCTCTCCAACCCAAAAGTTTCTTCGCTTCCTTGGTAGGATGGAGCGTACCCTACTGGCTGTTGCTGGGACACGCCCTCTACTACGGGCAAATGGAACTCTTCTGCCAACCCTTCCGCGAGCTGGTGACCTTCGCTCCCACCCGGTTCGACTATCAGCCGTGGGAACTCGCCACCCTCGGGTATCTCCTTGTTCTGTTCATCGTCAGCGCGGCACACTGTCTCATTGCCGGCTATGAAGACAAGATACGCACCCGAAGCTATCTACACTTCCTCATCCTGCTGAATTTCTGCATCTTTGTCTATATCGGACTGCAACCGGTATTGAGTGTCCACCTGATGTCCTTCCTGCTCATCGGTGTCAGCATCCTGGCGGGACACTTGTTTGTACTGACAAATAGCCGCAGTTCCAATATATTCTTCATTTGTGCATTTATCGGATTATTCATTCTATTAGGATTCAACATATGGACGCTTTTGTAGATACACTCGTACAGCTGCTGATTGACTGGGGATATGTCGGTCTGTTCATCTCTGCCCTATTGGCAGGAAGCATCATTCCGTTCAGTTCCGAGATAGTGATGGTAGCACTGGTCAAGGTCGGTCTAAGCCCGGCACTGTGCGTACTCTCCGCCACCTTGGGAAATACGCTGGGAGGCATGACGTGCTACTACATGGGACGTCTGGGACGTATAGACTGGATTGAGAAATATTTCAAGGTAAAAAGGGAAAAGATAGAACGGATGCAGCATTTCCTCCAAGGGAAAGGGGCACTGATGGCTTTCTTCGCCTTTCTGCCTTTTGTGGGAGAGGCCATAGCCATTGCACTGGGCTTCATGCGCAGTAATCTGATGCTGACCACCACGTCCATGTTTGCAGGGAAACTGGTGCGCTACATAGCTATGCTGTGGGCACTGCAAGGAGCCATTTCGATGATGAATTATTGACATGTAGTGAGTTTGAGCAATAGATGTATAGATACAACGCGTTGGATGTATAGATGCAACGTGCTGGATGTATAGATGCAGCACGCTGGATATATAGGCGCAACAACACGCTGAATCACAGATAATTAAACTAAATAAAAACATTCAACAAAAGCAGAAGTGATGCAACGAATCATAGAGAAGACGGAAGACGGAAGTGCGACACTGTTTGTACCGGAACTGAATGAACATTATCATTCGGTAAAGGGGGCACGTACAGAATCACAGCACATCTTCATCGACATGGGACTGAAAGCATCCGCTACTGCCCGCCCGCATATCCTTGAAATCGGTTTCGGCACCGGACTGAATGCCCTGCTTACACTGGAAACTGCCGAAAAGGAAAAGAGACCTGTGCACTATACCGGTATCGAACTCTATCCGCTTGCATGGCCGGAGGTGGATGCGCTAAAATATAGCGACAATCCTCTGTTCGAGGAACTGCATCGGGCTGCGTGGGAAGAAGAAGTTGCCATAACTCCTTATTTCACACTGAGAAAAGTGCGGGCAGATGTCGAAACAATAAGCATTGACAGTTTGTTAATGATTAATAAATCTCCGTTCGATGTTGTCTACTTCGATGCCTTTGCACCCGAAAAGCAACCGGGAATGTGGGAGGAAAAAGTCTTCCGGAATATCCATGCCGCCATGAGCACTGATGGCGTGCTGACCACCTACTGCGCCAAAGGAGTAGTACGCCGCATGCTGCAAGCCGTAGGATTCAAGGTAGAGCGTCTCCCAGGTCCCCCCGGAGGGAAACGGGAGATACTGAGGGGAAGGAAAGAGGAAGTGATAAATGGATAAGGAATAGTTGATAATGAATAGTTGATGCCCCCTGCCACAGCGCAGCCAAATTGTAAATTGTAAATAGTAAATTGTAAATGAAAAAGTTTTGTTTTTTACTCCTCATAGCCACCTTGCTCTTCTCGTGCAAGCAAGGAGGCCAACAGAACAAGAAGAATGACGATAAACCCGTGATTACCGTCACCATCGAGCCGCTGCGGTATTTCACCGAAGCCATTGCCGGCGATGAATTCACCGTCGTCAGCATGGTGCCCAAAGGTTCAAGTCCGGAAACCTACGACCCCACGCCCCAGCAGCTTGTCGACCTTGCCCAAAGCAAGGCCTATTTCCGCATCGGCTACATCGGTTTCGAGCAGACATGGACGGAAAAACTGACGGACAATGCTCCCCACCTGCAATTCTTCGATATGTCCGAGAATGTGGAACTCATTCTGGACGATACCCATGCACATCATCATAAAGACGGGCATGTACACGAAGGCCATACGCACGCCGGTGGTGTGGAACCCCACATCTGGAATTCCACCATCAACGCCCAAATCATTGCCGGAAACATTCTGAATGCACTCTGCGCCATAGACAAAGCCAATGAAAGCGTCTACATGGAACGTTACAACGTACTCATCCGGCAGATAGAGCATACAGACAGCCTCATCTGCCAGATGCTTTCCAGCCCGAATGCCGACCGTGCCTTCATGATTTATCATCCGGCACTTTCCTACTTTGCCCGCGACTACAACCTGAACCAGATTCCTATCGAGGCAGGTGGAAAGGAGCCCTCCCCCGCCCATCTGAAGAGCCTGATAAACTCCTGCAAGAAGGAGAAGGTACGCATCATCTTTGTACAGCCGGAATTCGACCGCCGCAATGCCGACCTTATCGCCCAGCAGACCGGAACCCGGGTAGTGGCTATCAATCCCCTCTCATACGACTGGGAGGAGGAGATGATGAATACGGCCAGAGCGCTTGTAAAAGAGTAAACGATGATTCTGTCCATTTAACGAAGAAGAAGCTATGCCTGCATCCCCCATTATAGAGATAAAGAACCTCAGCGCCGGATACGATAACCGGACCGTACTGCATGATATAAACCTGACTATCTACGAACGTGATTTTCTGGGTATCATCGGTCCCAACGGTGGTGGAAAGACTACCCTTATCAAATGTATACTGGGACTGCTGAAACCCACTACCGGGGAGATTCTATATCACTCCTGCCCTCCATCCCCCTCCGAAATTGCCAATTGTCAATTATCAACTGTCAATTGTCAATTATCCATGGGTTACTTGCCCCAGTACAGCAGCATCGACCGGAAATTTCCCATCACCGTAGAGGAGGTCATCCTTTCAGGACTCAGCAGCAAGAAGCCGCTGGCTTCACGCTTCACCGCCCGACACCGCGAGAAAGCCTCTGCCGTGATAGCCCGCATGGGGCTGGAAGGCATGGAGCAGCGTGCCATCGGCGCTTTGAGCGGCGGACAGTTGCAACGTGCCCTCCTGGGCCGTGCCATCATCTCCGACCCGCAGGTGGTGATTCTCGACGAACCCAGCACATACATCGACAAGCGTTTCGAAGCCCGCCTCTACGAACTGCTGGCAGAGATAAACAAGGATTGCGCCATTATTCTCGTCAGCCACGACATCGGCACGGTGTTGCAGCAAGTCAAGTCCATTGCCTGCGTCAACGAAACCCTGGACTACCATCCCGATACCGGCGTTACGGAAGAATGGCTGGAACGCAACTTCAACTGCCCGATAGAGTTGCTGGGGCACGGGACACTGCCGCACAGGATATTGAAAGAACACAAGCATTCTCACGGATGACTGGAAGCAAAGGAGGCCGACCCATTGTAGAACCGACCTCCCGTTACCCTTCCGAATAACTATCCGACAATCTTCTTACCCGTCATTTATATTGGAAAGCCTTATACGAATGGGGTAGTAATGACAAACGGAAAGAGTTCTTTGGTGTCACCGGACGCCTGCTCTGTACGGGTTCGGCAGGAAGGGGAGCCAGAATATCTCCATTCTCCAGATTTTCCAACCTCGTCACCTCATCATCGGTAACAATACGCACTTCCACCGGTTCATCATTGAAGTTCTCCACCACCAGTGTTTTATTGTCATACACAAACAATCCGACTTTGGAGGGAGCCTCCAGATAGATATCCATATCCCTACTCATAATGCGGCGAATCTCATTCAAGGCTTTTGCCGGAAAATCATATAAATTTCCCATATCATCGGGAATGGTCAATACATATAGATTGCCGGCGGCATAGGGAGCTCTCAACAAAATAGGATACCCCGATACTCCTCCCGTCAACGGACGGCCCGCACTGACTACTTCCCAAGCATCATTCGTATAATACTGAACCTGCGGTATCAATAAATCGCGTCCGGCTTGTCCATATCGGCCAAAATCATTGACAAGAGCTTTCAAATCGGTACAACGCAACTCTACTATTTCGGCAATTTTTTCAGGAATGGCTTTCAGCAAGCCGCTTGTAATCACCACATCCCGTCCGCTTTGCAATTGCTTCCTAATGTCGGTCATGAGCTCCGGAGCTTGAGCCGCCTGGGCAGTCAGCAGCACCACTTGTTGGTCTTTCGGAAAAACGGGACGTATATCCATCGGCAAACCTATCATGCCCAGATAATTCTGCAAGAAATCATCACCCGCCACATGAAAAGGCTTGTAGGACTTGATGCCAATGGGGTTACCCAACTTACCTACCAGTTTATCAGTCTGTTTCAATACAACATCCGCAATGCGTGCCATGGTGGTAGGCTCTATGGAAGTTCCGTTCTTCTGCCGGATAGGGGCAGTCATCTCATCATAATTAAAGCTGGTGCCCATGCCCTGCCAAGGGGTACGGAACCTGGGAGACAACTTCACGCCCAGAAGCTGGTTATAGGCAAAGAGAATGATTTCGGGAGCCTTGGCAAGCATGGTCAGATGCAGCTGCTCAGCATAGCGGTCCATACCCAGATTCAGTCCACCGGAGTCCACCCATCCTCCACCATTGTAGCCCGGACGCAGATTATCAAAATAACGGATAATATTATAGCTTAGATAATTCTGCAGATGCTGGTTGCCGGCAGGGTCCCTTGTTTCGGTACCCGTCCAGACACCGTCAAAGAGTTGGGGACCTTCCTCCAGATTAAAGCCCAAACCTTGGAAATGGTCGTACCAGTTGGGATACTTGATGATTACCTTTACACGAGGATTCACCTTCTTGGCAGGTTTCAGCACAAGGTCGCGCCCGGCTTCAGTCATCAGCTTCAAACGGTATTCCGTCCAGCTCTGCGTACCTTTGGCTTTTATCTCTATGTCCGACTTGCAACTGGTGAAGAAAAAGTCATCCAGAATAAACTCGTCAAAGTGCTTTGCCGTATGTTCTGCAATCTTTCGCACCATCTCACGATGCTCGGGATTGGAATAGCAGAACGTCTCGAAACTGTTCGCCTCGTTGATGGTGTAGGTAATTCCTCCGGCAGTCTCTATTCCCCGGTCATGGAAAAATTTCTTAGCTTGCTCCAGGGTGGCGTCATCCACAATCAGTAAATCACGATGTGTTTCCAAATAAATCTTGTCCACTTCCAACTGTTGTGAAATCACATTCCAAGTCGAATCCAGCCAATGGATGTCCTTCATCTTGTCTACCTCGTAGGCACGTACATAGACCGATACCTTAAAATTGTCATAAGCTTTTGCCTGCATGGCCATAGTGCAGACCATGCAGAGCAGAAAAGCTACAATTACAAACTTATCTACCTTTATTTTACTGTTCATTACCATTCAATATTTTCTGAGATGCCAATACCATATACATAAACCACGTAGCATGTCCGCCCAAACAGTACTCACCTTCCTGCCATAAGAACGGGAAATGAAGTAATTCGGGCAAGTCGGGACGAATCAGATTTGTACCCGGAGACACTCCACCCGGAATATAAGACCAGTCGGCACGGTTGACACCATAGGCGGCTTTCACCGTTTCGGCACCGACTCCCGTTACAAACGCTGCCTGATTACGTCCCGGATGCATACCGAGCAGGTATTGGACAGCATTGAAAATATAGTCCGGTGCAAACAAGTCAGGATAGGCAGCATGCAGGTAACAGTAATTGTAGCCCAGATGCTGGGGTTCCCATGAACCGGAAGAACGGTTACCTCTGTCATGCGGCACTCCATACGGAGTTTTACTGCTATACTCCTGATACATAGCCTGCAACTCCGGCAGTGCTTTGCGAACAGCCTTGCTGAAACGTGCATTTCCCACAGCTTTGTCGAAACGTCCGATGAACCAACCCGTCTGACGGATATTCTTGCAGATGAAATCCTGCTGCTGCAAAACGAAATCACGGTACTCCACTTCCTTTGTCGCCAGATAAAGTTCTACGGCAGCATGTACCTTGGCTGTCAGCACCCGGTTGTTGTCGCAGCGGGTAATCCTGAACAATTCACGGGCTATCTCCAGACAATCCGCTCCCAATGCATCGTTATGTCCCTTCAAGACACGTGAAATACCTGCCAGCCAAGCGGCTACCTGAAGTTCCCTACCAGGGTTGTCTTCCGTAAACACCCAGCGGTCGTCGGCAGTCCCACTGACATGGTCTGTATGGGCCGACGCATCACCCAAGTGTGCATACTGGCGTACGGTAGGACACAGAATCCCTCTGTAGAGACGCCCCAGAGCCTTCCAACCCGCCACTATCGTCAAAGCACCGTTTTCCACCTGCTGCAACAAGTCATTCTTTCCATCCGGCTGGTGAATCTCGACTATCTTCTTTTCAAAATCTATGGAAGTCTCGTCCCAATAGGTACCAAAGTTCTCACAAGCCATGGCAAGTATATAGGCCTCGCCTGCCTGGGATTCCACACGCAGGTCATAGTCCCCCGCATCGTGCCATCCACCCACATTCAGCCCTGGAACCAAATCACCCGGCTGGTACTTACAAAGAGTAGAGGTTCCCTGAGTATATCCGTCTATATGGTTGATATCGGTTTTGGCCATACGTGCATCGTCATGATGACAGAAGTCATGCCATACACGGTATTTTTCGTTCACACGCATGTGGCACATCTGTACCGGCAAAAAGTATTCCACCTCTGCCTGCCAGATACCCTTGTCCCACACATCTTTGGCAATGCGGAACACCGGAGAAGCAGCATCGCCGTACATTACCTGATAGAGCCCTTCTTCCGTCACTTCCGTGAAATCGAACTGCAGATAGTGGTAGCGTTGGAAATCTCCCCAATCCTTGGCAGCCTGCTGCTTTACCAGTTTCCTGCCATCGGCAGCAATGCGATAAAGGGCAGGTTGCTTGAAGTCTGTATCCCGTTTATCCAACTCTATGACAGCCACTTTCTTCTGTCCAGGATGGTAACCTACTTGAGAGGCTTGCACCACCGGTGCATAACGCCAGTCTTTAGTGACTGTCGGACGGATTATCCATTTCACCGCACCTTCCTTTGTCCCTGCCGGGAACTCCGAACGGAGCACAAACCAACCGTTGTTATGATTTATCCTTCCATCATACAGCAGCAAGTCTCCTTTCTCACTTTCAATCGTAATCTTTGCCAAATCATCCTGAGGATTGAGTACAAACTTTTTCCCTGCGGCCAAAGGAGCAGAGACGATATCATCGGCAATCATCGGGTTATAAGTCTTTCTATCCAACAGCAACTGGTCCAAATCAGCTTTCCCGTCAGGGTTGAAATCTCCGATATGCTCCATATTGGAAGACTGTTTCATGGTGGGCCCCATCGCCTGGTGGGGAAAGACTCCCGTCCGGTTGTCCATAATCCACGGCTTGCCCAGCAAAGTGGAAGGTACCAATTCCAGATTAAAGCCCAACTTGCCGGCAAACCGCTCGGGCACTGGTTGGTCCAAATCAACGGTCAATACCAGATAATCCTTCTCGCCTTTGACCTTAATGGTATAGCCAAAAACAAAATCCGGATAAAGCATCGGATTAAAGCCTGCCATGTGTTTGGCCGAATCCGGATAACTCAATGTGACACGGATTTCATTGTCAGCCTCATCCACCACCCGGCTTCTCATCTTGGGCAATCCCTGCCACTGCCCTTGCGAGATTTCAAAGCGCACATCTCCATTGGCAGCCCTGCGGTCTCCATTCAAAACAAGGGTCAGTCCTCCCTGGTGTCCTTCAGGGTAGACGTCACTGAACACCATCACATTGGCCCCGCCATTCTCAAAATATCCCGATGGATTGATTCTGAAATCCTGGGCGTGCAGCCCCATACAAAGCATCAGTGATGCTGCACCTGCTATAAATTTCTTCATAAATACTATTTTAAACGATTATGTATTTCTACTCCCAAGCGTACCGTATGATATGGGCAACGCCACATACTCACTTTGGGAGTATCCTTCTTGGGTTCTCCATCAAAACAATCACTGTACCATTCACCGTATTCCCGGTCTATCATACAGTCCTTTACGAAAGTCCAAACCGTATCGGCCGATTGCAGATAAACGTCATTCCCGCTGATTTGCCAGGCATTGACACAAGCTATCATCGTTTCAATCTGGCCCCACCATGAGGCATGCCCGGTTGTTCTTCCGCCCTTCTTTTCATACATCATATACCCTTTGTCACTCAGTCCTTCCGCCAAGCAAGCATCCGTCACATCCAGCGCAAGCCGATTCGCCCTATCCATCAGTTGCCGGTCTTCTAACACACGGGCAGCCTCACAAAGCAGCCATCCCGCCTCTACATCATGTCCATAAGAGTCCATCTCAACCAGACTGTTCCATGCATTATCAAAGAACAAATTAAAATGTCTCTTTGAAGAGTCATAAATGCGGTCCATAAACAACTCGGTGCAGAATTCGAGTCTTTTCCTCAGTCCGTCGTCTTTCCAGCACTGATATAAAAGGGTATAAGCCTCCAGCACGTGCAAATGCGCATTCATAGTCTTGGGTGCATTGTTATCATAATTATCCAGTTGTTTCCAATCTTCAGTAAAAGATTCCACATAACCGTCATATTGCGGTTCGCGGCCTTTCTCCTCCAAGGTATGATATAAACCGACAGCCATATCCAGACTCTCGCTGTTACCTGTTGCCAGATAGTGTTCAGCCAGCCCATAGATGGCGTAGGTCATGGCATACGTATATTTGGAAGCATTCAGCACCTCACCGTCAGGATTGACCAGCCAATATACCCCACCATGTTCCTTGTCTATAAATGTATCAATGAAGTAGCGTTGCGATTTATCCGCAAGCTTCAGATAAGCCTCATCCTTAAACGTACGGTATGCGGCAGAAAAACTCCACAGAATCCGGGCATTCAGAACCCCTCCTCTCGGAGCATCCACTACCGGAGTACCATTCCGCAATACAGTTCCATAAAAACCGCCGTCGGGAGCCACTGCATAATCCATCCAAAACGGCAACACGCTGTCTCTGACATTCGTGACAATCTCTGTACGCATGCGTGTCTGCATATCTGTCTCCCCTGAATGCGACCGGCAGCCTGCCAGACAAGACGCAACCAGCAGTGCTATCCAATAAAACATCTTCCTTTCCATAATTATTCTCTAAAACCATCAAACTTTTCCTTGTATAATTCCCCGTTTATCAGAAACTGGTGTTCGTCGTCTCAAGTACTGGTGTTTGTCATGTCAGACACCGGCTTTCATCACGACAGACCCTGACGTCTATCACAACAACTACTGGTGCCTGACATTTCACTCACAAATATTTTATTATTAAGTGTTTATTTATAATTTATCAATATCCCGGATTCTGGTCAGCCTGATTGATGAGCGGGTTGGTCAGAATCTCATTCGTCGGAATCGGGAAGATTTCCTGATAAGCCTCGTGCTCAAAGAAACGGAATGAGTCACCAGTCTGCAGACAAGCCTCTTGTGAAGAGTTGGCTACTGTTTTCGGATATTCGGCGGCAAACCATTCTTTGCACATACCCATACGGCACAAATCATGGTAAAGCGAGAACTCGGCATTGAATTCATGGCGACGCTCTATAATCAGCGCCACCTTCCATACCGGAGAAGTATAGCCTTTGGCTGCTTTATAGCTTGTATAATAGGTCTCTGCATCCGGCACTTCCACCGTCTGGGTATTCAACATGTCGGCGGGTAGGTCAATCATCGTCGCTCCCATCTCCAAATTACCCCAAGCACGGTTACGTATCTGACGTATCATGTTCCATCCGGTAGCGTTGTCACCTGTCTCGAAACAACATTCTGCATAGTCGAGCATGATGCCTGCATAACGCTTCAAAGTCAACGAAATAGGATTGAATACTTTGTTGTTCTCACCTGGCTTGCATCTCCAGTATTTCAAGGAATAAACAGTAGGCATATTTTCGGAACCTTGGAAAAGACCGTCAAAACCACTTGTCACCCCTACAGTCTGCCCGGTAATGGGATGCGTATCCCCTTTGGCAACAGCAGAGTATTGGCGGCGTTTGTCACCCGGTTCAAAGGAACGTACAAACTCCCAAGAAAGACAGAGAGACCCCCAGCCTCCCCATTCGGGTGCCGCACACATATATCCGTACCACATCATGGCATCTGAAGACGAATCGGCTCCCCAGCCCATATATCCTTGTTCATGATACATCACCTCAAATACAGATTCTTTGGTCCAATGTGTATCCCAGGCATGCAGGTTACCGAAGCAGGGCTCCAATGAATAGGTTCCACTGTCCACTATATCCTTTAGTTCCGTCTTGGCTTTCGTAAAGTCTTTCTTCAACATATACAGCTCGGCCAAATAAGCTTTGCAGAACCCCTTGGTTATACGTCCGTATTCACCATTCATGGGTAACCAGTCCAGATGGTCGCGTCCAAAAGACAAATCTTCCTCGATAGCCGCATAAGTCTCATCCACGGATTCCGGACGTGCCTTTCCTACCGAAGTAGTATAGGTTTCACCGGTAAGCAACATCGGTACCCTTCCGAAAAGTTTCGTCAGGTAAAGGTAGTTATAACCGCGGATGGCACGTGCTTGCGCTTCATAAACGGTCTTGGAATTGCTGTCCGCAAATATAGAGGCATCCGCCGTCTCCAGGCCAGCCAGGAAACGGTTTGCACGGTCCACTGCACGATAACTCATCCGCCATGCAGTCTCCAGGGAACCCTTATCGGGTTTCCAGGCATGACGCTGCCATTCCGCATCCCAACCGGAAGCCTGACAGTCCATCGTAGAATGGTTGGCAGCAAATACCTGAGGCTTGAATCCCCATGTTTCGTCATCACCGGAACCGTGCTGGTCCGTATAAAAGGTATCATAAAGTCCGTTCAATCCGGAAAGGACATTCTCCTCCGTTTTAAACATGAAATCTGCCGGAAGAATATCGTAATGATCCACTTCCAAATAATCGTCACAAGACGTTACGGTGCTTAAGGCCAGCACACCGATCAACAGTTTATATAAGTTTTTCATAATCATATTTTTTATCCGTTAGTATTAGAACTGTACACTCAGACCGAAAGTAACCGACATCGGGAACGGATAACGTCCTCCGTCAAATCCCGAATACAATACATTGGAGTCACCAACTTCCGGATCGCCGAACTTATTGTACGAAGAGATGGTACATACATTGTCGACACTGGCAAATACGCGTGCATTTTCCATTTTCACCGGTTTCAGCACATTCTTCGGGAATGTATATCCTATCTGAATATTTGAAATCTTCAGATAATCCCCCTTCTGGATGTAGGCGTCGGACACACGCATGTTCTTATTATAGTCTGTCTTGGTGATACGCGGATATTTGGCGCCGGTATTCGAAGATGACCATGCATTATTGATATATTCCTTCAGTACATTCTGATAACCGCCGTCGGGTGCATAGACTGAGGTCAAGCGGGCCGAAGAATAAGAAAGGATATCCATACCGGCTACACCGTACAAGTTCATCGAGAAATCAAAGTTTTTCCAGGAAGCGGTAAGGTTCATTCCGTAAGTGAACTTGGGATATCCATTGCCTATAACAGTACGGTCGGCATCGGTAATCTGCCCGTCACCATTCAAATCAACAAACTTATAGTCGCCGGGCTGGGTAGTCTTGTCCTGATATACACCACTTTCAACTCCCTTTTCAACCGCCAGCCTATTCATTTCATCAATTTCGGCCTGGGTTCTGAAAATGCCTTCTACCTTCCAGCCATAGTAGGAACCTACAGGATAGCCGTTCTGTGTAATGGAGTGGTTGTCCCAGTTGTCGCCATCTTGTGCTGAACCTGACTTGCTGAATATCGGATCGCCGACTTCAATAGCCTCGTTCTTCAGGGTAGACCCATTCAGTCTTATGCCGATATTCCAATCGCTGAAGCTCTTGTTCCACGCAGCAGTAAACTCGAAACCTGAGTTACGGATATGTCCCGCATTAGTATAGACATTGGAGAAACCGGTGGAAGGACGAATCTGGCGATACAGAAGCAGATCCTTTGCGTCACGGATAAAGTAATCGGCAGAGAAAGAAAGCTCATTGTTCATAAAGGCAAAGTCAATACCGATATTTGTCTGCTCATTGGTTTCCCATTTCAGGTTGGTATCAATTTCTTTCTGCTGGGCAATACCGGCACCGTTAATCACACTCGAACCATTAAAGAACCAGTACATTGCATTTGCCGAAGACAACTGTGCTATGGACAAGTTGGTACCATTGCCCGCATTACCGGTCTGTCCCCATCCGGCACGCAACTTCAAGTTACTGAACAGTTCTAAATCCTTAATGAACTTTTCCTCGGAAAGACGCCAAGCTACAGAAGCGGAAGGGAATGTACCATAACGATTGCCGGCACCAAAGTTCGAAGAACCGTCGCGGCGTACCGTTGCAGTCACAATATAGCGGTCGTTCAAAGTATAAGTCAGACGGCCGAAGTAAGAAAGGAATCTTGTCTTCAAATCCAGCCCACCATCCGTTTGCTTAGACGATGGGTCATTGGTCAATGAAATTTTGCGGATGTTGTCTGCCGGGAAATCGTTGGCACTGGAATTCAGCCAGGCACCGTTCGTATCGCTGGTAGAGAAACCGGCCATTGCACTTACGCGGTGATGCTCATTGGACCAGTCATAGTTCAAGAACGCTTCCAGACCGAGTGAAGTGGACTGGCTCTGGTTCAGCGAGAACGAGTCCTTACGGTCTTGAGTTCCAAAGGTTCTATCATTATAGGCTGTATAGCCATTATAACCTTTTGTATAATAATTATAACTGGCAATAGTCTTGAAAGTCAACCCTTTGTACAAATCGAGTTGTAGGAAAGCACTAGCAAGCATACGGTCCCATTTATTAATACTGTCGGCAGTCTTGGCAGCAGCAACCAGATTGTCAGCTCCCTTGTTCACGTCTCCATTGCCTTCTTTCTTGTAATGTCCCCAAGTACCGTCGGGCAACACAATAGGCATGGAATAGAAAACACCGTCCTCTACATAATCCATGGTTGGAATGGCTTGTGCATAGTTTCTCAGGTTGCCTCCTCCCATCTTTTCCGAATGTGCATAGTTCAAGTTCAAGCCTACATGCAGAAAGTCTTTCACTTTGTGAGTGATATTAGCGCGTGCCGTCAAGCGTTTAAAATTCGACTCAATCACGATACCCTGGTTGTTCAAATAACCCAGAGATAAGTTGGCTTGGGTATTTTCGCTGCCTCCCGAAGCAGAAAGGTTATAGTTCTGCTGTAATGCCGTGCGTGACATTTCATCCTGCCAGTCAATGCTGTTCAGTCTGCCTATGTAATCCTCGCCATATGCCAGATTGGTCATGGCAATACCGTCATTCTTGACGGCGGAACGTACAGCACTTGCAAACAAGCCCGCATCAGCCACATCAATCTTATTCGAATTGAACTGGAGGGCATAGTTGGCCGAAAAGTTCACCTTTGCCTTCCCCTTACCACCGTTCTTGGTAGTAATCATAATGACGCCATTGGCACCGCGAGTACCATAGATTGCCGTAGCCGAAGCATCCTTCAGAATTTCGATGGACTCTACATCATTAGGATTCAAGAAATCGATGGAAGTTCCTACCTGCACACCGTCCACTACATAGAGTGGGTCGGCAGAACCATTCACGGTTGCCACACCGCGGATACGGATGGAGAAACCTCCTTCCGGGTCACCGGAAGAACGGATGACAGATACACCTGCCGCAGCTCCCTGCAAACCTTGTCCCAAGTTCACCGGATTCCGCTTCATCATTTCCTCCGCATTCACGGAAGCCACAGAACCGGTGAGGTCGGATTTCTTCATCGTACCGTAGCCCACAACAACTACCTCATCCAAGGTTTCGGTATCCTCCTTTAAAGTAATTTTCAGAGCATTCATATTCCCGGTTACTTTGACCGTTCGCGCCAGATAACCGATGTAACTGGTCTTCAGCGTAGAACCTACGGGACACTGCAAGGAGAAGTTACCGTCCAAATCGGTAATCATACCGTTTGTCGTACCTTCCACAATGACATTGGCACCGATGATGGGCTCGCCTTTCTCATCCACCACTTGGCCCTTCACAGTAACTACACTCTGCTGTACGACAGTGACACCTGCAAACGGCTGTACGCTTGTTGCAAAGAGAGGTCCGGCACATGCCAGCGATACTGACATGATACCCAAATACTTCATCACATTTCTCATAAATACTAAATACTTAGGTTTAACAAATACCCCGGTCATAAGCACATCGGGAAAAAGATATGCGACACAATTTTGTGCCACTATAGAGGCACTGCCGTGCCATTGGGAAGGCACATCTGTGCCACCATAGTGGCACAGATTTCGGTAACTATATCCCTTTCTCTTCCATACCGACAGGGGTGAATTCAATATAGATTTTCAAAGATTAAGTTCAGAAACTCAGGGAAGTGCCTTCAATCTGGTTCAACAGTTGCGGTTTGGCCTTTCCACAATCCACTTTCACAACCTGAATACGGTTGTCGGCAGGTAGACAAACCAATCCTTCTGCCTGCTTCTTGTCAGCACTGTATACCTTCAGGCTCATTTTGCTCCAATCCATCTCAGCAGTGGACTGCGCCAACTTCAGATGAGGAAGTACCGAACCGTCACGTACCAGCATGATTATCGGCAGACTGCCTGCTTCAATCCGGTGCCATCCGCCTTCGTAGACTTTCTCTGTCTGGTAGTCTATCCATTTTCCTTCGGGAAGGTAAACTGTGCGGCCCGTCATACCGGATTCAAGCAAGGGGGCAACCAGAATCTGCGAACCGAAGAGATACTCGTCATCCACTTTCCATGCTCCCGGATCATCGGGGAATTCTACAAACAAGGCTCTTAGCATCGGTAAGCCCTTTTCTGTACATTCCTTAGCCTGAGCATACACATAAGGCATCAGACGGTACTTCATCTCCGCACTCTTGCGGAAGACATCCTGCACACGCTTGCTGTCGTACAACCACGGCTCTGTCGGAGGTGCCCCATGCGCGCGGGTATGGGAAGTAAGAAAACCGAACGGTATCCAGCGGCAATACAAGTCCTCCGGAGTGGATTTTACAAAGCCGCCCATATCATGGCTCCAGAAGGAGAAACCGGACAAGCCGAAGGACAAGCCTGCACGAAGCGTACCCAGCAGACCCGTGTTCGTAGTTGCAGCATCACCGCCCCAATGCAATGGATAACGCTGGGAACCAGCCCATGCGGCACGTGCCCACATTATATTCTCGTTGTGCAACTTCTTGGTTATCTCGGACACTGCCATATCATAACGCACCGGATAGAGGTTATGCTCATACCATCCGCTCTTGCCGGAAGCGTAAATACCATTCAGTGGAGCAGCCTCGCCAAAGTCTACTTTAATGGCACTGACACCGATATTCAGCAATCCCGCCAGTTTGTCCTGATACCACTTTACTGTTTCCGGATTGGAAAAATCAAGCACCACATCTTCGTAGGGAAGTTCACCATTTCCATTTTTCACATACATGTCTTTCTCTATCAGTTCAGAGAAATAACGGTTTTTAGGAGTGAAATAAGGCAACTGCCACAAACATACATGGAAACCTTGAGACCTCAAATCCTTCAACATCTGCTGTGGATTCTGGAAACGGTTCTCGGAGAATTTATAGTCACACTGCCAGTCCACATCAAACCAGCCGGTATCGAAATGGATAACATCGCACGGATACTTGTTCTTACGGATATTGGCCGCTACATCATAACCTTCCTTTTCACTGAAATAGGTAATACGGCTCATCCACGTACCGAAAGACCACAAGGGGGGCATGCCCGGCTTTCCTACCAAATCGGTGTACTCGTCCAGAATATCTTTCGGCTCGCCGAAGAAAACGAACAAATCCAGGTTCTCGTCACCCATGAACATTTTGTTCAGCCCAATATAGGTAGCACCAAAATCACAAGTCACGGGAGCGGATGTATGCATAAACATACCATATCCCCGGTTACTCATAAAGAAAGGAATCGGTTTGTACATCTGGTCCGTCTCAGGCCCTTGTGGGTCTGTAACGAACAAGTTCACCTTCTGTCCGGCCTTGTTCAGCCCAGTGGCAGACTCTCCGCAACCAAAAATCATTTCATCTGCAGTCAAGGTAAATACCGGATTGATGCGGCGAGCATTGTCGCTTCCCCGCTTCACAAAACAGAACGGCGTATATTTTACCTGCGTAGAGTCCGCGTCGCTCAAAGCGGCAGTCTGGCTCAAGATACGTCCGGCTTTATCCTTCAAGACGATTCTCCAAGGATTCTTGTTAATCTGAATGGTTCCATAGTCGCTGGAATAGATAATCTTGTCATTCGTCTCGGTAACTTTCCAGCTTCCATCCCTGCCCGGTTCCTTTGCCAACATGATGGAAGCGGCAGGTTTGGGTTCCACCGGGGTCGTTAGCATACGGATACGTACCGTACGCGGAGTTACAAAGTCAATCTTGAATTTGAGGTTAGGGTCATTTTCATAGGCAGTGAAGGGGAAATCGAGCATTCTCATTTTACGGGGCTGTGCACCGTTGGTATTGAAGGCTTGGCGGGGCATCAGATGCCCGCGTTTCCAATTCACCAGCCCTTCACCCGACTTGGCATCGAATGACTCCAGGTGATCTGCAAAAAACAAGGTATTACTCAAGTCACGGAAATCGGTACTCATGTCCAGAGGTTGGTTCATCAAATACGAAGTACCGTCATTGACATGTGGCTGTGCCAACAGATTGCCACCGGCAAACAACAGCATCGCCACTGCTAAAAGTTCTTTCTTCATACTATTAGGATTTAAATGATCTCGCCTGCAAATGTATTTTTCTTAAAGGAAACACAGATGCCTTAAAAATGTCTTTTAATATCCGGTTTTGTTTCATAGAACCCATATAGGGCCATTGGAAACAAAATGCATACTATTTTTCACCAAACGGAGGATATCATCCCACACGAATACGCAAATCTTTCCTTGCTCGTTCGAAGGATTATATTTAAGTTTGCAGTTACAATATTGTTAATCCTTCTAATAAAGAAAATACATGAAACAACTGCTCCTATTCCTTATATGCAACCTGGCCTTCCTCCTTACTGTTCAAGGTAACTCAGCGGAAATCCCGCCGGCTGTCATGTTCAAGCAGCTCTCTACAACAGAAGGACTCTCCAACAACAGTGTCCGAAGCATCTACAGAGACAATAGGGGATTCCTCTGGGTGGGGACAGAATCAGGACTCAACAAATACGACGGCTACTCCTTCCAGCAGTATTACCAGAACAACTCCGACCTGCCGGACGATGCCATCAGCGAAATTTTCGAAGGACCGGACGACAATGTATGGATAAGGACTTCCAGCGGCTACAGTATCTATAATTATAAGACCGGTAAATTCGACAATGACTATAAACCCATACTCGATGGGCTGCAAATCCCCAGTAAAAACATTCTGAGGATGGGAAAAACATCCAAGAATGAGTTTTGGGCCTACGACTATTCCAAACTTTACATACGAAGCATGGACAACAGCTCCATCAAAGCCTATCCACTGGCAGTTGAAAAGATTTCAAACCTCTATATAGGTGTCCAGTTCATTTATATAATGTACTCCAACGGTACCCTATACAGTATCAGCAAGCAGACTTCCGAAGTCAAGGAAATAGCCATTCCCACCATCTATAGACCTTTGCTGGAGAATCATGAGCCACACATTTACATAGACCAAAACGAAAGCCTATGGGTATACACCTTCCAAAACAGCCTACTTTTGCACAAGAACAGTTTTACACAGCAATGGGAGGACATCAGCCTGAACAATAACACTCACATACAGTACAATCGCGTGCAACGCATCCTCGACCTGGGAGACGGCAACGTATGGATACTTACCAGCCATATGGGGCTGTTCGTTTACAACACCCTGACCAAATCGCTTACCAACTTGGTGCACAATCCATTGAAACCGCACACCATTGCCAGCAACAATCTGAATACCATTTACCGGGACAAAGACGGAACCATATACATAGGGAATTTCAAACACGGTATTTCCTATTATAGCCCCATGTCCCAAATCATACTATGCAACAAATCCCTGGAATATGATGATATCCTGACCTTCTGCGAAGACACCAGCCAGGAATACATTTACTACGGAACAGACGGTACGGGACTAATCCGACGTTCACTAGTGACCGATTCATACGAAAAGATAGCAACTCCCGCCAATATTGTAGTCGACTTATCCATCGACTCCAAAAACCGCCTATGGATAGGCACCTTCCAGAAAGGACTGCTATGCTACTCGAAAGGGCAAATCAAACAATACACAGTAAGTAACAGCCAGCTTCTCGAGAACAATGTGTATACAGTAAAGGTAGACAAACACGGATACATCTGGATAGGTACCATGAAAGGATACATACAGAGGTTAAATCCGGAAACCGAGCAGTTTGACACCATCTTGTACCGTCCGGGAGAATTCTTTGTCCGAGATATGTACTATGATAAAGACAGTACCCTTTACGTAGCGACCAAAGGAGGACTCATTATCATCGATACGGAAACCCAAGCCTATAATATCTACGCCGAAGCCGGCCGCTTCAAGGAGAACAATATGCTCACTGTCTATAAGGACAGCCGGGACCTTCTTTGGATAGGACATCCACACGGACTGAGTATATGGAACCAGAAGAACGACTCCATCTACTTCCTTGACCAGAAAAACGGACTTGCCGCCAACCTCGTCAGAGCCGTCACGGAAGACAACAACAACCAGATGTGGATTGGTACCGGCAACGGCATCTCACGAATCAAAATAACAAACGGTACATACGCCATCGTGAACTACTCCGTAAGCGACGGACTGATATGCAACGATACCAATGTCCACGCCATCCTCAAGCTACAGAACGGCAATATACTGATAGGCACGCCACAAGGTTACCAGACTATCATTCCACAAGACATCCTGACCACAAGTTATGATGCCAATATTTACCTTACCGGTATTGAGCTCAAATCCGGAATGACCCATCCGGACATCCTGAACGGCAGCTCACTTGAATGTGCACAACATCTTTCCTTCACTGAAAAGGAAAATTCATTCACTCTGTCCTTCTCTGCCCTCGACCTGGTGGAAACGGATAAGATAAAATATGCCTATAAGATTCATTCCAACTGGATTTATGCTGAAAACAACAAAGTAAACCTATCCATGCTGACTGCCGGAAACTATACTTTATCCGTCAAGGCATGCAACTCACAAGGCATATGGAGCCCCAACGTCAAGGAACTGAAAATAAAGATACTCCCTCCTTGGTGGCGCACTTGGTGGGCTTATACCATATATAGCGGTATCGTTTTGTGCATCCTTCTGTCCATTATCCGCAATCTGCGCTTACGCCAAAAGCAGAAACAAATCATGCAGGCCATCGAGGTGGAAAATGAAAGGCAGCAGAAAATCAACAATATGAAACTGCAGTTCTTTGCCAACATAAGTCACGAACTGCGGACCCCCTTGTCACTTATCATCAATCCGCTTGAAGAGTTTTTCGTAGACCATCCCGAATATCGTAAAGGCATTCTGGATATGGTCAAACAAAATGCCGACTATCTGCTGGAACTGATTAACCAACTGCTGGATTTCAGAAAGCTGGATGCCAAGGCTGAAACCCTGAAATGCAAACATGACAACATCCTTATCATTCTGAGTGAAATATTCCACTCTTTCGATCCGATAGCACAGAAACGGAACATCAGCTATAGCCTTACCGCTCCACAACATTCTGTATTCATGGATTTCGACTATGACAAGATACGCAAGATATGCACAAATATCCTGTCAAATGCATTCAAGTTCACTCCCAATAAAGGAAGCATCTCACTGGATATTGCCGTAAGAGGCACAAATCTGGAACTGACCTTTACCGACACCGGTTGCGGCATAGAGGATGAAGCCAAGGAGAAAATATTCCAAAGATTCTATCAGTCGGGCAAAAACCAGTCGAACAACGGAGGCAGCGGCATTGGACTGCACATTGTTTCCGAATACGTAAAGATGCATCAGGGTACTGTCTGTGTCAGGGATAACCAGCCTTGTGGTTCTGTATTCCTGATTGCCCTACCCCTACACCAGAACAGTAATGAAACCAAAAACGGAGAACCGGTCGAAGGACCGGAAATAAAAGAAGAATCCCATCCATTCACCATACTACTCGTAGATGACAACTACGACTTCTTGAAATTTCTCTCTGAAAGTCTTGCCAGGCAGTATCATGTATTAAAAGCCACAAACGGAAAACATGCACTGAATGTACTGGAAAAGGAAGATATTGATTTAGTGGTCAGTGACATCATGATGCCCGAGATGGATGGTCTGGAACTATGTTCAACCATCAAGAATGACATACGCTACTCCCATATCCCCATTATCCTCCTGACAGCTAAGGCAAGTGAAGAACACCAATTGGAAGGGCTTAGCGTTGGCGCAGACGACTATATCACCAAGCCTTTCAATATGGAAGTCCTCAAGCTGCGCATCAACAAGATTATCGAGATGAACGTCAAACGTCAGGAAATATTCAATCAGGACATTAAAATCGAGCCAAGCCGTATCACCATCACTCCCCTTGACCAGCAGCTGGTGGAAAAAGCCATCCAGATTGTAGAGGACAATATCAGCGAAACCGAGTTTTCCGTCGAGGAGCTTGCCAGCAGCCTGAATATATCACGCAGCTATTTCTACAAGAAAATGATTAAGATAACGGGAAAGAAACCCATCGAATTCATCAGGACCATCCGTATGAAACGTGCACAACAACTCTTGACAGAAAGCCAGATGCAAGTTTCGGAAATTGCATATACCTTGGGGTATAACTCCCCCAAGATATTCTCCAAACATTTTAAAGAAGAGTTCAACATCAGCCCATCCGAATTTATAAGGCAGCAGGCTGAATAGAAACATTATTTTGACATCAAAGCATCCAACGAAGACACCAACGCCACCAAAGCAGCACTCCAATTAATGGCTATTTCATTGGAAGCATACGAACCTTCCACATCTGCATAAGACTCATCCGGCAGATTGGAAGGATAGGGTACACCGTCTTGTTGGCCAGGATTGGGACCGCCAACAAGGAAACCGGGAAGAGGTGCCTCTATATCATCCGATGCAGAAAGACGATGGTGCGGATACAGAGGACTTTTCATCCCGAAACCGGTGACATAACAATATCCCGTGGCATTCTTTCCTAAAATGTAGTCCATATTGCGGTAGGCGTTCGTCAGGTACGACTTCTCACCCGTAAGCAAATAGGCGCAAACCAGTGAAGTGGCTTGGTTAGCACACCCTTCGGCAAGGCATCCCCAAAAGAAATCTTTGGCATCGTTGCCGTAAGGAGCGTGGAAAGGAGAGCGGTCAGCACCCCGCACAGCCTCGGCAGCATAGTCCAGTAGCAGGTCTTTCATGGCATTTGCCAACTCCACGTCTTCACCCTGATATTCCCTGCCCGGTTGCAGCCAGGCAAACACGCCCAACGCAGTGGTATTGCCCCAAGAAGGAGTCTTATATGCAGTGGGCAGATGCTTCTTCACTTGTTCCCGGTAAACGGGCTTTCCCGTAGCAAGATAGAGCTCGGAAGCCGCCCAGAAGAATTCGTCATCGGCACTACGATCACCGTAAGCTCCCGTAACCACGGCAGGTTGATATTGCTTGTTGAGGAGGTCCTGATGATAGAGCGCTTGCGGATGCGCTTCTGCCCAGGCGTAAGCACGTTCGGCAGCCTGCAAAGCCACTTCCGAAAAGCCAGGATAATCCTCTTCGTAAGGAGCAAACAACACGGAAGCTTGCGCTAAAGCCGCAGCATAGTCCAATGCCGCCGTTACTGATTTCTGAACTACATAACGGGGCTGCTTACACTCCGTAGGCTTGATAAATCCCTCGAACGAAGGGGTAGTCAGCTTGTGGTAGACTCCTCCGTCGGCAGGGTCTTGCATGGTCAGCATCCATTTCAGGTTATAGTACATCTCGTCCAGCAAATCGGGCGTGTGGTTTCCGCTTTCCGGGATGTTCACCCGTTGACGGATAAAATAGTCAGGAAAGCGGGCATAAATCGCCTGCATCAATCCGATGGAATAAGCGGAGTTCACAATGTACTTGTTATAATCTCCGGCATCATACCATCCTCCCGGAGAAGAAATCACCGCTCCCGCCTTACGTTCCGGCCCGGCAGCATTGGGATGTACCAGCACCTTGTCATCTGGATGGCCTGCCGGACGGCTCCACCGACCCGCATAAGTCGCTTCGATGGGCATACCCGTACGTTGGTAATAGAAAGATTTCAAAGCGGCATCGGCCAAAGGGGACAGCACCTTTTCCTTTACTTCGAATGCCACTGAATCGCCGTTAACCAACAGAAGATATCTTCCCGGTACCGTGATGTCACTGAAATCCAATATTGTCCTGCTCCTATCCGACCAAGCGGATGAAGCGGTATATCCGGGTTTGCCGGAAAGTAGCCGATTGCCCGTGGCTGCATCTACTATGGTAAATTCACGTACCTCACCGGCATTCACCACAGCTACTTTTTCCTGCTGGGGATAATACCCTAACTGATTCAAACGTACAGTTTCTGAAGGATGCCCTAAAGTGGCCATTCCTCCCAGAACTGTAAACAGACATGTAGTTATATTCATATCACTATTCTTTATATATTAATATTATTCCATTTCAAAATTATTTATCCGACAATAAGGTAATGAAACTGATAGCCGGCAAGTGTACCCGTACCAGTCCATTCTCCACCTTCACTGCAGTTTCCTTCATGCAGTCCTTTGTATTGGTCACATAGACTTTCAGTTCCTTCACTTCTGCAGGGATACCGGAGATGACAGCCTCGCAATCCGCCCCATTATTGACCATATGGACGGCATATTCTCCGCGCACCATATTTCCGAAAGCCGCACAGTTTACATTTTTCTTGCTGCTACTGACTGGAATAGCCAAGGCATCGGCCGGAGTGGAGGCCAGCTGCTTAATGTTCCAGAAACGTTGTGTAGGACGCAAAGGACCTTTGGAGCCATAAATGCCGTCTCCCCACAACAACGAATAGTCTGAAGTGAGCTGCCACTGCAAGATGGACAATGGTTGGCAAATCGCACAAATACGTGTATACAGATTGATTTCATAAAGTGCAAACGTCGACTCATTGAATATCTCGGCATAACCATGAGCAGCGGCATCCGTACTACCCTCACCAACCAAGAGTAGTACATTAATCTCTTTGGCAGCACCCGCCCACTTCCTTAACGTAACATCATCACAACCACGCCATGAATGGAAAGAAACTGCACCAATATACTTATGAGTCTCAGGATTGTTCAAAGCAGGAAGGATAAAATCGAAAGTAGTGGCATCCGAATTGTCGCCAAGCAGCATGCGGGTAGGAAGATTCAACCCTGCCAGATAAGCACCGAACTCCTTAATGAAATCTGCATGCTCCTGCGGAGTGTGGAGGACATCAATACCCAAATCCGATTCATTGAACGAGAACATGGAGAACTCAATACCATAATACCGTTTGGCATACAACAGATAATCTGCCATGGATTTATAAATCTTCTCCTTTTTCCGGTTATCCAGACGATAAGCAATGACACCACCTTGACGGGCATAACTTGCAGGACCTCCGTCAATGGCCCATGCAGGCGGAAACCAACAGCTTAGTATTACCGGCATTCCCATCGCCTTCAAGCGCTTTGCCATGAGGAGACTTTCCTCCACCCGCTTGTTCAGTCCCCCATTCTGTGCCACGGCAATAGGATCGGATTCTTCTTCGGGTTGCCACAATCTCCACGGAAATTCCACACGGCCATAAGCTACGCGCAAGTTTTCCAGACAGTAATCTATCACTTTAGGGTCGGCAGCAGGATTCTGCAGGCGGAAATTCCCTCCAAAGCCTGCAAACAAACTTCCCGGATTCTGCATATCCAATGTAATTTCCGCGTCACTGTGATCTATCACTCCGGAAGCATGCAGTTCCATAGACAATGCTGTTCTCCCAGCCTTTTTCAGAATCGGCATTAGCGAGATATACACAACAGTACCGGTAGACTCTTTTTCAACCGTGGCCTTTACAGACTTATTGAACTTGAATTCCAACTTCCTATTGGCCGAAGTAACGGTCAGCTTCCTGCCACTTGTCCTTACTTTGGCATCAACGTAGTTTTCCGGACTTAAAGCAATACAGTAATAGGCTGTCTGGTTCAAAGTAGTGTCCGACAGCGCATCAATAGAAATCTCCACCAAGCCTTTTCCCTTATCAGTCACTTTCTGATGGAACTTTACACCTCGTAGAGTAGTCGTCACTTCCTGCATATCCCCCTCACGATGGAAAACGGGACGGACCTGCTTCTCCTTTCCAGTAATCTCCATATCTCCTTTCAAGGTTCCGACACGCAGGGATGACTCAAAGTCTATCAATTCACCGTCTACACGGACACCCGTGATATTGCTCCATGCCATCACTTCCGTCTGGGCAGAAAGCGGCAGAGATAATATACCACACAGCAATACAACTATTCCAAACTGGAAAATTCGTAAATTCTTCATAATATCAAATCTATAAAAGGTTGTCATTTCAGTCTGGTATCAATCTCAAACCCCATACGGCTGTTATGATAGGGACAATTCCACATACTTGCTTTAGGCTCCTTGTAGCGGGGAGTTCCATCTTCCAGCACCGTTCTGAACCATTCACCATACTCCTTGTCTATCATCCGTGATTTGATGAAGTTCCAAGTGCGGACGGCACTGTCCAAATAAGATTGTTCACCAGTCAGTTGCCAGGCATTGATACAACCGACCACAGTTTCCGCCTGGCACCACCAGGAAGCATCCTTCCTGATTTTGTCCTTATGCCGTTCGTACATCATGGCGCCCATCGGGTTGATGCCCTCTTTCAAGGAGGCGTCTGCAAGTTCCAATGCTACCTTCCTGCACCTCCCGATAACCTCCGGGTCACCCAGAGCCTCTGCAGCTTCCGTCAGCAACCAGGAAGTTTCGATGTCATGCCCGTAAGAGTCGATGTCATCCAGATTGTTCCAATTCGAATCACAGTACAATATCAGGTGATGTGTTTGTGGATTGTAGAGCTTGGTTATTATCAAATCTATTACTTTTGTAAGACGTTCGCGTAGGCCATTATCCTTCCATACTTTATATAAAGCTGTGTATGCCTCCAATACGTGGATATGGGTATTCATTGTTTTGGTGGCAACGCCATCTCCATCATATCCCAGCTTTTGGGGAACTCCCCATTCGCGGGTGAAAGATTCTATATAACCATCGTTTACGGGGTCTTTGATTCTGCTCTCCATGGTCCGGTAAAGTTCTATGGCTTTTTGCAGGCTTTCATTGTTGCCCGTTGCTCTAAAATGTTCGGACAAACCGTAGATAGCATAAGAGCAGCCGTAAGTCTGCTTGTTCGTATCCAATGGGGTACCGTCCGCTTTTATCAGCCAATATACGCCTCCATACTGCGAATCAATGAAGTGGTCTATGAAATACCGTTGCGCCCTGTCAGCCAATTTACGGTAGGCAGTATCGCCATACATCCGGTAGGCGGTTGAAAAAGTCCAAAGGATGCGGGCATTCAGTACACCACCTTTGGGAGTATCCGCTATCGGGGCACCGTCACGTCCCAATGAACCATAAAAGCCTCCGGAAGGGTCTACGCTGTATCTTTCCCAAAAAGAGAGGATATTCTCTTTCAAGTCCGAGGTTATTTCATCTTTTAAAACCTTGTCTACGTGTGACTGTGCTTGCAGGAAAGGTGTAACCAGCAACCATACTGTAATCAGCAAAAAAACGGAAAACATACGTTTCATAATATAGCGATTTAAGGAATTAATCATAGTTACATTGCAAATGTACAAAAAAACAAGTTGCCACTACTCACTACCATCCTTTTTCAATGGATACAATTGGTTCCGATAAAGGCTGTTTTTGGGTACTGAGTCCTTGTTTTACCAGACATCAGCTTTTATTAGCTCAAACGTTGGTATCTGGCAGTTCAAACACCATTGTATGACAAATATAACAATGAATATCATAAAAATAGAGGAAAAAGACACATTTCATAACGTTATTGGCTACAAACAAAAGCCATCCGTTTCCTTTTTAGTCCGTATATTAGTAGAAAATTTCGTAACTCAAAAATAGATACTATGAGAAAGAAACATTTCCTATTTGCATCAGTCTTGGCACTGCTTTGCGGCAGCAGTACGCTGCATGCGCAAGACTTCAAGCTGACATCCTCCGGTTATTTCAAGAACCAGGGAGTCGACGTCATGGCTTTTGATGACATCTATCCCGAAGGACACCAGGGAGGGGTATGCATCATCATGAACGGACACCGTGTGGCAACAAACGGAGACATCCGCCTGGAAGCCACGCCCGGACAATGGCAACCCGTACCGAAACAGCTCGACCGGAAGCTTGGTGACAACAGCATCACCGCCACGCTGTGCTATCCCGACTCCTCACGCCATCTCACCGGATTCAACCCGATGATTTACCCGGACCTCCACCTTATATATACGGTAAACGTGGAAAGCAAAGGTAAAAACATAGAGGTGACCGTAGATCTTGACCGCCCCATTCCCCAGGAATTCATCGGAAAAGTGGGCTTCAACCTTGAATTCTTCCCGGGTTCCCTCTTCGGCAAGCCCTGGATTATGGACGGTCAGAGCGGCATCTTCCCGCAACAGCCCAACTCCCCCCTGATGACAACCCAGCCCAACTATCTGCATACAGGAAACTACCATGACGGCAAAAAATCGCTGGCAGACATGGACAAACTGATAGGAAAAGGTTACAGCCCGATTGTGGCAGACGACATCATCAGCGAACCTTATGCCAAAGGAACCAAGTTCACCTCCCGGCCCGATGACCCTTACAACAAAGTTACCATCGAATCATTGAGCGGTGACCTGCAACTGTTTGACGGGCGTATGAACCACAACAACGGCTGGTTCGTACTGCGCAGCAACATAAAACCGGGTGTCACCAAAGGTGCCGTCAAATGGATTATCACTCCGAACGTAGTGGCCGACTGGATGTATCAGCCGGTTATCCAGACTTCACAGATAGGTTATCATCCCACTCAGGACAAGGAAGCCGTCATCGAAATGGATATACGTGACAACAGAAAGGAAACGGCACAAATCATCCGCATTGATGCCGACGGCGAAAAGGTTGTCAAGAACGTCACTCCTGCCAACTGGGGTAAATTCTTGAGGTATAACTATCTGAAAGTAAACTTCACAGATGTAAAGGAACCGGGGCTTTATAAGATTAAATACAATACCTCCGTGTCTCCCATCTTCCGCATCGACAATGACGTATATGCCCGTGGCGTATGGCAACCCGTACTGGAATACTTCCTTCCCGTACAGATGTGCCACATGCGCGTCAACGAAAAATACCGCGTATGGCACGACTGCTGCCACATGGACGATGCCCAGATGGCACCGGCACACAATCATATCGACGGCTACGACCAGAAAGAGGGCCTGTCCAAGTTCAAACCGGGTGAAGTGGTTCCCGGAGTGAACATAGGCGGCTGGCACGATGCCGGAGACTTTGACCTCCGCATCGAATCCCAAGCCGGAGAATCCTATATCCTGGCACTGGCCTACGAAGCTTTCCACCCGAATCTCGACGTGACTTCCATCGACCAGATAAACCGTGTGACGGAAATCCACCAGCCCGACGGTAAGAATGACTTGCTGCAACAAGTAGAGAACGGCGCCCTTACGGTAGTCAACGGCTACCTGGCACTGGGACGTCTCTACCGGGGAATCATCTGCAACGACCTGCGCCAGTACGTACTTCTGGGTGATGCCGCCGCCATGACCGACGGGAAAATCGGTAATGAAGACGACCGCTGGATATTTACGGAGGATAACCCCGGACGGGAACTGTCGACAGCTGCCCAGCTGGCTGCCGTATCACGTGTATTGAAAGGTTTCAATGATACATTGAGTGTGCATTGCCTCGACATTGCTCGCAAAGTATATGCTTCTACCGGAAGCGGCAACAACAGAGCCTTGTTCCCCAAAGTGCAGGCAGCCGTAGAGCTGTACCTCACCACCGGCGAACAACCCTATATGGACTTCATTCTGGACAACCAGGAGCTCATCATCAAGCAGATAGGCCGCATCGGCTGGTACACGGCACGTGTGGAAAAACTGTTCGCACAGATGAAGAACAAGAAAGCCAAAGCCTTTTCAGCAGCTTTCCGCAAAGCTTTGACCGGATATGAACAAGAACTGAACAAACAAGTGCAGGAGACTCCCTATGGCGTTCCCTACCGTCCGAACATCTGGGGTGCAGGCTGGGATATACAGCGTTTCGGCTTCCAGCACTACTTCCTGACAACCGCCTATCCGGAAATATTCCCGAAAGCACCGGTATTCAATGCCCTCAACTTCATTCTCGGATGCCACCCGGGCTCCAACCAGGCTTCCTTCGCCTCGGGTGTCGGCGCACAATCAGCCACTGTAGGCTACGGACTGAACCGCGCAGACTGGTCGTACATTCCCGGTGGAGTCATTTCCGGTACGGCGCTTATCCGTCCCGACTTCCCGGAACTCCTGACGTTCCCGTTCCTCTGGCAACAGACTGAGTATGTGTTGGGAGGAGGTTCGTCCCACTATATGTTCCTGGTACTTGCAGCAGAACAGTTGCTGAAACAATAAAAGACAGAGGGGGAACAAAACCCTCTGGATATTTTCTTTTAGGCGCGGATTACACGGATTTAGTTTACTGCATCCGTGGATTCCGCGTAACCCGCGCCCAATATTATAGTATAATGAAAGTGTTTATATACTTTTCACTCTTTCACCAATTATCCGTACGGAACGGAATGGTAGGCAGTTCATTCCCACCGATCATCGTACCAATCTGGAAATCATGGAAACAATAGCGCACGCTGACGGGATGGGATACCTTTTCTGAAGAGATTACCACTTCATTCGTCTGCCAGTGCAGCCATACTTTGTCGGCAGGATGGAACACACGGTCCTCACCCGCCACTTCGAAACCGCGAAGGTCATAGTTGCGACAGATACCCATTTCCAAATGGTCGAAGGAAACCCATGCTTCACTGCCTTTAGCAGTCCATGACTTATATTGTGGGCCGAAACAGTGTATCTGCTTCAATCCATAGGTAAGGTTCAATGCCAGATAGCTCAAGCGTTGACCTACCTTTGTCTTGTTGCGGGGATGGATATTGTACATCTCATAAGGCTCTACAAGGTCGTTTGTCGAAATCATACCACTGTTCGGAATCAGGCTTTGGGCACGGAATTGCGCTTCACGTAGGTAAGCAGCTTTCTCTTGCTGGGTACCTCCATAGGCGTACGGCGCTATTTCGGCAAAGTAGAAAGGCAATTCGCCCAGCCCCCATTCCTTGCGCCACAGCTGCACCATGTCGGCCAAGCGTTCGGCATATGTTTCATGGCGACCTACGTTCGACTCTCCCTGATACCAGATGAACCCTTTGATGGTATAGTTCTGAAGCGGCTTCAGCATGGCATTGTACATCAGCATGGGGCGGAGCATGGGATGCAGGCGTTCGATGGAATCGGGGTTGAGAGATATGTCTGGATAGTTTTCCAGCAGTTCACGGCTTATCCAACCTTCTACAGTGGATCCACCGTAAGCGCTACAGATGATGCCGACCGGAATCCGGAGGGCACGGCTCAACGAAGTGGCAAAATAGTAGGCCGTCGCACTGAAATCGGGTGCGGTTTCTATGGAAGATATGTTCCAGCTACCTTTGCAGTCGGTTTGCAGTTCATAAGTCTGGTGCTTGGGAACGGTGAACATACGCACCCCCTTATTCTCGGCAGAAACTATGATGTCATCCGCTCCGTTCATGATGCAACAGCCAGCAAAACCTTTCAGGGGCATTTCCATATTGCTCTGGCCGGAAGCAAGCCATACTTCACCGATTAGGATATTCTTCAACGTAGTTTTTTCTCCGTCATCAAAAGTTATCTCATAAGGCGTGTATCCTGCTGCCGGAGTCTCCACGGCAAGCGTCCAACCGCCATCCTTATCGGCACGGCAAGTCATTGTCTGTCCGTTCCACGAAGGCGTAACGCGTACTTCGGCTTCCGGAGCAGCCGTTCCCCACAGTTTCACTTCAGTCTGCTGCTGGAGTATCATGTTGTCGCCCACCAGTGCAGGCAGTTTTACTTTGGCGCCCAACGAGGCGGCACCGCATAATAGAATCAATGCAAGAACCTTACTTTTCATAGTATATTTGTATTTAACATTATATTCGGAATCAATAACGCGAGCAAAAATAAGGCTTTTTTGCTCACGTTCTCCGTTTCATGTGCAAAAAGTGGGTGTTTTTGCACATGTGCTCAAACAAAATTATACATTGATGTATTATACATTGATGTATAATTTGTATATTTGTCATTAAATCAAGAACAGAAAGTTTATGAAATCACCTTTTCAATACGGCACACTGGTTGATAAAGAAAGTTTCGTCAATCGGGTAGAAGAACGAAAGCAACTGAAAGAATTACTTGGATCGGGCATCAACGTAATGCTTATTTCACCGCGCCGATGGGGAAAATCGTCGCTTGTAAAAGTAGCTATGGACGAACTGACACAAGAAGACAAGCATATCCGTGTCTGCTTCATTGATGCATTCAGCATCAAGACGGAAGCTGAATTCTACCGCATCTTTGCGCGAGAAGTCATTTCTTGCACCGCCTCCACCCTTGAAAAGAGGCTTGAAGATGTGAAACAGTTTCTTAAAGCCGTTTCTCCCAGTATCACATTGAAGAGCGACCCAACCGATACCCTCTCCTTTGACCTGAAATTGGAACTGGAAGAAAAAAGTGTCATGGAGATACTGGAACTACCCGAAAAGATAGCAGCTGCCAAAGGCATACACCTGATTGTCTGCATCGACGAGTTCCAACAACTGGCACTACTACCCGGCTACAAAAGTATGGAGGGAAAAATGCGCTCTGCCTGGCAGAAGCAGCAACAAGTCTCCTATTGCTTTTACGGAAGCAAGCGGCATATGATGATGGATATCTTCAACAATTCTTCTAACCCCTTCTACCGCTTCGGACAAGTACTGTTCCTGCAAAAGATAAAGAAAGAGGAATGGGTGCCCTTCATCGTCAATGCCTTCCACCGGACGAACAAAGAAATCAGCGAACAGCAAGCAGAACAACTGTGCGACATCGTGAAATGCCATTCGTGGTATTTGCAACAGTTGTGCTATTTCATCTGGAGCGGTACGTCTGAAAAAGTGACAGATGAGATTATCGAAATCCGTACCCGCCAACTGATAGACACCAACATGCCTATGTTCATGAACGACACCGAGAACCTGACTGCTGCCCAAACTGCCATGCTTCGTGCTGTAGCCGACGGTGAATACCGCTTCAACTCCATCCCCGTAGTGCGGAAATATGAATTGGGCAGTGCACAGACCATCACACGCAACAAGCGTATGCTGACAGAACGTGATTTCATTGAGAAAGAAGGAAACAAGTATGCTTTCTCCGACCCTATATTCGAGCTTTGGTTCAGAAGGGAGTATTGCTAAATGCGAGAAAGGGCGTGAGCAGGAAGTGATGCTTCCTGCTCACGCCAACAACTAAAGTTTCATAGACATTAAAATACTTCTTCCTTGTAACTCATATATAGTAGACTCTATTAAGACCATCTTAGTACTTATTCCACTCATGCACAGGTTTCCTATCCTATGACTATCAGACAGCCTCTGGCCTTGAGAATCTATATATTCAGTATGTACATACACATCTGCATTTTCCAAATCCACTTCTTTCAACTCTGATAAAGAATATTCAAGTTCGATAGACGCATGCATTTTCTCCGTTATCGCAACTGGATTAAATGGCTTACAACTATATGCATGATTCAATTTCGTAAACTCATTTAATAACTTAGGATGGCAAAGGGCAATATAGCTATTGGTTATTACTGCATTTTGCCAGTTCTTATTTACATAGGTAACCACAATACGTATCATATCATCCCTGATTACTCCATCACAAGCAATCAATGCTATTTTTGTTTTCTTTTCTATATATTTGCAATAAAATGGAATTCCGGTGACAATAACCGATATGCTTATAGAGATAATCGAAATTATTAAAGATATTATTCCCATATAGTACGCCTTTTGATAGTACAACAAATTATCAATTCATTCCTCAACTATAGTTTTGAACTCTCTCCACATTATTGCTGTATGGTATGCTTCATTGCACCCCTTAGGGACATACAATGTTGCATTATTATAAACCTCATTATTAAAACCGATTATTGAAGGAGGAATAGTTGACCTACAATGTATTTCCTTAATATATTTACTGTCCCAAAATACCCCACCCGTTTTTAATCCAGTACCAAATATGATTTTTTCCAAGGAAGTACAATCATAAAATGTAGTTTCTGGAAATCCCGTAACACTATCAGAAACAATAATTGATTTTAAATTTGAACAATATGCGAAAGCATATCCTTCAATATATGTTACTGATTTCGGTATCACTATTTCTTTCAAAGAAGAACAATAGCTAAATGAATTTGCATGTATGCAAGTAATTTTATCTGGCAAATCAATAGATTCTAAAGAAGAACAACCACTAAATGTAGAACCATTACTAAATGTAGAATCACCAATCATCTTAATAGAATTCGGTAAATTTATTTTCTGTAGAAGAGAACATGAATAAAAACAAAATCCTCCAATAGTCGCTACATTGTCAAATAGTTTAACCTCAATAAGATTTTTACAATAAGCAAAAGATTCATTTTCTATCTTTACACAAGAATAAGGCAATAATACTTTTTTAAGAGATTTACATTTACGAAACATACAATTCCCAATAACATTATTTTTAGTATAGCAATCCTCATATTTATCAAGAGTCCCTGGTTTATAAGAATCAGGATAGCAATATATTTCGCCTCCTTCCACTATATTAACATTAGTGAGATCTAAATATTCAAGAACACCATTTGTTTCCTTCTCTATATAATTCACACCAGCCATTTCCCTAATCAGCCTGATATCAGATCCGTTAATATCACCTTCAAGGACAATTTTTTTAACCTTTAAATAATCAATATTCAATATTTCCATTTTTCTTTTTAAGGAACCAGCCGTTTCTAATGTCAATTCCAAAACTGATTTTCCCTGTTGAACAACATTCAATGTATCCGCTAAACCTTCATTATTTCTATTGTAATAGATGATTTTAGCCTCTCTTTTATTATAAGCTTCATTTGGGGCAATCATATAATAAAGTGTATGGGTGGAAACGCTTCTTGTTGTGGTTACAGTAATCCAATCCACTTGTGGCATTCTCACATCAAAGTCAAAGTTACTATTTAGCTCTACTGCAATTCGTCCGCCTTCATCAGATATTGTATATTCATTTTTAATCAAATTCAAAAAAGCCCTTTCAGCTTGACATACTTTTAAAACCTCTTTCTGTTTACCATTTTGAAAAATGATTTCTCCTTCACGTTTATTGTACTCGTTATTTTTATCAATAATGAACGAAAGATTAGAGGTAGAAAGCCCACGAGTAGAAGTTCCTTTATGAATCCAACCCCGATATTGTTCAGGAATAAAAGTTTCATAGGCAACATTGGCTTTTATTTCTATCCGAATAGTGCCACCTTCCATTCCTACTGAATATTCTTTCTGCGACAGCATTATCGCATCTTTCTGCACCTGGATAATCTTCAACGTATCTGCCACAGATTTATCATTCCTATCATAATAGATAATTTCAGCCTCCCTCTTACCATAAGTTCCATTAGGAGCAATCGTATAATAAAGCGTATGGCTGGAAACACTTCTCGTTGCGGTTGTGGTAATCCAATCTACCTGCGGCATTTTCACATCAAAGTCAAAATTGCTGTTCAGTTCTACGACAATTTGTTCTCCTTTATCAGAAACGGTATATTCATTCTTAGTCAACAATAAAATGCCTCCTCCTGTCTGATATACCTTCAAGACTTCCTCCAATTCACCGCTTCGGAAAATGATTTCTCCTTCGCGTTTATCATATTCCTCGCTCTTGCTGATGTAAAACTTCCGCACGGTTCTATCCATGTCAGTTCTTGTGGCAGGTTCGTGCATTTGATTATGCCCTTTATCGCCCATAATTATTTGCCCGGAGCCAGAACCTTCACGTATCCAACTCTGGTATTGCTCAGGAATAACAACTTCATAGGAAACATTTGCTTTTACCTCTACCTGAATTTCTCCTCCATTCTTATCTACTTCAAACTTTGCAGTAGTCAGAGTAATAGCATCTTTCTGTTTCTGCGTTACTACGATACTCTTAGTCAAGTCACCAGCTGTCAAGTTCAATACCACATTACGGTCATCAACTCCTTCATTTCTTGCCACTCTAACCGATACTTGGCTTTCCCCGGCTTTCCCTTTATTGGGGAACACCGTACACCAACTGACATCACCGCCTGACTGTGAAACATCTATCGACCAATCTTTATTGGTTGTAAAAGAAAGAATCGCTTCGCCACTATCCGAAGTGAAATCCAAGCTTCCGGTAAAGTAAATTTCACTATCAGGATTAGGAGTAATCTCTGCCGGAGCATCATCATCCGAACAACTGCCAAAAGTAATTAATAGACACAAGGCTACCATTGAGAACAACAAACGTACATAAATGGAACTTGTAGAATTCGCTCTAAATAGAATCATAACCAAATAGTATTAGCCTCGCGTTCCTCCGAGGATATTAAAAAAAGACAGCGTGGAACTGCGTGCTATTCATCGTCTTTGAAGGTCCTGAGAAAACCCGAGTAAACAAATGAACAGACAGCAGACCCACGCCGAAACCAGCGCAGGAGCAGTCCATGCCATTCTTGTTCACTCGATGAAAATTTCTCAGGTTCTCAAAGACAAGAATGAAGCACAACGCTTCTTACAATATCATTTCACAAAAATATTGAAACTAAGGACACTTCCTTGCTTCGATGGCAAATTTAACGATAAAGAGTGAAAACAAGAAAAAGATTGGAAAGTATTTTTAAGGCTGATGCCTACAGAAGATAAATATGATTTTGTCATTCTGACACTTTGTATTTTCTATCGCACGAGAATCCCGTATTTCCGCCCCATTACCCACACAGCAAGAAATACGAGAGCGGAAATCCGTAAACATCAGGCTATAAGCATTGTACCGAAACACACGCCCTTCCAATAAATCGAAATCACCTCTCCGAAAGCCCGAATACACCGAAAAGGCAAAAGCAAAAGAACGTTTTACTAAAACAAAGTTACCATTTTACTAAAACGTAACTCCCCTTTTAGTAAAATGGTATACTCTTTTTAGCTTAAAGGTGTAGCCAATTTCTGCATAGAAACCCTATAAAAGCGGAAGAATATGCAAAAAGAACGCATCTTTATGAACCGAATATCCACAATGTATCCCAAATTCGTTCTTCTATAAAACCAAGTGCGGCAGGAAAACCGGGAAAAGCATTACTTTTTGTCAATGTTATAGGGATATTTCTGTCTTTCAGTATCTTTTACAACAACCCATGCAGTTCCCACGTCCGCACATGCCGTATTCCTTCATTGGGCGGCAGACAGAAATCATCAAGCGAAACAACCAGCTTCTCATAATTTTCGGTTATAAACGAATATGTCCATCAATTCTTTCGTCCATAACCTAAAAAGTTTATGAAAAAGGCTAGATTTTCGGTTATAAACGAAAGATTCATCTAAACAAGCAAGGAAGATACTTCCTTTCCGCATCCCCTTTTATCGGCCGGATATTCCCTCTATAGAATCATCATTGTTGCATCTATATATCCACCGCGTTGCATCTATACTTCCACCGTGCTGCATCTATAGATGCAGCAAATCCCTTAACCTATCCTAATAATGCTGCTTATTGTCACCTATTTAGAAGCGAAATCATTATATTTGCGCCCATATATGCCAATACGTTGACTAAGCGATGGCAAAACAGCTTGTAAAAAACAAAACTGAATAATAACGAATTTCATCTGAATGAAACAGTACAAAACCGTAAACAACCTTGTAGGCTGGATTACCTTCCTCATTGCAGCGACGGTCTACTGCATGACCATCGAACCTACTGCAAGCTTTTGGGACTGCCCGGAGTTCATCACCACCGGCTATAAGCTGGAAGTAGGACACCCGCCCGGCGCACCGTTCTTCATGCTGGTAGCCAACCTATTCTCACAATTTGCTTCCGATGCCTCCACCGTTGCCAAGATGGTGAACTACATGAGCGCGCTGATGAGCGGCGCATGTATCCTGTTCCTTTTCTGGAGCATCACGCACCTGGTACGCAAACTTGTGGTGACAGACGAAAACAATATCACACGCGGCCAGATGGTTACCATCATGGGTAGCGGTCTGGTGGGCGCACTTGCCTACACGTTCAGCGATACCTTCTGGTTCAGCGCTGTGGAAGGCGAGGTGTATGCCTTCTCCTCACTGTTCACTGCCGTCGTATTCTGGCTCATACTGAAATGGGAGGACGTTGCCAACGAGCCTCACAGTGATCGCTGGCTGATTCTCATTGCCTACCTGACCGGTCTGAGTATCGGCGTGCACTTGCTGAACCTGCTCTGCCTGCCCGCCATCGTACTGGTATACTACTACAAGAAAGTACCCAACGCCAATGCCCGAGGCTCCCTGCTGGCATTGCTCGCTTCGGGCATACTGGTAGCAGCCGTACTCTACGGCATCGTGCCGGGTATCGTGAAAGTGGGCGGCTGGTTCGAACTGCTCTTCGTCAACACGCTGGGCATGTCCTTCAACACGGGTGTCATCGTATATATCATCCTGTTGGCAGCCTGCCTCATCTGGGGTATCTACGAAAGCTATACCGAACGCAACAAGGCACGTATGGCACTCTCGTTCATACTCACCATCGCCATGCTGGGTATCCCGTTCTACGGACACGGTACCAGCTCGGTAGTTATCGGTGTCATTGTCATTGCCGCATTGTGGCTCTACCTCCGTCCGAAGACGCAGGCAGCCGTCAAAGAGAAATTCCGCGTATCGGCACGCACGCTGAACACCTCGCTGCTCTGCACCATGATGATTGTCATCGGATATTCCTCGTATGCACTTATCGTCATCCGCTCCACCGCCAACACGCCGATGGACCAGAACTCTCCGGAAGACATCTTCACACTGGGCGAATACCTGGGACGCGAGCAGTATGGCACACGCCCGCTGTTCTATGGCCCTGCCTTCTCCTCGCAAGTGGCACTGGACGTGAAAGACGGTTACTGCGAACCGCGCATCAAGTACAACGGCACGAAGTTCATCCGCAAGGAGAAAGCTACGCCCGACGAAAAGGATTCGTACATCGAAATCCCCGGACGCATTGAGTACGAATACGCCCAGAACATGCTGTTCCCGCGTATGTACAGCAGTGCCCATACACAACAATACCATGCCTGGCAGGACATCAAGGGTTACGATGTGCCCTATGACAAATGCGGCAACATGATTATGGTAAACATGCCCACACAGTGGGAAAACATCAAGTTCTTCTTCTCCTACCAGCTCAACTGGATGTACTGGCGCTACTTCATGTGGAACTTCGCCGGACGCCAGAACGACATACAAGGCAGCGGAGAAATTGAACACGGCAACTGGATTACCGGTATCCCGTTCATCGACAACTGGCTGGTGGGCGACCAGAGCCTCTTGCCTCAGGAACTGAAAGACAACAAGGGACACAACGTATTCTACTGCCTACCCCTGCTGCTGGGTATCATCGGCCTGCTATGGCAAGCCTACCGTGGGCAGAAAGGCATCCAGCAATTCTGGGTGGTCTTCTTCCTCTTCTTCATGACCGGTATTGCCATCGTGCTCTACCTGAACCAGACTCCGAGCCAACCGCGCGAACGTGACTATGCCTACGCCGGTTCGTTCTACGCCTTCGCCATCTGGATTGGTATGGGTGTGGCAGGACTCGTCCGTCTGCTTCAAGACTATGCCAAGATGAAGGAACTGCCTGCTGCCGCCATCGTTTCCGTAGCCTGCCTCTTTGTCCCCGTGCAGATGGCAAGCCAGACTTGGGACGACCACGACCGCAGCGACCGCTACATGGCACGCGACTTCGGCCAGAACTACCTGATGTCCTTGCAAGAAAGTGGCAACCCGATTATCTATACCAATGGTGACAACGATACCTTCCCCCTCTGGTACAACCAGGAGACCGAAGGTTTCCGTACCGACGCCCGTACCTGCAACCTCTCGTACCTGCAGACCGATTGGTACATCGACCAGATGAAGCGCCCCGCCTACGACAGTCCTTCTCTCCCCATCACCTGGGACCGTATGGAGTACGTAGAAGGCACCAACGAATACGTCCCCATCCAGCCTGAGTACAAGAAAAGCATCGACCAGCTCTATGCCGAAGCCGAGAAGCAGGCACTGGACGGTAATCCCGAAGCACTAGTCAATGTAAAGAAAGAATTCGGTGACAACCCGTATGAGCTAAAGAATATCCTCAAGAACTGGGTGCGCAACAAGAATCAGGACTTGAAGGTGATTCCTACCGACAGCATCGTCATCAAGGTAGACAAGGAAGCCGTGCGCCGCAGCGGCATGATGATACCGGGCGACTCAATCCCCGACTACATGCACATTTCGCTGAAAGGCAAACGCGCCCTCTACAAGAGCGAGTTGATGATGCTCGAAATGCTGAGCGAGGCCAACTGGGAACGCCCCATCTATATCGCTGTCAGCGTAGGCAGGGAGAACCAGCTGAATATGGAAAACCACTTCGTTCAGGAAGGTCTTGCCTATCGTTTCACTCCGTTCGACACCAGTAAGACGGGCGTGACAATAGACTCCGAAAAGATGTACGACAACCTGATGAACAAGTTCAAGTTCGGTGGCATCGACAAGCCGGGCATCTATATCGACGAGAACGCCATGCGCATGTGTCACTCTCACCGTCGCATCTTCTCCCAACTCGTGCAGCAGCTGATGCGTGAGGGCAAGAAAGACAAGGCAAAAGCCGCCCTGGACTATGCCGAAAAGATGATTCCCGCCTACAACGTGCCTTACGACTGGCAGAACGGTGCCGTACAGATGGCGGAAGCCTACTACCAACTGGGCGAAACCGCCAAGGCGGACGAGATGATGAAAGCCCTTGCTGACAAGGCTGTAGAGTACCTGACCTGGTATCTGAGCCTGGACGACAACCGCTTCATGATTTCTACCCGTGAATTTGAATACCACTGGGCTGTACTCGATGCCGAGGTGAAGGCCATGAAGAAGTACAACTCCAAGCTCGCCGAAATCTACGAGCCGAAGGTGGAAGAACTGTATAATATGTATGTGGACAGAATGAAGGAGTGAGAATAAGGATTAGGGATTAAAGGATTAGGGATTAGCCTGTGCAGTTCATCACTAATCATTAACCCCTAATCCTTAACCCCTAATCCTTAAAATCCCTAATCCCTTAATCCTTAATCACGTGTTTATAGAACAACCTCCTGAGTTTTTTCGCAAACTATATCCCGGTGCAGTCTGGAGGATGGACCCCAATGAAAAAGCCGTTTATCTGACTTTCGACGATGGCCCTATCCCCGAAGTAACTCCCTGGGTGCTCGACCTGCTGGATAAGCACAACATCAAAGCCACCTTCTTCATGGTAGGTGACAACATACGGAAGCATCCGGACGAATTCCGGATGGTCGTTGAGCGTGGGCACCGCATCGGTAACCACACCTTCAACCATATCCGTGGATTTGAATACACGGCCAAGAATTATCTGGGAAATACCGAACAGGCGAAGATTTTCATGGAAATGGGTGGGGACATCAATTGCAATGTGGAGAAGGTTCTCTACCCTCTCTTGTTCCGCCCTCCCCACGGCCATATGTTCGCCAACCAGTATCTCACGCTGAAACGAACCTACAAGATTGTGATGTGGGACCTCGTGACCCGCGACTACAGCAAGAAGCTGCGCGGTCCGCAAGTGCTAGCCAACGTGATGCGCTACGCCCGCAACGGCTCCATCATCACCTTCCACGATTCCTTGAAATCCTGGTGCAACGGAAACCTGCAGTACGCATTGCCGCGCGCCATTGACTTCCTGAAGGAAGAGGGATATGAATTCAAAGTATTATAAACTTGAAACAGCAGAAAGTTACCAACATCTGCTGTCACAATAAATTCCACATAAAATAAGAAGGGGTTGTCTCGGCAAAAGGCAACCCCTTACATTTTATAGGCTCATGTCCTGTTCCACAAGAATAAACAGATGTTTTATAATTACCAAGTAAATGTACATCTGTATTCATCCCACTGGTCTTTTACAACCAGTTCCGTAGGATAACTGTCGGAATTCAATGTCCATGTAAAATACATATCGGACACAGAGTCCTCGCCATTGTATGTATAATGCCCTACAAGCGGCAGATGTTTCGTAGCCTTACCAAGCATGCCTCCATAATAGGCATATATCATCTCGTCCATATCCACATCCAGTATTTCATCAAACAACATCAGGCAGCCCTTATTCTCGATAGGAGCTGTTATATTATCCGTCGTATAGTCTATGGCAGCACTATACTCCCACTCGTCATTGCTGTCGATAATTCCGTCACCATTGAGATCCCCACTAGCTACATAACGTGTGGAAGTCTTCACCACATCTCCATCCTTATAGGTGATGTTCGTTATTTCACCATCGCTTTCAGAGCGTTTCATTACAACCAGATGGCCTTCAGTGTCGTATTCCATCTCCCAAGTAAACTCATCGGCATCGGGAGTACCAGCGTGGTCTATTGAGTTGCAAAATTCCACATAACCATCGCTGTTGAGCTGCAAGTTCAGTTCTGTAACATCGCCCTCTTCATCCGTCACGGTGATTCTTGCTCGGTCCTTTGCAACATCTGCCTTTGTAGTAGCGGGAAAGTACTCAAAGACGGCTTTATCCCCATCCTCAGTTGTAATGTTCGTCACCAGCCCTTCTTCATTGTGAGAAATCGCCATGCCCGAAACCGACTTCGGAAGCCCTCCCGTAAACACTTGCGAAGGATTGACCACAGTGGCGGTGTTTTCGCCACCCTCACCATTCTCATTTTCGTCATCGTCACTGCAAGCAGTGAATCCCAAGCACAACGCCACACCCAACATGGAGGCAGCCATCATTTTAAACATTTTCATAAGTTACAAATCTTGTTTTATCCCCATCCCTCTAAGGAAAATCCATAATAACAAAAGTATAAGGAATGCCGTCCGTATCTCACGACAACAAGACTCTGCCATTCAAACCCGGACAGATACTTTTGGCCATTTATCATTCCCAGACAAAGCTTAATATTTTTTGCAAAGTAATAAACTTTTCCTTTCACTCCTTGTCACTGAAAAAGGTGATTTTTCAGCCACATACAGAAAAAATTCAGCATCTCCAATAAAAAGCAAAATGAATAAGACGTATATTTGCAACAACTAAGCACAGATTGAATTCCACTAAAATATACCGATATGAGGGTACGCCATACTAAGCTATTATCACTCCTCTTTTCTTTAACCACTATCCTGCTTCACGCCGGAGAAATACCAACAGACACTCTGTTGGCACACTTCTACAACCGGGCAGCCAATCTCATGGAAGAAGGACACTACGATGAAGCGCAACGTAGCTTCGACAGCGCCTTTGCCACCCGGAACGTAAAGCACTCCTTCATGTATCCCATCTTGCTGAACGAACAAGCCACACTACTGATCTATGTGGGAAAGACAGAAGAAGCCTTTGCCATGAAAAAAAATGTGCTCCCCTACCTGCCGCAGATAGATGATTTGGAAAAGCACATCAGCGTATACAACGATTTGGGCCTCCTCTACCGTCAGCACCAAATGAATGACTCTACACTCTACTATTACAATAAAGCACTGGACAGTGCCTTGCAATATGGGGACGAAAGCTGGATAGCCCACATCTGCAACAATGTGTCCATCCTATACTTCAATATCAGGCAGCTGGACGAAGCTGAAAAGTATACCGACATGGCCACCGAACATGCCGCCAGAACCGAAGACCCATTCGTAGCTTTCACCACCTGGCAAATCAGGGCAACCATAAAGGCTGAGCTGAACAAGCTGGATGATGCTGAAAAATCCAACCGCAAAGCCTGGAACATTGCCTGCCACGGAGAGGGAAACGAAGACTTATGGAAGATACGCTGCCTGCCCGGCATGCTGAGACTCTTTGAACGAAAAGAACAACCCGATTCCATAGACCACTACTTGAAATTGGGGAACAAACTACTACAACGGGTACCATCCAACTCCATCGCTGCCATAGGATTCATACAATCGAGGGCAGCCACCGAAACAAACCGCAAAAACTATGCCCGCGCCTTGAAGGACTTCCACTGGCTGCGTAACCGGAAAACCGGTACCGAGCCCAAAACATTATTTACACAAATGGCACGATGCTACGATGCCTTGGGAAACCCCAAACTGGCCTACACCTATATGGATAGTGCCCGCATGTGGACTGATACGCTGGCACAGCACAATCTGACGCAACAAATGGCAGAATTCAACGTGAAATATCACACACAAGAAAAGGAATTGGAGATAGCCCACCTGCAACAAGAACAACTGGAACACCAAGCCTTCCTGCTAAAAGCCTCCATTGCTGTAGCCCTTCTGTCCGGTCTTGCTCTCATTACTTTGTTGACGCTCCGCCACAAGAAACGAATAGCCGAAAAGAAGATTGAACTGCTAAAGCAAGAAAACGAACTGAACTCGGCACGCCGTTACATTGAAGGGTTGGAAGAGGAATGCAAATATTTTGCCAAGGAACTGCATGACGGCATAGCCAACGACCTGCTGGGGCTGCAAATGAAGATAGAAACTTCTGCCAGCAAAGGGAATGAGCAGGAACTGGCCTCACTCGTCAGCAAACTGAGAAACAACGTGCGGAATATCTCACACGAACTGATGCCTCCCGAATTCGAGCATCTCAGTCTAGACCAGATACTCGACCGTTATGCTGCCAAACTGACCGAGAACACCGGCATAGAGGTCAGCTATCATCCAACGGAGAACAACGCATCACGCCATCTTCCCAATGAAACCGCTTATGAGCTGTACCGCATCGTACAAGAGCTCACCATGAACATCGTGAAACATGCCTCAGCCAGTCATATAGTCATCAGTCTCCGTGCCGACAATGAAAATAAATATACCCTGCAAATTACAGACAACGGTAAGAATGCAAACAAGCAACAAACAGCAACAAACAACAATGACGGCATAGGATTGCGCACCGTAAACGACCGTATCAGAGCCATCAACGCTACCGCCAATGTATGCTCGTCAACAGAAAACAACGTTTTCACCCTACTGCTTAACATAAACGAATGAAACCAAACAAAGAAACATACAGAATACTGGTAATAGATGACCACCCGATTGTTGCTGAAGGCATCATCGCATTGGCCTCGCAACTCGAAGGAGTGACGTGCAAAGGAGCCACTTGTGCAAAAGACGTGGAACAACTGACCCTCAAAGAGAGATTCGACCTTTGCATCATTGACCTTGAACTACCGGATATGAATGGATTCCAACTCATATCCCACCTTCACAGCCAGATACCCAAATGCGGCATTTTAATCTATACCATGCATGAAGAACCTTGGATCATAGCCAAATTATCCACCCTAAACATCAACGGAGCTGTTTCAAAAAATGCCAGCACCAGCGAATTGAGAGACGCCATCAGTACACTGAAAAACGGAACCAGATACTTCAGCAATGTTTTCAGCGAACTGGACAAGGAAAAACAAAACACCCTACCACATGCACTTCCCGAATTGTCGAGACGTGAAAAAGAAGTGCTCGCCTATCTCTCGCAAGGACTGAGCACTTCTGAAATATCCCAATTACTATTTCTCAGCATCAATACAATACAGACTTACCGGAAGCGCCTGATGGAAAAACTGGAGGCCAAAAACGTTGCAGAACTTGTCTACAAGGGGAAGAGCTTATTCTGAGAACACTTGTCATTCGCCCGGACAGTTACAAGCCTCCAGCTTCTCAAGCTTCTCCGTCTGAAAAGGAAGAAAATCAACTTAGCGGATACTCACCGTCATCGGATTGCGCACCTTCTGTGCAAAATCAGCCATGTATCGGTTCCAGGCTTCAGCAGTCTTGATGTCCGCGCGGTCCCAGGCAAAGCCCCAGTAATACACGTAGTCAGCGCCCGGCTCATAGTCGCTGACAACCAGTACATGACCGTCCGCATTGTTACGCATCTTCTTCTCCTCTATGGGGAAAAGCACGGTTTTGGCTTCCTTCACAACGGCAGGGAAAGCGGCCCCCATAAATATCTTGCCATTATCCGGTCCGGTAGTGGGGTCTACATACGTCATATAGCCACCGGCGGCATCAGCCACCACAGCACCGTCCGGTTCGTGCAGCACAATACCGGTAACAATGGGCAAAGATTCCTTTAGATTGCTATACGAAACGGCAGTACGGTTCAGATGAGAACCGGCATCCAGCGTAATCAGACGCGTTTCCACCACCGCAGTATCCCCTTTCACAGCCAACGGATTGAACTCCAGCTTCACCGTGAAGCGCAACGGACCGTTGTCCAGCACCTCCTGCGTCTTGTAGCACCACGGATAGATAATGGTATCATTCACCATCAATGCAGACACTCCGGCTCCCAATGTTGGGCCTACTGCATAGCAGTCCATGCCATAACCGTGGTCTATATGATAGGAGAATGTGCGTACCAGCTCATCGGCTGCCTTCGGGTCTGTCTTGCGCAATTCATTAACCTGCTTCCAGGAGTCTGCATCCAGTTCCTTGGCATACATGTCTTCCAGTACCGGTGCAGCAGTGCCTCGCTTCGTGAACAAGTCGTAGCCGAAACCGCGTTCACCCCTTGCCTGCAATGCAGGACCGTAGGCACGGAAGCCTACCAAGTCGTTCTCCCAGGCCATGTCGTCCAGACGTTCGGGATACTGCCGCCCACAAGCCCTTACCTCCACATCGACGGGAGTACCGGCCTGGACGGTATATGCAGCCGATGCATTGGCAGCTACCGTCGCAGGGAAGATTAATTTGTCATCGTAGGTCACTTGGTAAGGCACCTGCTCCCCTTCGACATTCAGAACCACAATCTGTGCGGTGTCTGCCAGATTCAGAAGGTTTGAGATTTCGGTCATGGACACCTCTACCATCTCATCGGAACGGTCCATCGCTAACGGATTGGTTACCGTAACAGTCACTATCTTGCTATCGTTGCAAGCAAGACAGCAGAGGGCCGCCATACATAATAAAAGAAAGTTTCTCATATAATCATTGCTTTTTCCTAATCAGTTGTATAACTTTCTTTTAGGCGCGGATTATACGGATTTTCCTTATCCTTTCCGCGAAATCCGCGTAATCCGCGCCCAAAAGAAAAAGGTGACAAGTGACATTATCCTGCCACTTTATCACCTTCTCAATTATCCTTAAATTTATTTCGGTTGCTTTCCGATATAAGCCAAGATACCTCCGTCTACATAGAGGATGTGACCGTTTACCGCATTAGAGGCTTCCGATGCCAGGAACACTGCCGGACCGGTAAGTTCTTCCGGAGCCAGCCAGCGGCCTGCCGGAGTCTTGGCGCAGATGAACGAGTCGAACGGGTGACGGCTACCGTCGGCCTGCTTTTCACGCAGCGGAGCAGTCTGCGGGGTAGCGATGTAACCCGGACCGATACCGTTACATTGGATGTTATATTCACCATATTCAGAGCAGATGTTGCGAGTCAGCATCTTCAAGCCACCCTTGGCAGCGGCATAGGCCGACACAGTCTCACGCCCCAGTTCGGACATCATAGAGCAGATATTGATAATTTTACCGTGGCCCTTCTTCATCATGGCAGGCAGAACAGCCTTTGATACGATGAACGGAGCATTGAGGTCGATATCGATTACACGACGGAAGTCAGCAGCCTCCATCTCGTGCATAGGAACACGGCGGATGATGCCGGCATTGTTTACGAGGATATCAACAGAGCCTACTTCCTTTTCAATCTGGGCTACCATGGCCTGAACAGCAGGTTCATCTGTCACATCACATACATAACCGCGTGCCTTGATACCCTTTTCAGTATAGGCAGCCAAGCCTTTGTCTACCAACTCCTGGTTGATATCGTTGAAACAGATAGTTGCTCCTTGCTCTGCAAAAGCTGAAGCGATAGCAAAACCGATACCATAAGAAGCACCTGTAACAAGGGCTACTTTACCTTCCAAAGAAAAATTCAAATACGGATTCATAACGTTAAATTATTAAGTTTAAATAAGTGATATTCTATTTATGTACGATTTGCAAGTAGTTTATACTCAATGGAAACTTTATTTTGGGAGAATGCCTTCCCTATAAGGAAATCGCAGCGAATGCTTTTCGTATCGTAGCTTTTCACATCATCGGGATGCTCAGCATAGCGAATTTCATAGTTCGTTTTCATGATTGCACTACATTTAATAGGTTATAACTTCAGCCATCAAATACACATCGTTTGCGTACACGATGCAAATGTAACAAAAGAAAATGGAGAAACCGTATAAATTTGTGTCAATTATATAGCAATATCGTTCAAAGATTCGTAAAAAGAAAAAATCTATACCTATAGTGCCAACAAGAGGGGGAAAGAATAACAAAAAAAACCACTAAAACTTGCGATTTTAGTGGGTTTTTAGCTGCAATTAGCTGTATCGTAGTTGGACTACCAGGATTCGAACCTGGACAAACAGAACCAAAACCTGTTGTGCTACCATTACACCATAGTCCAAACATAGGGCTTTCTGTTAAAAAGCGGTGCAAAGATAAAAGGAAGCCCCGAAATATCCAAATATTTCGGGGCTATTTTTACTGCCGAAGCATTATTTCCTTAATTACTTCTCTTTAGGATACCGCTATTTGGCGATAATCAGATAGTAATTCTTCTTGCCGCGCTGTACCAGCAGGTATTTTTCGTCCAGCAGGTCGGCTGTCGTAATCACCTGGTCGAAAGCAGCCAGTTTCTCCTTATTCAGAGAAACGCCACCGCCTTGCACCAGCTTACGCATCTCGCCCTTGGAAGCGAATACAGCAGCATTATCCACGAACAAATCCACCGCCTTCACACCGGCAGCCAGTGCATCACGGGATATTTCGAACTGGGGAACACCCTCGAACACAGCCAGCAGCGTATTTTCGTCCAACTTCTTCAGTGCATCAGAAGTTGCATTGCCAAACAAGATGTTGGATGCATCCACAGCAGCGTTATAGTCCTCTTCGGAATGAACCATGATAGTCACTTCCTTGGCCAGGCACTTCTGAAGGACGCGCAAATGGGGAGCAGCCTCGTGCTCGGCCGTCAGAGCGTCAATCTCCTCCTTGGACAGTGCAGTGAATATCTTTATGTAGCGTTTGGCATCCTCGTCGCTCACGTTCAGCCAGAACTGGTAGAACTTATATGGAGAAGTGTAGCGCGGGTCGAGCCAGATGTTTCCGGACTCTGTCTTGCCGAACTTGCCACCGTCGGCCTTCGTAATCAGCGGGCTGGTCAGTGCAAATACCTCCCCACCGTTCGTACGGCGAATCAGTTCGGCACCGGTGGTGATGTTACCCCACTGGTCGCTGCCACCCATCTGGAGCTTGCAGCCTTTGGTTTCATACAGATGAAGGAAGTCGTACCCCTGCAACAGCTGGTAGGTGAATTCCGTGAAGGAAAGACCGTCACGTGCCTCACCGTTCAGACGCTTCTTTACAGAATCTTTCGCCATCATATAGTTCACGGTGATGTGCTTACCCACTTCACGGGCAAAATCGAGGAAAGTGAAGTTCTTCATCCAATCGTAGTTGTTCACCAACTCGGCACGGTTGGGGGCATCCGAATCAAAATCCAGGAACTTGGAGAGCTGGGCCTTCATACCGGCCAGGTTGCGCTGCAACGTCTCTTCCGTAAGCAGATTGCGTTCGGCAGACTTTCCGGAAGGGTCACCAATCATACCCGTAGCACCGCCAATCAGTGCCAACGGCTTGTGTCCGCAACGCTGGAAGTGACGCAAAATCATCACACTGCAAAGGTGCCCGATGTGCAAAGAGTCCGCAGTAGGGTCGAAACCAATGTATGCAGTCACTTGTTCCTTAGCCAGAAGTTCTTCCGTACCCGGCATCATATCGTGGAGCATGCCACGCCATCTTAATTCTTCTACAAAATTCATCGAATGATTAAGTTATCTGATTAATTATTTAAGTGATTATCTATGAATTGTTTGATTCCTATTTTAATCTGCGCAAAAATACGACTCTTTATTCGAAGAAACAACTCTTAGGGTTTAAAAAAGACTTTGCAGACATTTCTCCGGAGTGTTTCTCCAAGCTCCTCGGGAGAGATGCCGCGCACTTCGGCAGCGCGTGCATACAATTCCCCGATGGAAACTTCGCTTTCATCCGTTTCGATGAACAGCCGGTCGGCAGGTACCCGGCACAAGGCTGCTTCCTGGTATTTCTCCCCGAATGAAAGGTAAAAGCCATGTTTCAGATATTCCTCCGCCAGCGCCGCCTTGCCACGGAAACCATGTATTATCCACGGATTCGACGGGCGCAAGTCCCGCTTCACCTTCAGCAGTTCATCAACCGCCTTCACCAGATGAATCACCAGCGGCTTTCCCACTTCCTCTGCCAAACATGCCTGGCACCTGAACACTTCCACCTGCAAATCCATCGGAGCATCTGCCAGCTTGTCCAGCCCGGCTTCGCCCACGGCAAGTACTTGGGGATGGCGCACTAACTCCTCCAGGCCGCACACCCTGCTAGCCACAGCACCTTCAACTCCTGAGTGTTCACCTCCACTCCGACCTATATGCCAGGGATGTATCCCCACCGAATACCATCCGCCGCTCTGTGGAGAGAACGTTTCGGGATAGCAATTTGCAATGGCAGTTCCGGGTACTTGCGGAAGCCGGTGTGTATGTATGTCAACTGGAATATTCATGGAACGGGATCATATCCGGAACCTCCCCAGGGATGGCAGCGCAGAATGCGCCTGACTGCCAGACAAAACCCCTTGAAAGGTCCGTGTTTCTTGATGGCCTCCACCGCATATTGCGAACAAGTGGGGGTAAAACGGCATGAAGGCCCTATCATGGGCGATATGCACTTCTGATAGAAATAGATGGGAAGCAGCAGCAGATATGAAAGCAGACGCTTCATGACACCTGCGGAGTTTGCTCGGTTTCAGCATTTGCCGCTACCTTCTCGGCAATGCGTGCCAAAGCTGTCTTCATACGGTCCTCAATGACAGAAGAGTCTACCAACTGGTCCGAAAGATAGATGAAGGCCACGGCCAGACGGCACTTTTTTTCCGTCAGCACGGCCAGCAGTCCGTGTTTGTTCATGCGGTAGGCTTCACGTATCTGGCGTTTCACGCGGTTGCGCTTCACCGCCCGCTTGAAACGGCGTTTCGAAACACTTACAAGAATGGAAACGGGTGCCTCCAGCTCCTCCACCGGCAGATACACCACACGCAAAGGGAAAACCGAAAACGAGCGTGAGCCGCCCGCAAACATCTTCTCTATCACTTTCTTCTTGTCCAACCGTTCGGACTTACGCAAGGTATTTGGCATGGGGTGATGAGTTATAAGTTATGAGTGATGAGTTATGAGTGATAAGTTATGGGGCGATACAAAAACGAGCTACAAGTACCTGGCGACATAAAAGCACAACCACTTGTAGCTCAATTTTATAAATCCATTGTTATGCCTACAAGCTATAAGCAAATCACTCATAACTTATAACTCATAACTCTTTTTACTTTCCTTTATTATTTTCCTTGATAAACATGTCAAGCGCCGCCGTCATTGAGGGTGCCTGCACGCTGGGAGCTTCCAGGTCAAGACGAAGCCCGGCATCACGGACTGCCTGGGCAGTGGTAGAGCCGAATGTTCCGATCTTGATTTCCTTCTGGTCAAAATCAGGGAAATTCTTCTTCAAGGCACTGATGCCTGCCGGACTGAAGAACACCAGCATGTCATAATCAAAAGCCTCATCTGCAGCAAAGTCATTGCTGACAGTACGGTACATGACAGCTTCCGTGTGCTGAATCTTATTCTTATCCAGCAGATTCTTCACGTCATCATTGTGTACATCCGACATTGGTACCAAGTACTTTTCAGTCTTATGCTTAACAATGGAAGGTATCAAATCGTCAATCTTCCCGGTGTTTCCGAAGAAAATCTTACGCTTACGATACTGCACATACTTTTGGATATACAGAGCAACGGCCTCCGTCACGCAGAAATACTTCATTGTTTCGGGAATTGTCACACGCAATTCTGTACACAAGTGGAAGAAATGATCAATAGCATGACGCGAAGTAAAAATAACGGCAGTATGATCCAAGACCGAAATTTTCTGTTGTCTGAACTCTTTCGCTGAAAGGCTCTCCACTTTGATAAATGGGCGAAAATCTATTTTCACACCATACTTCTCGGCGATGTCGTAGTAAGGAGATTTCTCTGATGCCGGTTTCGGCTGCGACACAAGTACTTTCTTAATTTTCAACGTCCTAAAATTTTATTATCAAATAACTGTTTAGCTGCATCACACCTTGATATAACACAAAACAAGGCATGATTTCAAGGGCACAAAAGTACACAATTAAAAGCAAACCGCCATATAAATTGTTACAAAAAAGCTTTAACCACTTGTATAACATCAATATTTTAGCAAAAAAGGCTAAAATCAATCCGATTATTATCGTCAGCTGCAAACTCAAATCAAAATAGACTACGAACAGGGCAAACGGGAAAAGGGCGAATCCCAAGTAATAAAGTAGCGTAGAATAGGACTCAAGCCATAGCGTTGTAACACTTTCGTCAAAAAAAATCCAACCCAGAAAAGAGTAGAGCATCCACTTCAAGCACAAATAGAAGAGACACACACCGATGTAAATCCCCAGCAGAAGCCCCGGCGACACATGACGTACCAGTTCCGGCTGTATATCATTGAAGTAGTTGAAGATACAGACGCCTGCTAGGATGCAGGTCTGCAGGATGAGCAGCAGCAAATAGCGCATATCGGCGGCTGTGGAAGTGGCAAATATGCTGGTACGTTCGCGATGAAGCAGGAAATCCTTCACCAGTTGCAGCAGGAACTTGCGGCTGCGTGACAAGACATAGGCCGACAGAAAGAAACAGCACAAAAGGACCACGGTGATGCCATCGTCCATTCTCGGAGAATATGGAATAGGAATCCCCTCCGTCCCCACTACTGCCCAAGCCATCAACAGCCCTATCATATTGCAGCGAATTTACGGATGGAGGCGTCCCACAAGGGAGTGGTATATATCAGTTCCACGGCTTCCTGCGGTGTCTGCGCCACATGCCAGATGGCACCGTGCTGCGTACGCATGAAGTTTTCGTCCACCGCCTGCCGGAGCATATCGAGCAGAGGGTCGAAATAGTTCTTGACATTCAGTATCACAATCGGGTTCAGATACAGTCCGAGTTGCTTCCAAGTGATGATTTCCAGCAGTTCTTCCAGGGTGCCGCAACCACCGGGCAGGGCAATGATGGCATTGCTCAAGTCGGCCATTGTCTTTTTCCGTTCGTGCATGCTTTCCACTTCCACGAGTTGGGTAAGTCCGGTGTGATGCCATCCCTGCTCCACCATGAAGCGGGGAATGACGCCCGTCACCTCTCCCCCTGCCCGGAGTGCCGCATCGGACACAGCGGACATCAGTCCCATATTTCCCGCACCATTAATCAGGCGAATTTGCCGCTGCCCCAGCAAAGCGCCCAGCTCACGGGCTGCATCGAAATAAACGGAATCTATCTTTGTGCTCGAAGCACAATATACGCATACGGAATTTATCTTGTTCATCATCTTGCCACACCCTTTTTTAGGTATCGCCACAAAGGTACATGATTTCGGGGAGATTTGAAACAAGAGAGTCTTATTTCCAAAGTTCTTCCGGATTTGTGGTGCGGACGCTGTTCTCGAACAGCCATTGGGTGCCACCGCTCCGAACGGTAAATCCGACGGGAATAGGTGCAAGTCTCCGGTCACCCGGCAAGGGGTCGCCTGTTTCATCGTCCATGCGGCTCAGTTCATGCATGCTGTACCAATAGTTATTTTTGGCCATATACGTGTCATAGTATTGCCCTTCATTTGCTTTTCTGTTTATAGCCTTACACAGACCGTTCGATAGGAAAAAATACGAAAAAGCTCTTCCTTCTCACTCATATCTGTCAATTTTCCATAAATTTGCAATGGACCTAAAACATCATGATGTGAAATACAAACGTTGGATTTACTTAACCGTCACTTTCGTCATCATATTGGCAGGACTTGCTTCCCGGAAGTATGGCAATGCATTGCCTAAATTTATTGCAGAGTATATTGGCGATACACTTTGGGCAGCTATGGTTTATTGGGGATTACGCTTTCTCTTCCCTTCGGCATCCATACTCAAAGTGACCGCAATCTCCTTACTGTTTTCTTATTGCATAGAAATCAGCCAATTATACCAGGTCGATTGGGCGAATGCCATACGAAACACCACGCTCGGAGCATTGGTCTTCGGGCATGGATTTTTATGGTCGGATATGATATGTTATACTGTCGGGGTAATGTTATCTGCCACCGTAGATTCTTGCGCTTCCTTTTCTTCTTCGGATGAAGCAGTATAAAAACAAGACGCGGACAAAGGAACACAGATTCTATGCAAGCCGCTATTATCCCCGCCAAAAGCATTCGTAGGACACATTTCACGAGGCTACACCTTTTACTCCGGATGGCTACACCCTTTCTATGCGATGGTATAGCCATCTGCAAAAAAGGGTGTAGCCCGGCACGGAGGATAGTTACAACATTAGAAATGGTATGACTGTTATATGACAAAAAAATATCCTAACATGCAAGATATGGGATATCTGATGTTAGGATAACGATAAAAATAGTCAATTCATATCAAGGCAAGACGGCCTAATTATCAATACAAAAGAGACTGCGTTTGTTTATGATAAACTGCATTTTTCTTTTGAAGATTTACGGCTATTGACAAGAGAAGCTACTAAATAAAAGATATTAATGATTACATAGCATAGAAAAAACTTCCACACTTTAATCGTTTCTTTTAGCCACTCCTCAACCCATAAGATATCAATCTTATCCCCACATCGATTTTCAATCTCATATTTATAACTAATTTCACAATTAATAATTGCGTATATAATTAATAATGAAAGAATTATTGATGTGGCAACAAACACAATTCTAAGCCATTTCATAATCTATCTTGTTTTATAAACTACACCTCCTGGTTTGGATATTCTCACTAAATGATTCTGCATTGATATTGGAAGAACAAATCTGTTGACAATAGGAATAGTAGTCCATGTTCCCAAATTACTTGTTTGTTGTAGCCTTGTCCCTTTCAGAGCATTTGACCCACTTTTATTCAACACGTCATATACCATTGTTGTACAATTATTACTTGTCAGCTTATATTCATCAATAATACGAGCAGAAGAACTGTTATAATAATCACTTTTAGGATTATCTGGCATTGTAGTTGACATATTAAACTTTTCGTCTAAAATATTAGCAACTTTTTCATCTGCCACATCTGTTACTACAAATACAGACATTCCACCAGCTGCTTTTTTTGTCATTGTAAGCTTTTGCTTCATCCCCCATTAACTTTAAAAGAACACCGGAACCATTTCCTAAAGAATTAGAGCTTCTATCTGGCCCTTTATTAGTTCCATTGTATCGTCCGTAGCTATAAACAGTCATATTAGATCCTTCACCAACACTAATCCATGTGTGACCAAAGGACTGAGTTTCAGTGCAAATTCTAATACTATCTCCATTCACATCAATATTAACAACCGGACTATTCGCCCCGTACTGATACGGAGACATCGAATAATACTTCTCGGCAAATCTGTCATTAGTCGTAAACCTTCCTAACGCCGTATCATAATGTCTCGCCCCATAATCATACCAATTCAAACCCTTCTTATTGTCAAACTCCTTGCCGTTATACTTGTAAGGCTGGGTATTGCCTGTAGTGCCAAAAACACCGCCGAAAGGATAGTAATGATTCGTCTCCTCTACAGTACCTGACTGGTTGATTACTACACGGTTGTTGCCTTGATGGTCCTTCAGATAGTAATGATACTGCTGGGTACCGGCCAGGTTGATGTAACCCTCTTCTGTGAGTAACAACTTCTGAGTACCGTTTTCATAGATCACATTACCGCAATAGTCAGTCGTTGTGGTTGTACTGCCTATCTTATGGACTGTTCTCAGTTTCGTGCCGTCAGCACCATAAGTATAGGTAATCGTGCTACCATCACTGAACGATACCGTACTCGGCAAATTTAATACATTATATTGAATATCGGTAATTCCCTTATTCAAATCTTTCGTTAAATTACCATTGACATCGTAGGCATACTCCCCTGCGGCGCTTGCACCGTTCACAAAGGCAGTGTTTGTACCGTATGCAGCGGTACTCACCGCATCCTCCACACAGCTCAACTGATTACCGGTCAATGTGTAAGTCAGGTTATCAAGCAGGCCGTAGGCACTGGCACCAGTCTGGCCATAACGTTGCAAACTCTTGATGTTACCGTTCTTGTCATAACCCGTAACGTTCTCTGAGAAGCGATTCGCATTTGTGCTGATACTTGCTGTCTCGCCATAGGTAGCGTTCAGCATCCGGTCAAGACCGTCATAAGTGAATTTGTAACCACGGACTGTACTTTCGTTCCCGGACTTCCAGGTCATGCTGCTGATGCTGCCGTTGTACTTCGCAGTACCCACACCCGTGTTGTAGTACAGGTTCTGCGTGAAGCGTGTGCCGCTGATTCCCGTCAGCCAGCTACGCAGGTTGTAGGTATAAGTCAGCTTGTTGGTGCTCGTACCGTGATACTGCTTGGTCAGTAAACGACCGAAGTTGTCATAAGTCGCATCGTACAGAGTAATCGCAGTACTGCCAAGACTATGCTGCACTTTGCTTATTCTGTCCGCATGGTCGTAGGTATAGGTATATACTTCCGTGCGCGTGGTCTTTCCGCTGGCAGTATGTGTATGTGTCACACCAGACGGCTTGTTGGAGAAAGTATAAACCGTACTTGTGATGTCGTAACCACTGAGCAAGTTGTTCTGCACAAGCACGGTAGGACTGGAAGAAGGATTCCCCCCTGCAGGGTCAGCCGTCCCAGACTGTCGTACAAATAATACATATAGGAAATGTTATCCAGATAGGAAGTGCCCGTGCTGTTAAGCATCCGGAGAGTACGGATGTAGTCCTGCATGACCTACATCATTTGATAGACCTAAAAAACTATCCTAACATACAAGATATAGCATATCTGATGTTAGGATAGTAATTAAATAAATCTCATTGAAAAAAGGCAACTTATATTAGAGTAATATTTTTTATTTAGTATGCAAAAGCTTTATAATCTCACCATTACTTTTTCTTATTTCCACATAAGATTGTCCACAGAAAGTCAGCGCACTATCATTTCCATTAGGAATATGCCCTTCTATTACCCATATTCCATTTACCAAGTTAACAGAAAAAGGTTTTTCTTTCTCTATACTTTCCTTTCCATAAATTTCCAATAGTACGCATTCCGCTATCTTTACTGCAATATCCGCTGTAGGTATAAATCCCTCTGCAGGAACATAGCTTTTCATATCAGTATAAAAATCTGTTGAGAGACTATCATTCATTACATACTCAATCTGTTGAGATGATTGTTGATCTTCTCCGACCTTCGATGTACTGTTTGTACATGACATCGCAAATAGCATTAAAGCAAAAAAATAAGTCCTATACATATTGCTATCTTTTTAAAATACCCAATGAATATGTTCTCTCTGGCTAACAGGAATGTTTAAATCTGGCTTTTGTAGCAATTCTTTCATTCTTTGTTTACCCTTTTCAGCAGGAATATCTTTCGGATTAATATTATTCTTTCGTTTAGGATCTTTGGGATCACTAGGAAGATCACTAGTCACTATTGATGTTTTCTTACTATAAGGATTATATTCTAACAAATCGCCACTCGGCGTAGCCAAATAACCATTTTCTTTTGTTTTCTCAATATATTTTATATCAGCTTTTGAGAATTTATTATTTATATGCTCTGCGTCCGCGTCTCCATGCGAATGAATCGATCCTACAAATCTCTCACCGTTAGGAGGTAAGCTTATAGATACGCTGTGCTCTCCTTCATTGGCTGCACTATAAGAATATCCCTTTAGCTTTCCCTTTTGCTTAACTTCATAAATAGAAGAGCCCATTTCACGTTTACGTATAATAGATGCACCATTATAATACATACCCCAATCTTTAGCTGCTGCTCTTTTAGTCTTAAACAGATCACCAGGAGCATATTCCATACCATTTGGGTCTATGAACTTTACCGGATTATCGGCACAATAAGTATACGGACTCATCGAATAATATTTCTCTGCCAACGGGTCATTCGTCGTAAACCTTCCCAACGCAGCATCATAATGTCTCGCCCCATAATCATACCAGTTCAAACCCTGCTTCGTATCAAGCTCCTTACCGTTATACTTGTAAGGCTGGGTATTGCCTGTAGTGCCAAACACACCACCGAAAGGGTAGTAATGGTTCGTTTCCTCCACAGTACCAGACTGGTTGATCACTACACGGTTGTTACCCTGATGATCTTTCAAGTAGTAATGATACTGCTGGGTACCGGTCAGGTTGATGTAACCCTCTTCTGTGAGTAACAACTTCTGAGTACCGTTTTCATAGATCACATTACCGCAATAGTCAGTCGTTGTGGTTGTACTGCCTATCTTATGGACTGTTCTCAGTTTCGTGCCGTCAGCACCATAAGTATAGGTAATCGTGCTACCATCACTGAACGATACCGTACTCGGCAAATTTAATACATTATATTGAATATCGGTAATTCCCTTATTCAAATCTTTCGTTAAATTACCATTGACATCGTAGGCATACTCCCCTGCAGCGCTTGCACCGTTCACAAAGGCAGTGTTTGTACCGTATGCCGCGGTACTCACGGCATCCTCCACACGGCTCAACTGATTGCCGTTCAGGGTGAAAGTCAGATTATCAAGCAGGCCGTAGGCACTGGCACCAGTCTGGCCATAACGCTGCAATCCCTTGATATTGCCGTTCTTGTCATACCCCGTAACGTTCTCCGAAAAGCGGTTGGCGTTCGTGCTGATGCCTGCTGTCTCGCCATAAGTAGCATTCAGCAGACGGTCCAGTCCGTCATAAGTGGACTTGTAGCCGCGGACGGTGCTTGCCGTTCCTGCCTTCCACGTCATGCTGCTGATGCTGCCGTTATACTTGGCAGGCCCGTTGCCGGTGTTATAATACAGATTCTGCGTGAACTTCGTTCCGCTGATGCCCGTCAGCCAGCCGCGTACATTATAGGCGTAAGCCTGCCTGTCCGCGTCGGAGCCGTGCAGCGACTTCGATTGCAGACGACCAAGGTTATCATAAGCATAGGCAGCAAGCGTCACCTTCGCCCCTCCCAATGTATGCTCCACCTTGGAGAGCCTGTCTGCATGGTCATAGCTGTAAGTGTATGCTTCCGTCCGGCTGTCCTTCCCGCTTGCCGTGTGCGTATGCGTCACCGTGGCAGGCTTGTCCGTAAAGGTATAGACCGTGGATGTCACGTCGTACCGGTAACGGAAAGCGTACCGCTCCAAGTCAGCATGCTCCTATATGAAATTCCCTGCTTACATCCAACATAAGCAGGGAATTGTTTAGATTATAGAATCAGAGATTCTTAATATATCAATATTCGAGCCAAAAATAATCAGGTGTACGTAAAGTATCCCACAACAAAATACCACCGTTGGAGCTACATGAAATTACAATATTGGGAATATTATCAATCCGGTATCGGAACGTACTATCTATGACCCTTTTTCCACAATATAATACCGTATCCAGAGATGTGACACGTATCTTTATTTTTAAACTATCATATCCGCTTTTATCGAAACGGGTGATTTCCATTCCAAGCCAATCTTCATGGTAGTCCAATATTTGGTCATCCGTCTTGTTCACATACAGTCCATTAAAAACAAGGCTGTCATTCACCCAACATTGGATATAATCTTTACCGGTACGCTCCTTAAAACCAGTACCTACTCGAATCATGAAATCATTCTCTGAGTCCAAATGACCAATGCACGCCACCAGCATGGCAAGTATGATTATAAAAATAAATATACGTGTCTTCATATTACTGCCTTCTTTTAAGTTTTTGCCTCCAGTTAGGAATATGCCTATTCAACTTGTTATGGATATAATTATCTCGGACTGTTTGTATCTGAGAACGGTTTAACTGAGTTGCTTTAAGATAATCTCCATCAAAATCTTGAATAACTTTTTTCTGTGTCATCAAGTTTTCCACATTCATTGTATGCCCCAATCCTCCTGAATGACCAAGTTCGTGAGCAAAAGTCCGGTTATCATCATTGTTCAACATATTAGAAACCGCTTTCGTTCCTATTTTCACATCCAGACTATTTTTATAAGTCTCAGCCATAACTACACTTTTATCCGTTTTTGTCAACATATCTTGATCAACAATCTGCAAAACGTGTTCAGTGTCCTTTATATCATCCACCGAGTTGACAGTTCTCAATTGCATATCCATAGTCGAAACAAAGTCATCACCTGAAATCGTATATGCGGCATTCACTTGCTCTACTATTTGTCCAGCCAAAGTCTTTATATCAAGCTCCTTATTATTAGAATTATTTATCAAAGCCGCTCTTACCGTAATTTTATATTCTATCTTATCCGTTTCACGATTATAATGGGTTTGCACGCGCCAATCATTTCCATCCGGATCAATGCGACCGACAGGCTCATTTCCACAATAGACATAAGGAGATACTTTAAAATGTTTGTCATATAAAGCATCAACCGTTATAAACCTTCCCAACACCGCATCATAATGCCTCGCCCCATAATCATACCAATTCAAACCCTTCTTCGTATCAAGCTCCTTACCGTTGTACTTGTAAGGCTGAACATTGCCTGCACTTGCAAATACCCCGCCGAAAGGATAGTAATGGCTCGTCTCTTCTACCGTGCCGCTCTGGCTGATGACTACCCGGTTATTCCCCTGATGGTCTTTCAAGTAGTAGTGATACTTGCTGTCGCTCAAAGTAATATAACCCTCTTCGGTAAGAAGCAGCTTCTGGACTCCGTTTTCATAGATCACATTGCCGCAATAGTCAGTCGTTGTGGTTGTACTGCCTATCTTATGGACTGTTCTCAGCTTTGTGCCGTCGGCTCCATAAGTATAGGTGATGGTACTTCCGTCACTGAACGTTACTGCATTCGGCAAATTTAAGAAATTATATGTAATGCCGCTAATACCTTTGTTTAAATCTTTAGTTAAATTGCCGTTGGCATCATAAGAGTACTCATCGGCGGCATTGGCACCGTTTTTGAACTCGAAGCCGCCATTGTAGGTGGAAGCCGCTACCGCATCATCCACGCGGTTCAACTGATTGCCGTTCAAGGTGAGAGTCAGGTTGTCTATCATGCCGTAGGCGGTTGAAGAGAGTTGCCCGTAACGCTGCAATCCCTTGATGTTACCGTTTTTGTCGTAGCCCGTCACGTTCTCACTGAAACGGTTCGCGTTCGTGCTGATACCTGCTGTTTCGCCATAGGTGGCATTCAGCATCCGGTCCAGTCCGTCGTAGGTGAACTTGTAGCCGCGGACGGTGCTTTCATTCCCGGACTTCCAGGTCATGCTGCTGATGCTGCCGTTGTAGCGGGCGGTACCCACACCCGTATTGTAGTACAGGTTCTGGGTGAAGCGCGTACTTGTGATGCCCGTCAGCCAGCTGCGGAGGTTATAGGCATACGTCAGCTTGTTCGCCGCAGAGCCGTGCAGGGACTTGGTACTCAGACGGCCGAAACTATCGTACGTATAGTCTGCCAGAGTTATTTTGGTTCCTCCCAAAGTATGCTCCACCTTGCTCACCCTGTCAGCATAGTCGTAGCTGTAAGTGTATACTTCCTCTCTTGTAGTCTTTCCGGAAGCGGGAAGTAAATAAAAAACTATCCTAACATGCAAGATATAGTAATATCTGATGTTAGGATAGCAATTAAATAGATTATTTCAAGAATATAAAATACTTATTTATTTAAGATATACAAAACTCCAGTTTCGCAATCTGTATTAAGATAAACTCCATGATGAAATAACAAATAAATCAAATATTTTTCTTCTGGATATGACAAACCAACAGAAAGTACACCTTTCTCATTAAAAAGCAAAGAAATAAGATTTTCTACTTTTCCTTTATAAATTGAATCTATGTATGGCTGTGGAGTTACCATACAGTCCATTTCCTTTAGTGAACAAAATGTAATGCTGTCTATACCCAATGTCTGTTCTAATAAAATTGGAAAAAGTTCATATCGATATTTCTTATTAGCTACCCCATCATTCAGAAATAGGTACATATCTCCTTCTCTTGGAACTATCGAATATACACTATCTTTGTATTCTATATTCATTGCAACAAAAGGACTTTGCCAAGTAGAATCAACAAACATATCTTCATACCTCTCACTTGTTTTATGTACACACATTACAAATAAGAGATTAATACCCAACATAAGGATAATCTTATTCCAACAGTTTTTGGGGTATTTTCCTTCCACGATATTCCGTTCTTTTTGCATCTCCTGTTCTTTTTCTAATTTTATTCTCAGTATTAATAGCACGAATTTCTCTCATGGGTATTCCATTTCCTATATTTTCATAAGACATAATACCTTTATCTACATCCGACGAATGCTGTAACTCATGGCTTAAACCAATTCTTGGTGTCCGATGATTTCCATTAATATCCGTTTTAACATCAGGGTCATAATTTATAATGCTTCCTTGCGGAATGTCTTTTTTAGCTTTTTCTCTATCAAATCCTGAAGAATTAGACTTTCCTCGTTTAGTCCTTGTTATTGAATGAACATTCTTACTTTTCTCCAGTTCAATAATCATCTCACCAATTTCCTTATCATCCTTCTTAAGTTGCTGCAAATCTGCTTTCACGTCCTTTTGATACTTGGTATCAAATCCAAAAAATATTCTCACATTATCTATCAAGCCATTAGGATTAGGATTTACAACAATTGTATCTCCATTCACATCTATGTTATTCACCGGATTATTCGCCCCATACTGATACGGAGACATCGAATAATACTTCTCGGCAAATCTGTCATTCGTCGTAAACCTTCCCAGCGCCGCATCATAATGCCTTGCCCCGTAGTCATACCAGTTCAACCCTTTCTTTGAGTCAAGCTCCTTACCGTTGTACTTGTAAGGCTGAACATTACTTGTACTTGCAAACGCCCCGCCGAAGGGATAGTAATGGTTCGTCTCTTCTACCGTACCGCTCTGGCTGATGACTACCCGGTTATTCCCTTGATGGTCTTTCAAGTAATAGTGATACTTGCTGTCGCTCAAAGTAACATAACCCTCTTCGGTAAGAAGCAGCTTCTGGACTCCGTTTTCATAGACCACGTTTCCGCAGTAATCGGTAGTGGTGGTAGTACTGCCTATCTTATGGACTGTTCTCAGCTTTGTGCCGTCGGCTCCATAAGTGTAGGTGATGGTACTTCCGTCACTGAAAGTCACCACATTCGGCAAATTTAAGAAATTATATGTAATGCCGCTAATACCTTTGTTCAAATCTTTAGTTAAATTGCCGTTGGCATCATAAGAGTACTCATCGGCAGCATTGGCACCGTTTTTGAACTCGAAGCCGCCATTGTAGGCGGAAGCCGTCACGGCATCATCCACACGGTTCAACTGATTGCCGTTCAAGGTGAGAGTCAGGTTGTCTATCATGCCGTAGGCGGCTGAAGAGAGTTGCCCGTAACGCTGCAATCCCTTGATGTTACCGTTCTTGTCATACCCCGTCACGTTCTCACTGAAACGGTTCGCGTTCGTGCTGATACCTGCTGTCTCGCCGTAGGTGGCATTCAGCATGCGGTCCAGTCCGTCGTAGGTGAACTTGTAACCGCGGACGGTGCTTTCATTCCCGGACTTCCAGGTCATGCTGCTGATGCTGCCGTTGTAGCGGGCGGTACCCACACCCGTATTGTAGTACAGGTTCTGGGTGAAGCGCGTACTTGTGATGCCCGTCAGCCAGCTGCGGAGGTTATAGGCATACGTCAGCTTGTTCGCCGCAGAGCCGTGCAGGGACTTGGTACTCAGACGGCCGAAACTATCGTACGTATAGTCTGCCAGAGTTATTTTGGTTCCTCCCAAAGTATGCTCCACCTTGCTTACACGGTCTGCATGGTCATAGCTATAGGTATAGACTTCCGTACGTGTGGACTTGCCGCTTGCGGTATGGCTATGCGTCACCGTGGCGGGCTGTCCCGTAAAGGTATAGACCGTATTAGTCACGTCATAACCGCCCAAAAGATTGTTCTGTACGACTTTAGTTACACGCCCCTTGACGTCATAGTAATAGCCTTTGTAAATTTTAGTACTGCTGCCGGATACAGTCACCGCGCTTCCTGTCAGGGAGCCTTTACTGTAGCCCGAAGTGTCGTTCGTGAACTGGCTCGTCGGGAAACCCGTACCGCCCAGTTCTGCACATGCACCACCTGATCGGAAGAAACCGTCTTGTTCGTGCACTCCCCCTGTTGCGTCAGCCGTCCACCGTTGTCATACACATACTCCGCGAGCTGCGCATCCGGAAGCTTCTTCCAAGTGCAGAGATTACGGTGGTCGTCATACACACAATAGGTATCCTACGTCTCGCTGATAGAATAACAAAAACTATCCTAACATACAAGATATGGAATATCTGATGTTAGGATAGTAATTAGATAGATTGGTTTTTAATCAACCTATATCAGAGGAAGACAGTAGTTCGTTACGACGAATTAACCTAAAGCATCAGGCTCTAATAAATCTGGATGTAGTATTACTGATTTATCTAATGCTCTAACAAAATGAGATTTATGGGAATATAATACTTGATACTCCTCACTCTTCTCATTTGCCCAAACTTTCAAAACTACAGCCGCTTCTAAGGGTAAACTCTTCCCGCAGAAACAGCAAACAACCATTTCTTTATTTAATATTCCATCCATAATTTTTCGCTATTCTATTAATAGATTTTTGAGACCAATTTCCCATTGTTGTTATTATACCTTTCCTCCCTTCTACAACAGCATTAAATCTACCGGGAGTAATTTCATGAAGATAAACTGTAGCTCCATCAGCCTGAGTAAAAGCCTTTCCTACAGACTTTGTTACTCTTACTTCATTCACAGAAAGTACCCCTCCTCTCGTTGCCGTTGTTCCAGCAATCCGTTGCACTCCGTGAGCAGTTGATTGTATTGCATTTTGAGTACCTCTTCCTGCCACCTTTCCTACAGCCCATCCTATTGCCTTCCCCAACAACATACCGCCAAACTCTCCGGCACCAAAGCCAAAGGCAGCTTCGCCTATAGGTCGCGCAATAGCATCTATAGAACGACTGTTCAGAGAATTGAAAAGGGCAGACTTAGAGTCTTCAGATAAAGGACTGGTTTTACCTAAGAACTGATTCTGAAGTTTACCGCAGGAAGCTATCAAGTCAAAAGCATTAACAGCCTGATTGGCTAAGATACCTCCATTCTGATAGAAGTTCAGATAGTTGTCATTACCTAACGCAATAGAGGCAGATGAACCGATATTAGTATAGCCTTTTAAGGCTTCACTGCCTTCCTGCCAACGTAAATTCCCTTGTTTATCTTCATACCAGTCAGCTCCTGTTGGGTCTATTCTGCTGATAGGGCTGTTACCACAATAAGCATAGAGACTTGTTTTGAAGTAGTTTTCAGCAGAAGGGTCCACCGTCTCAAACCTCCCCAACGCCGCATCATAATGCCGTGCCCCGTAGTCATACCAGTTCAGCCCTTTCTTCGAGTCATACTCCTTGCCGTTGTACTTGTAAGGCTGAACATTACCTGCACTTGCAAATGTACCGCCGAAAGGATAGTAATGGCTCGTCTCTTCTACCGTGCCGCTCTGGCTGATGACTACCCGGTTATTCCCCTGATGGTCTTTCAAGTAGTAGTGATACTTGCTGTCGCTCAAAGTAATATAACCCTCTTCGGTAAGAAGCAGCTTCTGGACTCCGTTTTCATAGATCACATTGCCGCAATAGTCAGTCGTTGTGGTTGTACTGCCTATCTTATGGACTGTTCTCAGCTTTGTGCCATCGGCTCCATAAATATAGGTGATAGTACTTCCGTCACTGAACGTTACTGTATTTGGCAAATTTAAACAATTATATGATATACCGGTAATATTCTTGTTTAAATCTTTAGTTAAATTGCCGTTGGCATCGTAGGTGTACTCGTTCGCCTGCTTCATGCTGTCCTTGAACTCGAAGCTGTTATTGTAGACGAAAGCTGTCGCGTTCTCGCGGAAACGGTTAGTGTCTGTACCAATGATTGTAGTATTATCATAGGCGGCGTTAACATTTGCTTTAAAGCTCATTGAATAAATTTTGCCATTGGGCCTTCATTACTCCACTTGGCAAGTTAGACTGCTAATATTTCTATTATAGTGGGTACCCTATAAAAAGAAACAGCGGATGTTTCCACCCGCTGTAATAGAATTGTTATAAAAATATTATTCAATTATTTGTTTTTTATTTTTAATATAAAATAGAATAAGAGCATAATAAAAACCTCAGATAATACACCTGGTAAATATAGAAACCCTATCATTATATCAAAATTAAAACGCCAAAATATAAAGAAAATAGTAGAAAGAGAGACAACAAGTATCAATTGCAGGCAACAATATAATAATGTCGTTTTAAGATTAAGCCTCAAATTCAATAATAATAATAAGAAGAACAAAACCGTTCCTAAAACAAACGTTATTGATCCTACAAATAATTCAACTGAAAATAAATCTCCTAATGATATACTTTGACTTTCCATATCTATTCAATTTTAACTTGTCTCTTTTTAGGATCATAATTTAGTGACTTAAAATTATCTTGATACTCTTTAACTATACTATTGGGCCTTGGATCTATAATTACTGGTGCCTTATCTTTTACAGATGGGTCTTGTTTCAAAACATCAGCCGCAAAAGTTCCACAATTATTATTCCTTAATGAATACTCTTTCCTCTTTGAATTAGCATTCTCCGCTATTTTTGATTCTGCATAGTTTTTCATTTCTTTAAACTTATCACTTTCAATATATGCTCCTTCTATTCTTCCGGCATGTCCCGCTTGTTCAGATATTATTGATAAAGTTTTATTCAATGATTCCAATGTAGGCTTTTTATCTTGTCCTATTTTTACATTTGGAACAGCGAATGTTCTGACAACTCCTTTACCCTCTTTGTCATATCTGCCATATTCATAATATTTAGTCACTCCTGTTTTATTATCAATCAATAATACTCCAGCATGACCTAAATTCCCAATTTTACCAATAGGAGTTGATATTTTATAATCAGGGAAGGCAATATAAATACCATCCTTCCCGTTAGGGTCTATACAATTTATAGGATTACTATAACAATAAGTATACAAACTTTCTGAATAATACTTCTCTGCCAACGGATCCACCGTCATAAACCGTCCCAACACTGCATCATAATGCCGTGCCCCGTAATCATACCAGTTCAAGCCTTTCTTCGTGTCATATTCCTTGCTATTGTACTTGTAAGGCTGAGTGCTTGTTGATGAAGCGAATACTCCTCCAAACAGATAGTAATGGTTTGTCTCCTCTACCGCTCCGCTCTGGTTTATGACTACACGGTTGTTCCCCTGATGGTCCTTCAAGTAATAGTAATACTTGTTGTCGCTCAAAGTAATATAGCCCTCTTCGGTAATCAGAAGCTTCTGGGCTCCGTTTTCATAGACCACATTCCCGCAATAGTCCGTTGTGGTGGTAGCGCCACCTATCTTATGAACCGTTCTTAGCTTTGTGCCGTCGGCTGCATAAACATAGGTAATCGTACTTCCGTCGCTGAACGTTACTGCACTTGGCAAATTTAAACAATTATATTGAATATCGGTGATTCCCTTGTTCAAATCTTTGGTTAAATTGCCGTTCGCATCGTAGGTGTACTCTCCGACCTGCTTCACGCCGTCCTTGAACTCGAAGCCTCCACCGTAAGCAGAAGCCATCACGGCATCGTCCACACGGCTCAACTGATTGCCGTTCAAGGTAAAAGTCAGGTTGTCTATCAGGCCGTAGGCACTGGCACCAGTCTGGCCGTAACGTTGCAAACTCTTGATGTTACCGTTCTTGTCATAACCCGTAACGTTCTCCGAGAAGCGGTTCGCATTCGTGCTGATACTTGCTGTCTCTCCATAGGTAGCGTTCAGTACTCTGTCAAGACCGTCGTAAGTGAATTTGTAACCACGGACTGTACTTTCGTTCCCGGACTTCCAAGTCATGCTGCTGATGCTGCCGTTGTACTTCGCAGTACCCACACCCGTGTTGTAGTACAGGTTCTGTGTGAAGCATGTACCGCTGATGCCCGTCAGCCAGCTGCGCAGGTTGTAGGCATAAGTCAGCTTGTTGGTGCTCGTACCGTGATACTGCTTGGTCAGCAAACGGCCGAAGTTGTCATAAGTGGCATCGTACAGAGTGATTGAAGTGCCGCCAAGACTATGCCGCACTTTGCTTATTCTGTCCGCATGGTCGTAGGTATAGGTATATACTTCCGTGCGCGTGGTCTTTCCGCTGGCAGTATGTGTATGTGTCACAGTGTTCGGCTTGCCGGTAAAAGTATAAACAGTGTTCGTCGTATCATAACCCTCCAGCAAATTGCCTTGAACCGTTTTTGTGATGCGTCCCTCAAAGTCATAATAATTAGCCGAATAAAGTTTTGTACTGCTGCCAAGAACAGTAATCACACTACCGGTGACATATCCTTTGGCATCGATTGTTGCCGCAGGAAAGCCGGCATTATCGAAACCGGTCAGACTACGGAAGGCATAGTCGTCATAATAGTTTACTCTATGGACTTCGGGCGACACCAAGGCAAAGCTTGATGTATATCCACTGTTACCCAAACCGCTGTTGCTATTCACCCGTGTACATGATACAATAACATTCGAAACTGCAGCCGTATTCGTATTGGAACAAACGCCCTGCACTGCCAGACGATGGAACTTATCATACAGATAGAAACTCCACTGCTTAGAGGCATACTGCTTGCCATCCTGGGAAAAGATCATATTGTCTGCCTCATCGTACACATAGCTCACGGCAGAAGCACCTGGAAGCTTTTTCCAATTACAACGGTTACGGTTGTCATATTTGTACTGGAAAGCATATTGATCCAGGTTTGACACACTCTGATACATCGGTTGTAATACGAAGCAAAGGTTATCCAAATCGTTATACACATAATAAGTATCATGCTGCTCGCTACCCTGCATCTGGCGTTCCAGCAATATATGGCCTTGTTTGTCTGTGAAAGTATAAGAAACATGTTGGTCTTCGTCAATACGTTTCACCACGCGCAACTGTCCGGCTGCATAAGTACCGTTGTTGACAAGTGCCCCAGACGAACTTACCGAATAGTTAATGCAATTCACATCGGAAGAATTAGCCAGATAATCCATAGTTACAGGTTTTGATGCCCATGCCGCTCCCGGAGAGTATCGCTTCAGAATGCGGTCTAATGGGGAAACACTGTAAACAGGCTTGCTGTAGGGACGGGAATCACTTGAATAGTTGCCCGGAGCCGCACTTTTGATAGCCGAAGGAGACATATAAACAGAGGAGGAAACAATTGGGAGCCAACTCTCCGAACGACGTCCTGCGCCATCATATTCTTGTAACGATATCAAATTACTTCCGGTGGGAGTAATTCCCTTTTGTACCTTCTGGAAGAGACGCCCCAAACCGTCATAATAATCATAACTTGCCATATACTTGCTACCTGCTGCTGCAGTCATAGCATGAGTGCGAACGTAATTCTGCGAAGTGCCGTCAGGAGACCACTGATAGAAGTACGAGGCAATAGGATTTTGGTTATGATCCTGCACATCAGATAAACCACCCAAAGCATTATAGAGATAGAAATCCTTAAAACCAGTTGCTTTTCTTATCTCCTTCAGCCCATAAGAAGGATTGTGAAGCCAGGTTGTGACCTCGCATTCCGGGAAGGACGTTTTCAGTGCATAGAGGGCCGTCGTATTGGGTGAACCGGCAGAACACAAAGCATCCAAACCTGTTGTTCCGAGCCGAGACACTACTTCCGCATAAGTGATACCTTTGAGACGGGCAATCGGCAAAGAATATTTATAGCCCCACAAATAGACCACAGACATGTTGTCGGGAGTAGTAACTTCCACCGGATTCCATTTACTATCATACCTATAAGAAACAGTTCTTTTCTCAGGATACAAACTACTATATTCTTCACTGGACTGCAAGGTGAATTTAGAAAAGACGTCCCCGTACGTATTATTCAGATACAGCGTCGCTCCTCCCGATGTTCGTTGGTAGTTCTGTACAGCATCAAGCACGTTATTAGCCTTGAATTCATCTTTGTAGGAAGAAACATCCGCTGCATAAGCATAGCTTTCCATTACATAGCCCGAACGGCTGGTACTTGTGCGGCAAGTAGCTATCTGGTTACGACTGTTGTAGGTATACAGTTTTTCCTGCGTCACCGGTACACCATGGGCATATTCCGTCGAAACTTCCCGTTTTAACCGTATATCATAGGTAAGATGCGGATATAAAGTTATCTCAAAACGTCCGTGATAAGCCAATGGATTTCTAAAGCTCACCGTCTGTCCTCCGATGTTTTCATTATAGGTGATACTGCCGGAATAGCAATTAACCGGACCCACATAGTTGTCCCTTACACGGATGTTGGTCAATTCTTGCCACTTGTTTGCAATCTCATATTCATAGGTGTCTTCCCATACCAAGATATTACCGGCATCATAGATGCTCTTTTTCAGTAGTCGCCCATTATAGTTGGCAGGCATATAAGCCAAGGTAGCATCATAATCCTGGCCGGCTATGTTACTGAATACGAGTTCCTCTCTCCCCGCATCCAGAAAATCGCGCTGCTTGACGACACGGCTGTAACCTACAGGATTGGCATTGGGCGCAGAAGCTGGTGGAGTTTGCGCCTGAGCATAAAAACGGCGGAAAGTGTGGTAACTGGTAGAAGGGCGTATCACTCCTTCAGGAGTTGTGGTATAGCTTCCGCGCCGGACATTAAAATCATCATAGGACTTGACTGAGAACATCAGAATGCCAGAGGTCTTGTGATTCTCGCTTTCATACAAGTAACCGGTACGTTCCAACACTTCACCTGTATTATTCTTTTTAGTAATGGTCTTGATTCTCACTCCTCCGCCAACTTTCTGCAATGTGTCTTTGTTTACTGCAGTTCCACCGCCTCTATAGGTCAAAGTAGCAGAACTGGCATTGCGGGTAGAATAACCTTGATTGGTAACTGCAGAACTCAATGTACTTGTCAGGACATAATCTCCCGCTTCCAATGTGAACGACTCGTTGACATGATACACATGCCCACTGGTATTTTGTGAAGTCACTTTGTACGATTTAATGACACTTCCTCCGGCACCGAGTTTCCGCAAAGTGGTTCCGGAGCCGATGACTTGATTGACTTCATAATCGGGAAAATTGACTTGAGCATCCACCGTCACTACCTGCGTGGTGGGCAGAGTGAAAGTAGCGGAAGGCGTCACTATCAGGTCGTTGTTGTTGACAGTATTGACACCTTTGACTTGTGCGTCATACTTATTCAAATCCTCTGCAGAAATGAAACGATTGTCTCCTACAAAAGTGTGAGGTTCAAACTCAAACTCCACACTGCCGCCCGTAGGATATGTGATTTTCTTCAGCATATTGGCCGTAATATACTCCCGGCTACAATTTCTGACAGCGGTAGAACCGGATAAAGGAACATTCGTCAAACCTTCCAGGGAGGGAATCAATGTATGAACACGGTTTGTAAGCGTGGAAGTATTCTGCTGTCCATTGTAATATCCCCAATAGTCTATGGCAAAAGAAGTCTTATAAGGCAAGTTCACAGCTTCATTATAAGTGAATGTATGCTTTTCACCCTGCGAAGTGCCATTTTTTCGAAGTACAGAAAGCAGTTTCAGACGTTTACGAAGTACGCTGGTGGGTATGGTAGACGACGACCCATAATCGTCCGATGACAAGTAATTACCGCCGACTGATTGTTCGGGACAAATGAAGTAATCATAATTGAACTGGTAAAAATACACATCCTTCCCGTCCAACTTACTCTTTATTTTCATGTTTGTCAGTTTTCCGGTAGTTCCCGGATAGCGGTCTTCACGACTTCCCATCTCGAAAATCACTTCTTCCGTATCGGTTTCTATCTTGCTTAAATAGCAAGTCTGTGAAATGCCGGCAGTAAAGTCCCGTTTTATATAGTCATTGTCCGGAGGAGTACCTACGGTATAATACTCCGACATAACAGGCACCGAATAGCAACTGGCGGTAACATAGGTTAGAGTGATAGTATGTCCCGTCACATCCGTCATACTTGTCAGCATATAAGTCAAGGGAGCATTGGAAGTTACAAATGCATAAGGCCTGAAGGCATAAGATGTGCCTGCTTCATCTGTAATGATCACTTTTTCAGCACTATGCCACACTTTGCAATTCATCCTGGAACCGATAATGACAGGAGTCTGATTTTTGGGGTGCAAGAAGTATTTGAATGATCTTCCTCCGGGCAATGCAACTTCAAATATATCTCTTTCACCTTGCCCTATAAGGCCTTCATTAATAATTCCATTGGTCGTATTACTCGTATTGGGGTCGAACATTAAATTTCCCCACAAATTCATCAGTTCCTCGGTACCCGAACGGTAGTTCAACGTATCAGCACTCTGTACTTTCCAGTGATATTTTATTTTCTCCCATTCAGCCCAAGTAGCAAATGTACCGGAGGTCGCGTCTACCTTGCCCACAGCATTAAGGTTGACGCACCCTCCTGCCAAAAGATTCCAACCAAGACCTACCCACGTAGCTTCTTGAGCCACCTTGACTCCGCTCGCATGATAAGACAACGTAATGGGTAGTTCTATACGCCCACATTTAAGGGTATATAGCGGTATAGAGATATCAGGCGTTCCTGTGTATTCACTTACAGGAATGTTTCCATACAATTGCATACCTGCCGCTTCGGGAATAGCAGGTACATAATCATTTATCCGCAGAAGATGATTATTCATATCTCCACCGTCCTGTGCACGTACCGACTGCGTTGTACCACATAACATAAGAAGAGCTAACAATACTTTTATTCTATTTTTCATATTCAATGAAATTTATATATTTCTTAAATAAGTGCGCCTGAAGTAGGTATTTCGGCTTCCGGCACACTTTTTTAGTTTTGTAATACTGTTTTTACAGTGGCATCGCCTGCACGCCCAGCACACTGGCTATGGTGGCAATGATGGTACCCACAATTTTCAAGATATCTTTCCAGGTTTCTTTGCTTATTTTCATAATTCCATGTTTTAAAGATGATTGTTCTAAAATTCTTTACTTACCTCGAAGCACGGACACTGCTTCACCCACTCCCACGGCTCCACCTTCCCGTCACCGTCCAAATCGGGACTGAGGTCGCGGTGGCCGCATACACGGGCGTTCCGGAACTGTTGTAGCAGCTGGTACACCAGCAGGTGCAGGGCCGAACGCTGCTCCGGCGTACGGGTATCCTTCGGATTTCCCCGGGCATCCAGCCCGCCTTCGTAGCAGATACCTATCGAATACTTGTTGTGACCGCGGCAATGCGCACCGGGCAGTTCCAGGGAACGGGTTCCGAGCACGGTACCGTCTCTCCGGATATAGTAGTGGTAGCCCGTCGTGCGGAAGCCGCGACGGCGGTGCTCGGACTCTAAAGCCTCGGGAGTGAGCACATGGCCCTCCCGCGTGGCGCTGCAATGCACCACGATGTAGTTGATTTTTCGCATGAATAAGTAGTGAGTAGTTAGTAGTTGGTAGTTAGTAGTGATTTACGATTTGACGATTTACAATTGAGATTACTCTTCGTATCACAAATGCCTGCATAGGTACGATTATTCAGCAGTACGAATTTCAATCGTAAATCGTAAATCGTCTAATCGTAAATCCCCTTATCCCAGCGGATTATTTCCCTGGTCTCCGTCGCTGCCGCCATCACTGCCACCGCCGTCGTTGCCGCCCGAACCTGCCGTGTCCTGAAGGTCGAAGCGCACGCACTTCACCCCGGTCACCAGCGAACGGGTAGACACCGTATGGTCCAGATTACGCTTGGAAGTGGGCAGAAAACGCACTCGTAGCGTGGACTGGGTAGCCGATACCTTCAGAGGGTCTTCCACACCGTTCATGGTGGACTTCATCGTAAGGCGGAAAGTACCCAGACCGTCCAGCGTCACGCTCTCGGAAGACTGCAGGTGGCGAGTCATCACGGTCACCAGGTTGTCGATGACATTCTTCGAGTCACCCGTAGAGAGGGAAGACAATTCCGCAATCTCCTTGGCCACCTGCTCGGTGTCCACATTCCCCGTCAGCACCACGCGGGGATAGAAAAGCTTCTTGCCCTCTTTGTTGGCAAGAACCGACTGAAATGATTTGTAAATTACTGGCATAGTAGTTTTGTTTTAAAAATTAATAGTTTGTCTTGAAATTCAAGGATTCGTTTTTTTCAAATGAAACAGCATTGTTTTATTTTTGTGTATTAAGCTTAACCACATTGCAAAGATAACGCTATCCGGAAAAGTGTGCAAATTAAAAAAACCGTTTTTCTTCATGAATTTATTCACAAATCGAAAACTTTACTTACAGCACAGGCTCAGCAGGTATCGCCCCGGTTGCCGTATCTTGCCATGACTCTCGCGCAAGGCATAGAAGCCCTTCCACAAAGGGTGGCCGATAGCACCGAAATTACTTTTGAGGATAATGGCATACTGCTCTTGCGGAGGAATATGGAACTGCTTCAGATTGAAAAGCAACCCGTCCAGGTTGCGGTCCGTGCCATCCTGCGGCGGTTGCAGTTGCTCTATTTTCCGAAGATATTCCCCCTCCGCGGATGGCACATCCGCGCCCTCAGTGCCCCCGGTTCCGGGGGAACTATGGAGGAGGGGATTTTCTTTGCTGTGTTGTGATGTGCTATGCTCTGCTGTGCTATATGTACCCGATGTCGCATTTTCGGGCTTAAATGCTGCACTTTCGGCAGCGGACGGCACGCTTCCATTGGCAGACGGCACTCTCCCGGCGGCAGTCGGCGCGGCATCGTCATCGCTCTGAGAATCATCCACCAGACAATAACGTGTGTCTATGGCGGAAGATTTCCGGCGCTTGGTACTGAACAGATACTGCCGCTGTATCTCAGCAGAAGTCAAGATGGCGTATTTGCCGAAAAGGGCGGCATTGAAAATGCCGTACTCCACAGCCAGGGCAAGAATGCGCTTCACGTCGGCAGCCGTCTTTTCATAGAGGCAGGCGGAAAGGTCTTCGTAGAAAAGCTCGTCGGCACACACGTAATAGCCTTCGTCGGCATAAATGCAGGAGAGGGCGCCCAGCAGAATGGCAAAGGAGCCGTCACCCTCACGTTTCATGATGCGGCGCACCAGACGGTCGTGCATGAAGTCTGTGTTCAAGGGGAAATAGTCAAGTCCCCGTTTTTTGATTCTGGACATGGTTTGATGATTAGGGGTTAGTGATTAGGGGGAGAGAGCGGCTTGTATCATTCTATATCACCTGCTTCGCATAGGCGTTTCCGCTTGCGGAGCACGCTTTCGCGCACTACCTTCAAAGCATTCAGAATAAGATACATACGAAGGGTACAGTCCGAAATTTCAGTGATGACCGGATAACGGAGGGGATTGCTTGCTGGAAGTGAGCGACGGTAGCGGGCGTTGCTCATCGCCCTACGGCATTCCTTGCAATAATTGTCGGGGGCAAGCGTACGCTTGTCTACATAAAAAGAATCAACGGGCAGTTCTCTGTGGCAACATCCACAGAAACGAACATTTTTTTCAATAATCTGTTCCATAACCATTTTTTGTTAAGAATTAGTACAATAATATTTTTTCGGCACGCCCCTGCCAAAGATGCTTGTAGGGGCTGTTTGCTGGAAGTATATATCCAGCGTATTCTATCTATACATCCAGCGCGTTGCATCTATACTTCCAACGCACCTCATCTATACATCCGGCAAGGCGGATGCCCATTTTTTCAAATTCGTAAGTATTTTTGCTAAATTCGGATGCTTCCGGATAAAAGACCAGATGTGTATTTTCCATAAATCCCTCCCTTTTATTTGCATTTATAAAACATGATATGTATTTTTGTCCCAACAAAGATAATGCTGTTTTCATTTACAAAACAAACAAATCGGGAATTAAATTCTTAAATAAGACGTAAGACAGTATAAATGAGGAGATAATAGTTTCTGAATAATTTACACGTAAAAACTGAAGAATATGGCGAATGACAAAGACCCGGTATTTTGTGCGGCAGACATCATAAAACGTGCCAAACTGGCGAAAGAATTCAAGACAGACAGCGAACTTGCCGCCTTTCTGGGTATATCACGCTCCACACTGAGCAACTGGAACGCCCGCAACAGCATCGACTTCCCCCTGCTGCTGGGCAGCCTGGACGACGTGGACTACAACTGGCTGCTGACGGGAAAGGGCTCGCCTGCACATCATTCAAAATTCTGTGACAATGACTTGGTACAAGGTGAAGTGGAAATACTTCACACACCGAAAACAGCCGACCCTATGGACGACCGTAGCGTGACCCTCTATGACATCTCTGCCGCCGCCAACCTGAAGACACTGCTGGCTGACCGCCCGCAGTACGCCTTGGGGCGGATTGTAATTCCCAATATCCCTGTGTGCGACGGTGCCGTCTACGTCTCGGGCGACTCGATGTATCCCATCCTCAAGTCCGGTGACATCGTAGGCTTTAAGTCCATCCGCGACTTCACCGACGTCATCTACGGTGAAATGTATCTCGTCTCCTTCGAACGGGGCGGCGACGAATACCTGGCAGTGAAATACGTCAACCACTCGGAACGGCCGGACTGCATCCGTCTGGTGAGCTACAACAACCACCACGACCCCATGGACCTGCCGCTGGCGGCAGTCAATGCAATGGCCATCGTGAAGTTCTCGATAAGGAAGAATATGATGATGTAGAGGGCGGCATTATCACCGGAAATTTCGTAAGAAAGCTCCTGGCAAGGACTATTTAACAAGCAAACAGAGAAATTATACAAAAAAAGCTTGTAATTTATTCTTTTATCTTATTTTTGCGATGCCATAGGCATAATAATAAGTATCCGGAAAAAAACATGCTTATTCCATCCAATAGAACAAAGAGGGAGTGCATTCTTTCAAGGTTATGTTTTCTAGTGCTTTCAGTATGGGTGTTCCTACCTTCCGCAGCACAGAACAATCCCTACAAGATAGACGATGCACTCTACCCCATCTACCAGCGGGCTTCCAAGCAGGCACGCCAGCAGGAGGGGTTGCTGGTGGCCGACACTTTGTATCAACAGGCTCTGAAGCTCGGTGACAAAAAAGCACAATGCCTGGCATACATCATCCCCCTGCAGTTCTATATATCCCAAAAAGATGATAGCAAAATAGAAAAGGCATCCACTGACCTGAAAGAGATTTCACGTGCCAATAACTATCTGCAATATTATTATCACGCTTGGAGCAGCGAAATCATCTACTTCCTGAACCAACAACGCTCATTGCTCGCCTTGCAGAAAGCGGAAAAAATGAAAAAGCAAGCTTTTGCCGACAGATACCCTTACGGTATCTTCAGCTGTATCCGAACCATGGGCCATATCTACAAATCACGCGGAAACTTCGACCTCTCCGCCCAATACTATCAGGAAGCCTTGGACTATATGCTGAAGAATATGCCCGACCAAGATCCCAGCCAACTATACTCAAGCCTTGCCGAATATTACCGTAACACCCAAAAAGATTACGCCACCGCACTGGACTATTGCGAAAAAGCCTTGAAGAGCGCCAAAACAGAACGGAACATAGCCCAAGCCATGATAGAGAAATGCCTGGTACTATTCCGGCAGGGACGTATAGATGAATTCAACGACTGCTATAAAGAAGCCGTACAAATGGCGGACCGTTGCAAGCTCTCTGCCAGCGTTTCCCTACTGATAGCCCACATCAGCAAGAACATACTGGACAAACAGTATGAGCAGGCCCATGCCCACGCTGACCAATTGTCCGAGAAAGGCTTGCAACAACATGCCTACATTTACGAATGCGCCAAAGACTATCCCAATGCCATCAAATATCTGAAAAAATACCACCAGCAGTTGGATTCGACGAACAATCTCCTGCAACTGTCGGACATCGCCGAACTGAACACCCAGATAGGCGCCGAACGTCTGAAAATGGAAAACATACAGGCCACCTCGCGCTACCGCATCACTCTTTTCAGCATTGTCACCGGCTTTTTGCTGTTATCCCTGCTTTTCCTGATGCTCTACCTCCACCGCAAACGTAAAGTCAACCTCGAACTATGCCACAAGAACGAGGAACTTTCCGAAGCGCGCGACCAAGCCGAAGCAGCCAACAAGGCAAAGAGCATCTTCCTGCAGAACATGAGTCACGAAATACGGACACCGCTCAACTCTATCGTGGGCTTCTCACAACTCATCACTTCCCCCGACGCGAACCTTTCCCAAGAGGAAAGGCAGGATTTCTGCCATCTCATACAGCACAATTCCGACCTCCTCCTTACACTGGTGGGGGACATCCTCAGCGCAGCCGAGTTGGAAAGCAACAGATACACCATGAAGATAGCGCCGCACAGTTGCAACAAGCTCTGCCGGGAAGCCATAACCACCGTTGAACACCGCAAGCCCGAAGGCGTGAAGCTCTACTACACCTCCGAAGTGGACGACTGCTACGAACTGAGCACCGACGGGCAACGTGTGTGCCAGATACTCATCAACTTCCTTACCAATGCAGAGAAACACACCACACAAGGCGAAATCCGCCTGCACTGCTCCCTCACAGAGCATCCCGGATACGTCACCTTCTCCGTCACCGATACCGGTACCGGCATTCCCCCGGAATACTCGGAAACCATCTTCGAACGCTTTGAAAAGGCCGACAACTTCGGGCAAGGCACCGGTCTGGGACTCAATATCTGCCGCCTCATCGCCGAACGGCTGAAAGGGAAAGTGCTGCTGGACAAGGAGTACAAGGAGGGGGCAAGGTTCGTGTTTGTACTGCCGGTGAAAAAATCCATTTGAAGAGCAAGACCAAAACAACAAAGGCTGCCTCTTCTGCATCCTCCGAAACATCGGTATCTGCAGAAGGGCAGCCTTCTATATAAATAGCCGTAAAGCTATGCTGATTATAAACCGAATGCGGCTTTCACCTTGTCCACATAATCCAGCTTCTCCCAGGTGAAGAGTTCCACTTCAATGTCCTTGTTGCCTTCGTAGCGGCTCTTGAAATGCTTGACGATGGTCTGCGGCTCGCGGCCCATGTGTCCGTAGGCGGCAGTCTCCTGATAGATGGGGTTGCGCAGTTTCAGGCGGTCTTCTATTGCCTTGGGGCGAAGGTCGAACAGCTCGTCAATCTTACGGGCAATCTCACCGTCGCTCATATTGACGTGGCTGCGGCCATAAGTATCTACGAAAATATTGATGGGGCGTGCCACACCGATGGCGTAACTTACCTGCACCAGCATTTCGTCGGCAACGCCGGCAGCTACCAGATTCTTGGCAATGTGGCGGGCTGCATAAGCTGCGCTGCGGTCTACCTTAGAGGGGTCCTTTCCGGAGAAAGCGCCGCCGCCATGGGCACCCTTGCCGCCGTAGGTATCTACGATAATCTTGCGTCCCGTCAGCCCGGTGTCACCGTGAGGACCACCGATTACGAACTTGCCCGTGGGGTTGACGTGGTATGTGATACGGTCGTTGAACAGTGCCAGCACCTTTTCATGATGGATGGAAGCAATGACACGCGGCATCAGAATCTCGATTACATCCCGGCGGATTTGGGCGAGCATTTCCTCGTCGGCCTTCAGCTGGGCGGCATCGCTGTCGTCGGCAGGCTGTACGAAGTCGTCGTGCTGGGTGGAAACTACGATGGTATCGATGCGTACGGGTGTGCCGTTGTCATCATATTCGATGGTCACCTGGCTCTTGGCGTCGGGACGGAGGTAGGTCATCACCTTGCCTTCGCGACGGACATCTGCCAGCACTTGCAGGATGCGGTGTGCAAGGTCCAGTGAAAGCGGCATGTAATTCTCCGTTTCGTTGGTGGCGTAGCCGAACATCATCCCCTGGTCTCCGGCACCTTGTTCCATGGGGTCCTGTCGCTCCACGCCGCGGTTGATGTCGGGGCTCTGCTCGTGGATGGCGCTCAGCACGCCGCACGAATTGCTCTCGAACATATACTCGCCTTTGGTATAGCCGATTTTCTTGATTACTTCGCGTGCGATGAGAGGCATGTCAACGTACGCTTTGGTTTTCACTTCTCCAGCCAGCACTACCTGACCGGTAGTAACCAGAGTTTCGCAAGCTACTTTCGAACTGGGGTCGTAGGCCAACAGTTTGTCAAGCACAGCGTCCGATATTTGATCGGCCACTTTGTCGGGGTGTCCTTCAGACACCGATTCGGATGTGAATAAATATCCCATTTCAGTTGAGAATTGATAGTTGATAATTGATAATTCAACGAATGGCGGAAGGAGGTGTGTGGAGTAGATGCATCCGGCACACAAACGTGCCGTCAGAAAAGGATGTGTTTTAGCATTTTTTTCTGTGGTTGCAAGCTACTCAAATCTCTCCACATATCGTTTTTCGGGGGCAAAGATAGTGCAAACCGAACGCAGAACAAAATGAACTTGTTCATTTTTTATGCTGAGGTGCAGCCTATCTTCGCTTTCCGGAGGCAAAGATAAAAAAGAAATCTTGTATCTGCGCTACAGATAGCAGAGATTAACACTGATTTTGCAACAATTCCCCGATTGTCTTTCCCAATACCGGATGCACCACGCCTGAAGCAATCTCCGCCAACGGCTCCATCACGAAACGGCGTTCCTGCATCAGCGGATGAGGAAGTTTCAGTTCGGGAGTATCCAGCAAAACGGGAGTACCGTCATCGGCAAAACAGAGCAACAGGTCGATGTCTATCACACGGTCGCTATACACTGCATTGACAGACTTATGCGTACGCCCCATCTCCCGCTCGATTTCCTGCGTCGTTTGCAACACCTCCAAAGGTGCCAAAGCAGTGTCTACGCAGAGTGCGGCATTCAGAAAAGTATTATCGGAAGAAAAGCCCCACGGGGCAGTAGCATAAAAAGCAGATAGGGAAATCACTTCCCCTATCTGCTTTCTTATCTTTTGGACGGCCATGCGGAGGTTCTGCTCCTTATCGCCGAGATTGGTACCAAGACTGAAATAAACAACCATAATTACCGGTCTGTAATCAGCATCGCATCTCCATACGTACCAAAGCGGTACTCTTCCTTCAATGCCACATTGTATGCCTCCATCACCTGCTCGTAACCGCCGAAAGCGGCAACAATCATCAGCAGGGTACTGAGCGGCATGTGGAAGTTGGATATCATGGCATTGGCCACGGTAAAGTCGTACGGCGGGAAGATGAACTTGTTGGTCCAACCCTCGTATTCCTTCAAATGTCCGTCGGTGCTGACGGTGCTCTCGATGGCACGCATCACGGTGGTACCTACGGCACAGACTTGGCGGTTCAGGTCTTTGGCATGGTTCACAATCCGTACGGCTTCCTCGTTCACAATCATCTGCTCGGAGTCTGTCTTGTGCTTGGTGAGGTCTTCCACATCAATGTCGCGGAAGTTACCCAAGCCGGCATGCAGGGTGATGTAGGCAAAGTCAATACCCTTGATTTCCATACGCTTCATCAGCTCGCGGCTGAAGTGCAGGCTGGCGGTAGGCGCCGTAACAGCTCCTTCGTTGCGTGCAAAAATAGACTGGAAACGTTCGGCATCGTCCGGCTCTACGGGACGGTTGATGATACTGTGGGGCAGCGGCGTTTCGCCCAGCGCATAGAGCGCCTTCTTGAACTCATCGTGCGGACCGTCGTAAAGGAAACGAAGCGTACGCCCACGCGAAGTGGTGTTGTCGATAACCTCAGCCACCATAGAGTCGTCGTCACCGAAGTAGAGCTTATTGCCGATACGTATTTTACGGGCAGGATCCACCAGTACATCCCACAACCGGAGCTCTTCGTTCAACTCACGCAACAAGAACACTTCAATACGCGCACCGGTCTTTTCCTTGTTACCGTACAAGCGGGCAGGGAAAACCTTGGTGTCGTTGAAGATAAACACATCTTTGTCATCAAAATAGTCCAGAACATCCTTGAACATCTTGTGCTCAATCTCACCCGTCTTACGGTGCAACACCAACAGACGTGACTCGTCTCTGTACTTCGTGGGGTGCAAAGCTATCTTCTCTTCGGGAAGCTTGAATTTGAATTGCGACAGTTTCATAATTAGTTATAAGTTATGAGTTATTTATTATTTATATCAGTCTGTTTTAGTCATAAGAGGGTATGAGTTATCCGGCAGTATGCTACACTTCATAGCAAATAACTTATAACCCATAACTTATAACTAAATATCTATCTCCTGCGCCTCTATCCACTCTTTGAAATCGAGGGGATTGAGGCAGTCTGCCAGCCGGACGTCGCCTACGCGGGTACGCTCCAGGGCGGTGAGGTGAGCGCCGCTCTGCAGGGCTTCGCCGATGTCACGTGCCAGGGCGCGGATATAGGTTCCTTTGCTGCATACTACGCGTACCTTTATCCACGGTTCGGCAATATCCAGCCCGTCGTCCAGCAGCTCTATCTCGTCGATGACGAGCAACTTGGGTTTCAGCTCTACCTCCTCTCCCTTGCGGGCAAGGTCGTAGGCACGTTTCCCGTTCACCATACATGCCGAGAAGGCGGGAGGCACTTGCTGTATCTCGCCGATGAACTTCTTCAGCGTCTCCTCCACCAGTCCGCGGGTGATGTGCTCCGTGGGATAGGTGGCATCTATCTCATGTTCCAGGTCGTAAGAGGGAGTGGTGGCACCCAACCGGATGGTGGCAACGTACTCCTTCGTGTGATACTGGAATTCCTCAATCCGTTTCGTGGCCTTGCCCGTACAGACTATCATCACCCCCGTAGCAAGCGGGTCGAGGGTACCGGCATGGCCTACTTTCAACTTCTTCTCCTTTATCCGCCGGCAGATGTGGTAACGCGCATGTCCCACAACCTTGAACGATGTCCATCCCAGCGGTTTATTGAAATAGAGGACTTCTCCTTCTTTAAAATTCATTGGCCTCTCCCCTAACCCCTCCCCGGTAGGGAGGGGGATAAAATGGTACAACTTAATATTTTTCTCTTATTGATTTCCGGAGTAATCAGTCTTTCCCCCACACAAGGAGGGGACTTTAGCTTAATATGAGCGTTATGACACCGGCTATCGCGCAATAGATGGCAAAATAAATCAGCTTGCCCTTCTTCACAATATTTATCATCCACTTGCAGGCCAGGCAGCCCGAAACAAAAGCAGCCAGGAAACCTACCACCAGCGAAAGCGTCGGAATATCCCCTGCAACCGCCTCACCTTTCATCATCTTCATTCCATCCAGCAGTGCCTCGCCCAGGATGGGAGGCATCACCATCAGGAAAGAGAACTGTGCCAGCTTCGCCTTGTTGTCGCCCAGCAACAGACCGGTTGCAATGGTACTGCCCGAACGGGAAAGCCCCGGAAGCACCGCGCATGCTTGTGCCAGACCGATGATAAAGGCATCCTTCATGCTGATGTTCTCCTTCTGCTTCGGCTTATAATAATAGGAGAAAGACAGCAGCAGAGCTGTCAGCAGCAGGCAGCAGCCCACAACGACCAGTCCCGAACCGAAAATGGCCTCTACTTCGTCCTTGAAAAATACCCCCACAATGCCGATAGGTATCATGGATACCAGTATATTGATGACGTAACGTGTCTCCTCGTTCATCTGCCACTTGAACAGTCCCTTGAAAATCCAGTCAATCTCTTTCCAGAGTATCACCAGCGTACTGAACACCGTAGCCACATGTACCACTATCGTAAAAGCAAGATTCTCCTCTCCCTCAATACCGAACAATGCCGAACCTATGGCGAGGTGTCCGCTACTGCTCACCGGCAGATATTCGGTCAGTCCTTGAATAAGCCCAAGGATAAGCGCTTCAAACCATTCCAATTTGTTTAAGTTTTTAAGTTCTTGAGTTGCCGGAGGGGCTGTCCGGAAGCTCTGTTACTACTTTCTTTCTGATTATTTTTCAGACGCAGATAACGCAGATGACACGGATTTCTAATATTCCAATCTGCGTCATCTGTGTAATCCGCGTCTGAAAGTTTACTCCTCTGCACGACAGCTTTTAGGCTTGCGCAGCACGGCATATATCATGAACACAAACCCCAGCAGGCAAACTACCGGAGCCACCTTGATGCGTCTCACACTAAAAATGTCCGGCTCAAAGGTCGTCGGGGTAGACGCGGGACCGGTCATCAGAAGAAAACCAATGATAACCACCGCCATTCCGATGCCAAGCAGGATAAAATTGGTCTTATCAAAAGCGAATTTCTCTTTACTCATCTATACATTTACTATTTTACTATTTACAATTTACTATTTGGAGGCTGCGATAACAGTGCTTTCTCTCTATGCACTTCAAGGCGTTAAATATAATACAGTGTGCTTGCCTTCATCCTCAGATATTTGTTGATGGAAAGCAAAGCGCACAGCCACGTAATAAGTACACCGAACACCAGCACGGCACCCGACACCAGCACCATCACCTCGGGCGTAATCACCTTGACCAACTCCGGTTCGTAGGACACCAGCCAATAGGCGGCTCCCCACAGAATGCTGTCGGCTATGAAAGCGGCCAGCACACCTATCCAGAAATTGCGCCGCAGAAACGGACGACGGATGAATGCCCAGCTTGCTCCCACCAGCTTCATGGTGTGGATAAGGAAACGCTTGGAATATATAGCCAGACGGATGGTGTTGTTTATCAGCGCAAAGGAGATAAACGTCAGTATCACAGCCAGCCCCAGCAGCATCAAGCTGATATTCCTTATATTATCGTTCACGGCATCTATCAAGTCTTTCTGGTAGAGCACTTCCTGGATATTGGTATTCTTTTTAATCAGTTTCTCTATTTTGGCGATGCTGTCCGAATTGGCATAGTCGGAATGCAGCTTGATTTCGATGGAGGCAGTGAAAGGATTGTAGCCGAGGAACTCTTGCGGGTCCGTACCCATCGCCTCAGTCTGCTCGCGGAGTGCCTGCTTCTTGGAAATGTATTCCGTCTGCTTCACAAAAGCCTCCTTGTCCAGCCTCTTCTGAAGCTTCAGGATGTCGCTCTCCTTCATGTCGTCACTGACAAGCACGGAGAAACTGATGTTCTCCTTGACGTACACGGAAAGATTATGAGCCGCGAGCACAAAGAATACGACCAGCCCCAACAGCAGTAACACCAGCGTCGTACTGATGCTGGACGTAATGAACTGCATGTCAAAATAGGATACCGAGTTATTCTTTGCTTTCATTATACCAATTATAAGTTACGAGTTACAAGCTACAAGTTATGTAAATCAGTCGCTATTAATCATTAATCCCTAATCCCTTTTCTCACCCTTTCTTCCTGAACACGTAAATCATGGAACTGCTGCGTTCCTTCTTCACCAACGCGCTGAACCAGGCCAGTGTACCGGTCACCATTCCCCGCAGGAAAGTACACGAGTGCCTCATGTGCTTTTCTGTCAGCATGGAGACGTAGAAGGCATCGAACGGCATGGGATGCCGCTCTGCCATGATGAAGCCATGCTTGGAACCGAATTGCTGGATGGTGCCCGGTGTGAAGTGCCACAAATGGCGGGGCACATCGTAGGCAGCCCAGTAAGCCCCGTATTTCTTTGCGTCGAAGGAGGAACAGTTGGGCACAGCTACAATCAGCACCCCCTTTTCAGTCAGCAGGGAGTGCAAGGTTTCCCACGTTTCGTTGAGGGGTTCCAGATGTTCCATGACATGCCATAGGGTGATGACGTCGAAACTGCCCGGTGCAAAATCTTTCAATGCCGTATGGGGTTTCACATCCAGATTGAAGTGTTCTTTGGCAAAGGCACGCGCCTGCGCACTCTTTTCCACAGCTTCCACCTGCCAGCCGCGACGCTGCATGACATCGGCAAAGTAACCGGTCCCCGTACCCAAATCCAGCAGGCTGCCCTCCTTGCGGTGTGCTTCACGGAGCACAAGGCGTGCCTTGCGTCCCAGCATATAGTTGCGCACCCAATGGTACACGGAGTTCATCGCCCCCTTGCGGGTATCGGTATGTGATATGTAATCAGGAGTTTCGTAGTAACGACCGATTTCAGCCTCCACGGGAAAGTCTTGCGTGAAAAGGAAACCGCAATCCCGGCAGCGGCACAAGTGGAACATTTCGCCCGAGGCATAATGGTCTACACATGTCAGGGCACGCTCCAAATGCGTTCCACCACATAACGGACAAGCTTTTATAGTGAGTTTATTCATCGAACGTTCTGCCAATAAGGAAGTGCAGCCCGAATGAAACAGACCACACCATACCTAAATTTGGTGCAAAATAACAAATAAAAAGTGATTTATAGGGTTTCCATTAAGGAGATTTAAGAAAACAAACGCTTGCTCCGGCCAGCTGGCGGAACGAATGACCAACTGTTCGATATTAAGCGGACAACTGTCCGATAATGAACAGTTTTCGAAAGCATCTATTCATTGATTATCAACAACTTAAATCTTTGGCATGGGAATTGACTATAATTAGGCGAAGGCGTTTGAGAAAAAGATTAGTTGGAATGCAACTTTTTAATCGGGAACAACGTCTAAAAGAAACAGAGTAAGTAACAACAATTAAAAATAAAGATTATGAAAACTACAAATTTATTCAAGGCAGTCGCATTCGTAGCAATGACTATCGTAAGCGTTATGAATACAGAAGTGAAAGCTCAGGAAAACAACTTCATCACCAATGAAGAAGTGAAAAACGAATTAGTAGTTGCCAAGACCATCTTTAAGCAAGACGGTGCACAACTTTACCGGCACATCCGTTATGAATACTCTTATGACGACCAGAAACGCCTGACCTGCAAGGAAGCCTCCAAGTGGGACGGTACAAAAGACGAATGGACACCTTACTTTAAGATGACATACCAATATGGCAATGATGAAATCACCATGTCCTACGCACGTTGGAACGAGTCTCACAAGGCTTATGACAAAGACATGAAGAAAAGTGTGTATGAATTGAACGATGAAAACATGCCGGTAGCTTACAAACTCTACAATCAGGACGCGCCAAAGTCCGAATTGACCCTGGTAAGCTACAACAAGACCGACTACGTAGCGAATATTCTGGCCATGGCAGAATAAAATTTAAAGTTTATAATATGAAAAGCACGAGCCTCACGGCTCGTGCTTTTATTCTATATACCGGTGTCATCATACTGATGTCATCGAGACTTTTCTATCCCGTCAGCCGGCTACCTCTTCTCCTTTCAGCGTAGCCGAACTGGATTCGGTAACCTTCACCATCACAAAATCGCCCACACGGTGCGTGCCACGGTCAAACACCACCACACGGTTTTGTTCCGTACGGCCGAACAACTGGTCACGACTACGTTTGGAAACACCTTCCACCAGCACCTCGTACGTCTTGCCCACGCAACGGGCATTCGCCTCGGCAGAGAGACGGTTTTGTAAGGCGATGATTTCATTCAGACGGCGAATCTTCACCTCCTCGGGCACATCGTCCGGCAGGTACTTGGAAGCATGCGTACCGGGGCGTTCGCTGTACTTGAACATAAAGGCGGAATCGTATCCGCACTCCTCCATCAGCGAGAGGGAAAGCTGGTGGTCCTCCTCCGTCTCACTATGGAAACCGGAGAATATATCCGTAGATAAGCCACAATCGGGGATGATGCGGCGGATGGCTGCCACGCGGTCCATATACCACTCGCGGTCGTACTTGCGGTTCATCAGCTTCAGGATGCGGCTGCTCCCACTCTGTACCGGCAGGTGGATGTGCTTACATACGTTGGGCATGTCGGCAATGACCTGGAGAGTTTCGTCGCTCATGTCTTTAGGGTGCGAGGTAGTGAAACGGATACGTACGCCCGGCGCTGCCTCTGCCACGGTGCGCAGCAGCATTGGAAAAGTAATCGTCTCTCCGTCCGGCTTCTCGAAGCGATAAGAATTGACGTTCTGTCCCAGCAGGGTGACTTCCTTATAACCCTTTGCCACGAGGTCGGCCACTTCATTGAGGATGCTTTCCACATCACGGCTACGCTCACGGCCACGGGTGTAGGGAACGATGCAGTAAGTACAGAAATTATTGCACCCACGCATGATGGAGACGAAGCCGGAGATGTGGTTTCCGCAAATGCGCGAGGGGATGACATCCCGATAGGTCTCTGTGGTGGAGAGCTCCACGTTCATTGCTTTCTCACCGGCCTCTACCGAGGCAATCAGTTCGGGCAGAGTAAGGTAGGCATCCGGCCCCACCACCAGGTCCACATGATGGTTGGTGATTAAGTCGTCCTTCACACGCTCTGCCATACAGCCCAGCACACCCACTATCAGGCCGCGTTTCTTCTTCTTGAGCGAGTGGAAGAACTCCAGACGGTTCAGAATCTTCTGCTCCGCATTGTCGCGGATGGAGCAGGTGTTCATAAACACTGCATCGGCTTCCTCCAGGGTGTCGGCCACCGAATATCCCGCCATCTGCATGACGGATGCAATCACTTCACTGTCGGCCACATTCATCTGGCAGCCGTAAGTCTCGATAAACAACTTCTTGTTGTCATCAGCAGTTGCAGATTTAAAGTCTGCTCCCGTTACTTTTTCCATAATCAGTTCGTTTAAAATCAGTTTATATCATAAGTTGGTATCTGTCATCCGGAGCGCAAAGATACTTCTTCCCTCCCAATAAACGGATGAAATGAAAGAAAAATGCCATTACAAGTTGTCAATCTGCGCCTTATCAGCTAATTTATGTTAAGAGAGCAAACATTTTCCGAGTGTTAATTTGGCATAGAGCAAATTAATTCACAAATTTGTGGAATGAAAGAAACATTAGATTTTTTCATAGTTAAGGTTTAGGTTAAAAAAATTAAGGGGAGCTGTGAAGCTGCCCTTTTTTATTACCAATTCCTTGGCTGTAATCAGATTAAATAATTAACTTTGCCCAAAAGCAAAGATAAGAGATAATTGCACTATCTTTGGGTGGAAAATCAAAAAGAATATGGAAGATGTCTTCAAGTTTCTGTTAGTTGCGGCTGTCATAGTAATCGGACTCGTCAAGCAGTTTAAGAAAGAAGCAAATAAAAATGCTGACAAGAGTCCCGACATACCTATGCCCGACGTTGACAACCCACTGCCCGAATACTGGGGCGGAGATACTTACGGAGGCTTTATTCCCGGAGGCCCCAAGCCGGCAGAAAAGCCCAAGCCGGTATCCAAACCGTCTGCCAAATCCAAGCACACTTCCATAAAGGCTTCCCCTCCCTCCCCGGCATCCCGTCCGCAGGAATCCGATGAAGTAACGTCCGAATACGGCATCCACTCGGCAGAAGAAGCGAGGAAAGCCATCATCTGGTCAGAAATACTTCAACGGAAATATTAAAGACAGTCGATAATTGCAGAACCAATTACGAGCCCCTTCAGAATCTTTACACGAAAAAATAACTATTTATATTATGGCACTCAATTACATTTCGGCAGCAGAAGCTGCGAGCCTGATTAAACATGGCTACAACATCGGCTTGAGCGGATTTACTCCCGCAGGAACAGCCAAAGCCGTTACGGCTGAATTAGCAAAAATCGCGGAAGCAGAACATGCAAAAGGAAACCCGTTCCAGATAGGTATCTTCACCGGTGCTTCTACCGGAGATTCCTGCGACGGTATCCTTTCACGCGCCAAAGCTATCCGCTACCGTGCTCCTTACACCACCAACGCCGATTTCCGCAAAGCCGTGAACAATGGCGAAATAGCCTACAACGACATCCATCTCTCACAGATGGCGCAGGAAGTACGCTATGGTTTCATGGGAAAAGTGAATGTTGCTATCATCGAGGCATGTGAAGTTACTCCCGACGGTAAAATCTACCTGACGGCTGCCGGCGGTATCGCTCCGACTGTCTGCCGCCTGGCCGACCAGATTATCGTGGAACTGAATGCCGCCCACAGCAAGAGTGCCATGGGTCTGCACGACGTCTACGAACCCCTCGACCCTCCTTGCCGCCGCGAAATCCCCATCTACAAACCGAGTGACCGTATCGGCCTGCCCTACATCCAGGTAGACCCGAAAAAGATTGTCGGCGTAGTGGAGACTAACTGGCCGGACGAGGCACGTTCGTTTGCCGCCGCCGACCCGCTGACCGACAAAATCGGACAGAACGTGGCCGACTTCCTTGCCGCCGACATGAAACGCGGAATCATTCCGCCTACCTTCCTGCCGCTGCAATCTGGTGTGGGCAACATTGCCAATGCCGTACTGGGTGCTTTGGGACGTGACAAGACCATCCCGCCGTTTGAAATGTACACAGAAGTTATCCAGAACTCCGTTATCGGACTTATCCGCGAAGGCCGCGTGAAATTCGGAAGCGCCTGCTCACTGACCGTAACGAACGACTGCCTGGAAGGCATCTACCAGGATATGGACTTCTTCCGCGACAAGCTGGTGCTCCGTCCGTCGGAAATCTCCAACAGCCCGGAAGTGGTGCGCCGACTCGGTGTTATCTCCATCAACACCGCCATCGAAGCCGACATCTACGGCAACGTGAACTCCACGCACATCGGCGGTACGAAGATGATGAACGGTATCGGTGGAAGCGGTGACTTCACCCGCAATGCCTATATCTCCATCTTCACCTGTCCGTCCGTTGCCAAGGAAGGTAAAATCTCGGCTATCGTGCCGATGGTTTCGCACATGGACCACACGGAGCATGACGTCAACATCATCATCACCGAACAAGGTGTGGCCGACCTCCGCGGCAAGAGTCCGAAAGAACGTGCACAAGCCATCATCGAAAACTGTGTTCATCCGGACTACAAGAACATTCTGTGGGATTACCTGAAACTGACCGACGGCAAGTCACAGACTCCCCATGCCCTGCGCGCCGCACTGGCTATGCACGCTGAGCTGGCCAAAAGTGGAGACATGAAGAATGTAGACTGGGCACAGTATAAATAAACTGCTCCCTAAAAAGGCGGAGAAAAACCGCCCGAAAGATATACCGCGTTGCATGTATATTTCCGGTTTGCTGGATCTATATATGCAACGCGTTGCATATATAGATGGAACACGCTGCATCTATAGTTCCAACAACAAGCTATTTCAGTACCTACTACATCCCTGCATCAATTCCTGGCAAAACCTCCTTCTTACCGGTAAACTCACTATCTTTTGCTTCAGTTTCCTTTTCAGTTTCTTCAATCGATCTCTCACCGAGCCAACACTTATCGTTCGCATTGAGTGAAAAACTGCAATAATTTGTCTAGAGAAATACTTGCCTCCATTTAATCCCTCCTATTCATTGAAAGCGGGCTGCCCCGGAATCACTTCCCAGACAGCCCTTCCTTCACATTTAAAATGAAGATGCAGAGAGAGTAGTATGATGACACTCTATTCCTGACCTCCCCCTAACGCCTTGTAGAGGTTAATCAGGCTTTGTATTTCAGAAAATCGATTTGCCGTCTGTGCCAGTTGTGCGTTGAGCAATGTCTGCCGGGCGGTAAGCACCTCCAGATAGGTGGTGTTGCCATGCTCCATCAGCAGGGAAGTGCTGCGGGCAGCTGTCTGCAAGGAAGCTACCTGCTTGTCCAGCAGTTCGCTTTTGGATAGGCTTGTCTGCCAGGCAGTCAAGGCATCGTTCACCTCGCTGCCTGCATTCAGCAATGTCTGCTGGAAGGCAAGGGAAGCCTCCTCCTGCTGGGCACGGGCTATGCGGTACTGTGCAATGACCTGCCCGCGGGCAAAGAGCGGCTGCGTCAGCGAACCCACTGCCGAAGCCAGGAACTTGCCGGGATTCACAATCATTGAACCGGCAGAATTGGTCCAGCCCGCACTCCCGCCCAGCGTGATGGAGGGATAGAAGGCAGAGCGCGCCGCATTGGTGCCGTAGAACGCCGCTTCCAGTGTCCGCTCAGCCGAACGGACATCAGGACGGCAGGAAAGCATCTGAACAGGAATCCCTATAGAAAAGCCCACGGGGAACTGCTGCTCTGCCAGCACACCGCGCTCGTAATGACGGGGCGTCTCTGCCAGCAACAGCGCAAGGCTGTTCTCCACCTGGTTTATCTGTTCTTCCAAATCGAGCACGGAAGTCTGCACCTGATAGTACGTGGCCTCCATCTGCGACACGGCGGATTCGTTCGCCATGCCCGCATTCATCAGGGCACGGGTGGAAGCAACGGTTTCCCGCCACGTCTCTTCGGTCTGCCTGGAGATGGCAAGCTGCTGGTCCAGCATCAGCAGGGTATAGTAAGTATTGGCTATCCCGGCAATGAGCTGGGTACGCACGGCCTGGCGATAGTCCTGACTCTGCGCATAGAGCGCCTTCGACTGTTTCTTGGCATTGCGCATGCGGCCGAAAATATCCAGCTCCCAACTGGCAGTAACGGGCAGCGAATAGGTCTGTGTGGCCTTGTGGCTGTCAAAGCTGCTCACCGTGCCCTGCGGCGCAAGGGCAAAGGAGGGCAGGAAGGCAAGCTTTGCGGACAGCAGGGTGGCTTCGGCCTCTTCCACGCGAAGCTGTGCCGACTGGTAGTCGGTATTGTTCTGCAACCCTTGTTCGATGAGTGCCTGCAGATGTGGGTCGGTGAAAAGCTCGTGCCAGTCCATGCCGCCCAGGCCAAGGTCCAGGCTGTCTTCGGGAGCCACCGGAGAACCGTCGGTGCTCTCCGTAAAAGTGGCTATTTCTTCCCCGTAGAGGCCGTCGGGGACCTCGGTAGCAGGTTTGTATTTGGTGTACACGCCGCAACTGCTGAACAGCAAACCGGCGGCGGACAATAGGATGATATGTTTCTTCATTGTTCCAATCTGTTTTTATTTTATTTTCCTCAATCTTTCGCCCGTTCTGCCTCACTCTTCTGCTTTTCAAGCAATACCTGCATATCGGCTTCTTCCTCCATTGGCGGACGAACCTTCTCCTGTAAGTACTCGAAGATGATGTAGAACACCGGAACGACGAAAAGCAGCGCTAGCGTTCCGATGAGCATGCCGCCTACTACGCCCGTACCCAGCGAAGAGTTACCGTTGGCGCCCGCACCACTCGAGAACATCAGCGGAAGCATACCGAATATCATCGTCAGCACCGTCATCAGGATAGGACGCAAACGGACCTGGGCGGCCGAATAAGCTGATTCCACAATGCCCATTCCCTTGCGGCGCCGCTCGATGGCATACTCCGTAATCAGGATGGCCGTCTTGGCGAGCAAGCCAATCAGCATAATCACACCCGTCTGCAAATAGATGTTGTTCTCCAATCCCAGAACCTTGGCAAAGAGGAATGAACCCATCAGCCCGAACGGTACGGAGAAGATGACCGCAAACGGTATCAGGAAACTCTCATAAAGACATGCCAGGATGAGATAGATAAGGAAGATACAAATGGCATAAATAAAGACAGTCTGCGCACCACCAGTATTGGCTTCCTCACGTGCCATACCTCCGTACTCGTAACCGTAGCCCAGCGGCAATGTCTGTTCTGCCACTTCCGCAATCACTTTCTGCACTTCACCGGACGAATATCCTTCCGCCGGATTCACATTAGCGGCGATAGCGCTGTACAGATTGAAACGGTTTGCCGTCTCCGGACCGAGCACCTTGTTCAACGTCACGAACTGGCTGACCGGAGCCATCTCCGTACCGTTGCGCACAAACATATTACCCAGTGCCTGTTCGTCCAGACGATATTCGGGCGATGCCTGCATCATGACGCGGTACACCTTGCCAAACTGATTGTAGTTGGAAATATAGGCACCGCCGCAATAGCTGCCCAATGCGTCGAGCACCGCACCCGGCGAGATGCCCGCACGCTTACACTTGGCCGCATCTACATCTACCGATACCTGCGGGAAGTTCATAGCATAAGAGGTATACGCCATAGCCACCTCAGGACGCTGGTTCAACGCACCCAGAAACTGTATCACTGCCTCGTAGAACGTAGCCATGTCACCACCCGTTCTGTCCTGTAGGTTCAGCTCCAGGGAGTTACCCATACCATAGCCCGGAATCATACCCGGCTGGAAGCTGAATATCTGCGCCTCTTTCACGCCGTAGAACTGGGCATTGAGACGGGCCACCACAGCGTCGGACGTGTGTTCGCTCCCCTTCCGCTCGCCCCAGTCCTTCAGACGGATGATGATGGTACCGTAGGAAGTGCCCTGACCGGACATCAGTCCGTATCCTGCCACCTTGGAATAGTGTTCTATCTCGGGAGTGTTTTTCAGGATGTCCTCCAGCTTGCTCATCACCTTCGTAGTTTCTTCCAGCGTGCTTCCCGGAGACGTGCTGACGTTCACCATGATGACACCCTGGTCCTCCTGCGGCACAAGCCCCGTCTTGGTGGTACTCATCAGGTAAACCAGCAATACGACGGTAGCCGCCAATGAAGTCCACACCATCCAGCGGTGGTGGATGAAGAACATCACACCTTTCTTATATTTGCCCAGCACGGCGTTGAACGAGGCATTGTATGCCGCACGCACCCGTCCGTTGATGCTCTTCGCACTCTTCGTACCGTCCGACGGACGCATCATGATGGCACACAAGGCGGGACAAAGCGTCAATGCCGAAATCATGGAGATGCCCACCGCCGTTGCCATCGTGACACCGAACTGCGTATAGAACACGCCCGAAGTACCGCCCATAAACGTCACGGGGATAAATACCGCCATGAACACGCAGGTACAAGAGATGATGGCCATCGTCACATCGCCCATCGCATCCTTCGTGGCAAGGTAAGGGGACTTGTATCCGGCATCGAACTTGGACTGCACCGCCTCCACCACCACGATGGCATCGTCCACCACCGTACCGATGGCAAGCACCAACGCAAACAGCGTCAGGATATTGAGACTGAACCCCGCAGCCACCAGGCAGGCAAACGTGCCGACCAGCGACACGATAATGGAAATGGAGGGTATAAGCGTACTCTTGAAGTCCTGCAGGAAGAAATACACCACCAGAATTACCAGTATAATGGCAATGACCAGTGTCTCCACCACATTGTGTATGGAAGCGAAGAGGAAGTCGTTGGAACTCATCATCGTCACAAATTCCGTCCCTTCGGGCAGGCTCTTCCTCATCTCGTCTATCTGTGCGGTAATCTGCTTGTTGACGGCGGTTGCGTTGGAGCCTGCCGTCTGGAACATCATGAAAAGTACCGCCGGCTTGCTGTCCATCTCACTGCGGAAACCATAGGTCAGCGTACCCAGCTCCACATCCGCCACGTCCTTCAGACGGAGCACGGAACCGTCACTCTGCGAGCGTACCACCGTGTTCTGGAATTCCTCCACACTCTTCAGACGTCCGCGATACTTCATCGTAAACTGGAACACGTTCTTTGAATTCTCGCCCAGCGAACCGGTAGGCGCTTCGATGTTCTGCTCGCCCAATACGGCGGTCACATCCGAAGGAACCAGTCCATACTGCGCCATCCGTTCCGGTTTCAGCCAGATACGCATGCTGTATGTATCGCCCAGCTCCATTACATCACCCACACCTTCGATACGCTTAATCTGCGGAATCACGTTGATATCGAGGTAATTGGCTAGGAAAGTCTGGTCGTAGCGTCCGTCGGTGCTTACCAAAGCACCGATTTGCAGGAAGCTGGTCTGGCGCTTCTGGGTAGTCACACCGATTTTCGTCACTTCGGCAGGCAGCAGTCCCTGCGCCTTGGATACGCGGTTCTGTACGTTCACCGCAGCCATGTCGGGGTCCGTGCCCTGCTTGAAGTAGACCTGTATGGTGGCAGAACCGGCATTGGTGGCGGTAGAGCTGATGTACATCATGTTCTCCACACCGTTGATGCTCTCCTCCAACGGCATGATGACACTGTTCAATACGGCTTCGGCATCTGCACCGGTGTAGTTGGCGCTGACGTACACCGTGGGAGGTGCAATATCAGGATACTGTTCCACCGGCAGCGTAAAGAGCGAGATAAGCCCTATCACCAGAATCAGTACGGATATGGAGATAGCCATCACCGGCCGCTTTATAAATATATTTCCTTTCATCTTAATGGGTCATTGATAGTTGATAAATAGCAGTTCATTATTTCACCTGTGTCCCTTCGCGCAGCAGTCCGGCACCGGTGGAAACAATCTCGTCGCCGACTTCCAGTCCGTCCAGCACTACGTATTCGCGTCCGTCATTTATTCCGGCCACGGTAATCAAGGCAGAAACGGCCTTGCCATCCACTACCTTATATACCACTGTCTTGTCCTGCAACTGCACGGTGGCCTCTTGCGGAATCACAATACAGTTCTTATAAGTGGTAGGCACCACCACCGTGCCCGACGCCCCACTGTGGAGCAGGCGCGATTCATTGGGAAATACCACACGTGCCACTACCGTACCCGTCTGACGGTCAATGACGCCACTGATGGACTCGATGGTTCCTTTCTTGTCATAGACGGAATTGTCGTTCAGTCTCAGTTCCGCTTGAGGCATGTTCTTCAATGCCTCGTCCATGCTTCCGTATTGGCGGGTCAGGGCAAGCAACTGGTTCTCGGTCATGGAAAAGTAAACGTACATGTCGCTGTTGTCACTGACCGTTGTCAGCGGTTGCGGCAAGCTGGGGCTGACCAATGCCCCTGCACGGTAGGGCAATGCCCCCACCACCCCGTCGCTGGGACTCTTCACTTCCGTATAGGAGAGGTTGTTGCGTGCGCTTATCTCCTGGGCCTCGGCCTGCGAGAGTTGCGCCTTGGCGGTAAGGTAGCTGTTTTCGGCAGTCTTCAGGCTGAATTCCGAAACCACTTTCTGCGCATACAATTCCTTGTTGCTGTTATAAGTCAGTTCGGCAGTAGCCAGTGCGGCACGTGCCGCTTCCACATTGGCAACGGCCGTTTTGAGTGCAGCCTTGTAGGGAACCTGGTCGATGATGAAAAGCAGTTGTCCCCGGCGCACCTTCTGCCCCTCGGTCACACACAACTTCTCGATGGTACCCGACACTTGCGGATAAATATCTATGTCCTGCCGTCCGCGTATCGTTGCTGAGTACGAAGTGGAAAGCTCTTTGTCCGTCGCCTCCACTTTCATGGTAGCATAAGAAGGTTTCATTCCGGAAGCATCCGATGCCTGCTTGCAAGATGCCAAACACATTGTACAACCGACAATCCCTATCAGCCGTATCCATTTCCTGTTCAATGTAATCATACTTTTTCTCATTGTCTTTTTGTTAAAACTGGTGGCAAAAGTAGGAGAAAGGAACAACGCCATAATGACCAATTACACTCCAAAGATGTTCCTTTTTCGACATTCATCTTTTTTAAGGCTAATGAATTGTCTATAAATGACATATAGAACAAGAAAGCCGCATAATGGAACATCCCATATTTCCCATTATTCACCAACTTTGCAAAACGAAAAAGGAAGAATATGGAGAAAGGGAACATAAAAATCGTAGAAATCGCGGACTTTAAAAACAGCGAACATGTCCTTGACTATGTAGACAATGACTTTGTCATAATCAACAGTCTGGAGGGAAGCCCCTACAATGAAGATACAATAAGATTGGGATGCTTCCTTATCGCTATCTGTCTAGAAGGCTGCATCCAGTTGGACGTCAACTACAAAACCTACCAACTGGAAGCAGGCGACTTACTGCTCGGCCTTCCCAATACCATTATCAGCCACGCGATGGTAAGCCCAAAGCACAAGATAAGGCTTGCCGCATTCTCCACACAGTTCCTACAACGCGTGGTCAAGATGGAGAAGGATACATGGAATACCGTTATGCATATCCACAACAATCCCATAAAGTCTGTCGGGGAGGAAGGGGACAAGGAAATCTTCAAATTCTACCGGGAACTGCTTATGGCAAAGATAAACGACGAGCCTCATCACTATCACAGGGAAGTGATGCAATACTTGTTTTCTGCCATTTTCTGTGAGATGTTGGGACACCTCAACAAAGAAGTGAACCCTTCAGAAATGACAGTCGATACAAAAGAAAGCATCAAACAGTCCGACTATATCCTGCGTAAGTTTATAGAGATGTTGTCCAAAGACAACGGCATACACCGTTCTGTAGGATATTATGCCGATGCACTATGCTATAGTCCCAAACACTTTTCGAAGGTCATCAAGCAGGCATGCGGACGTACACCGCTGGACTTGATTAACGAAAGTGCCATCGAGCACATCAAGTACCGGCTGAAGCATTCGGACAAGTCCATCAAGGAGATTGCAGAAGAATTTAATTTCCCCAACCAGTCTTTCTTCGGGAAGTATGTGAAGTCTTATCTGGGTATGTCTCCGGCACGCTACCGCAATACGAAAGAGGAATGATTTCCCCTACTCTTGGGGCTCACTCCGTAAAGGTCTGCATTAGGAAGCTAAACCTTAACTTTACGACGCTAAAGGTCAACTTTACGATGGCTAAACCTCAACGTATCATCTCATCACACACCGCATCCTGGAAAGCGCGTGCTTCCCTGCCCGACAGTGCATTCTGGTTCATGATGGCAAAGGCTATCTCGTGTCCGTTGCGGGCTTTAAGGTAGCCGGCCAGGCAGTTGATGGCGGTAAAGGAACCCGTCTTGGCATGTACATTTCTGTGGGAAAGGGTGCCTTTCTTCATGCGGAACTCCAGTGTACCGTCCACGCCGCCAATGGGCAAAGCCTTATAAAGTTTCTGGAAAACATCCGTACGCGAGTAGGCATATCGCAGGAAAGAAACCAAGAGTTCCGGTGAAATGTAGTTGTAATTGGAAAGACCGCAACCATCTGCCAGATTATACCTATCGGGGTTATATCCCATCTCTTTTATCAGCATGCGGATGGCAGAAAGCCCGTCCTCGGCAGAGACACGCTTCTTTCCGCTGCTCTGCACACCCAACCGGCAGAGCATGGCTTCGGCATTGAGATTATCGCTCTCCTTCATTATCTGTTTCACCACATCCTGCACGGAAGTTTCATAGGAAGCCATCCGTACGGAGAGGCTGTCTTGCCGGAACTCACCGAAGAGGTAAGAGACTTCCGCATCTACCGCCGGAATGCACCGGATGCCCCGTGCCTGCAACCGTTCCATAAAGGTATGCATGAAGAAGTCCTGCGAAGAAAATATATTGACCGTACCTGCACGGCGGGCATCGACGTTGCCCGTCACGGTGATGTTGTTCCCGTTCACCAGCCAGTCGCGCGACACACGGAAACGTCCGGCAGAAGGGGTACGGCTTTGGGTCTTGTTCGTCAGTGTATAATAGGAAGAGGCGGGAGTGCATTCAAGGCGTGCGCTGTCGCCCCGTTCGCCGGGTGTGGCGGTAACCTTCACCACTCCTTTATTCAGCATCAGCGGTGAGAGGTAGGGCTGGAAGGAATAGGGAGTATCATCCCACAACCAGCCGCTGCCCCAGTACAAGGAGTCTTTCATGGAGACATCTCCATACACCTTGCCTTTGATGACAGAGAAGGGGAAACGGGCCACGGTAGCCACCAGGGAATCCAATGCCTCTTCATCAAACTCCGGGTCGTAACCGCCTATCACATACATATCCCCCTGCAAGGTATCGCGCTCAATGGTTCCCTGATACCACACTTCCGTACGGAACGGCTCGTCGGCTTCGGGACGGGAAAGGGCGGTAATGGTGGTCAGCAGCTTCATGGTGGAAGCGGGACGGGAAAGCTTGTCCGCCTGATAGCCGTACAAGGGCTTTCCGGCAGTCAGGTCATAGACCGAAATGGCCACATTAGAGCCTGCGGGAAGTTTGTGTTCTATCAACGCATCAATCCGCGCAGAGAGCGGCTTCACCGGAGTTACCGTCTCTTGGGGCCATAATGGGAGCAGGCAGACGGATAAAATTAACAGCAACAATATCCTTTTCATAAATATATTTATCTTTAAAGGCAAAAGTACGACAATCTTACAAATGAACAACAACGAGGTAGTCTTTTCATAAATTATATCCAGCCATCCATCTTAATATTCCTTTAAAAATACTACTTTTGCATAGATTGCATAGGCAAAATCTCCCAGTTACTATCACTCTAAAATTGATGTACCATGAAACTACAACTTACAATTGCCAGCTTTACAATATGCCTCCTTTTCTCCCCCATGCTTCGGGCACAAGAATCTCCGCGCATTGTCAGTTATGACTTAACCGTACAGATTGATGTACCGAACCGACAAGTCGAAGTTGGCGGTTCGTTTGAAGTCGATTTCCATGACAGTGACTCAATCTCGTTGGTACTATGGCGCCATGCCCGTATCGACACACTACGCCACAGCAGCCGGGAGATAACCTACCGTTTCGATACGCTTGCCCCAGCACCTGCCCAATTCATTCCCGACGGACGGACCTTGACCCTCTACCGGCCGGCAGGAGCCGATGACCGCTGCCGCATAAATACCCGTTACACACTCTACATGCAGGAAGTGCAGGGCCCTGCAAAATCATTCAATGACCATTGGATTGAACTTGGTTACTATACGGGATGGTATCCTGTCTGCAACGGTAACCGGGCAGATTATTCGCACTTACGAATCGGCATCACTGACGGTTATACGGTGAGCGGCTCAGGTATTATTTCCCATACAGAAGAAGGGATATGGGAAATGGAGCAACCTTGGGAGAATTTCGACAATGTTATCCTGGCTTCACCCATGCTGAAAAGCCGCCGCATCAATGATAACGGAACTACCATTGAACTTATCTATACAGACTTCCCGGATGCCGGTGCAGACTCGGCACTTCAATGTTGCCACAATGCCTTGAAATTCTTCCGACGCCTTTATAAAATTGCGGGAGATGAGGATATTTACATGAAATTCCTGCTTTCAGCTTCCGGCACCTCAGGAGGGTACAGCCGTAAAAATTTCATTATGCTCAGTTCCCGAACATTCAATGAATATGTACTCAAGAACACCGCCCACGAAATCGGCCACTTCTGGTGGAACAAGGCTCCGGTGGAATCTTGGCACGACTGGCTGAACGAATCTTTTGCCGAATTCAGTGCTTTGCAATACATACGCCACGCCCGCGGCGAAAAAGCCTATGCCGCTTACATCGACGCCTACCGTAAGGAAACACGCCATATCCGTCCTATCTGGGGTATTGACCGCAACGACCGCGAAGCGCATCTTGCCCTCTATAGGAAAGGGTCAGTACTACTCGCCGACCTGCTTGTCCGAGTGGGTGAAGAACCTTTCTTCAACTTTCTGGCAGGTGTCATCCAAGCCCATATAACAGACACATCGGCTTTCCTGGATTTTGCGGAAAGCCGATTGGGACGTAAAAACCGGGACTGGATTGAAAAGCGGTTAAAAGAATAAACACCTGATTATTCTTCAACTGTTCCTTTCGCCACCGGCTTCTCAAAATGAGTGCCGCACTTCCTGCATACATACTCCCAATGCTCAGTGCCCGGAGGTGCGGCCGACAATGCCGCAATAACAGCAGCCACCACAGCACGCACCCGATGGCTCTTCTTCAGCACAAACTTAATCTCATCCGAACCGCAATGGGGGCAGTACCTCAACTGTTCCGGAATCATCTGGTTCCGTTCAAGCAGACGGAGGGCATTGTCATATTCGTCCTCATAGACAAATATATCCACTCCCGTGACATCACGGACATATCCGCGCATCACGGAAGACATGTTTTCATTATGCAAAACAGACGCAATGCCCTCATTCTTCAAGGCACCCTGAATAACATGTGCCTGAAAGGCATCGTCGCAGGTGATTAGCTTTACGGTTTTCATCTTTTATGTTTATATGAAACAATAGTCATGGGTTCTACAATGCCTCCTTGAATATCTCTCCCACCGTGGGGTGCGGAAAGACAATCTTCTTCCATTCATCGGCAGTAAGTTTCAGTTCAATAGCCATGCCTGCCAGCGTGATGATTTCCGAAGCGGGATTACCCAAGACATGTGCCCCCAATACGGTATCGTCACTGCCCAACAGTAACTTGCAGACGCCATTCACTCCTTCATTCTCTGCTACAAAGCGACCACTGTACGCCATCGGAAACTTCACAGCACGATAGGCAACGCCTCTCTTCTGCAGGGATTCTTCTGTCTCGCCCACACCGGCTATTTCGGGATTGGTATACACTACGCCGGGGATGGCACGATAGCTCATAGTGTCCTTCTTGCCAATGATGGAATGTATGGCTACTTCCGCCTCGCGGACGGCTGTATGCGCCAGCAAGGAATATCCCGTCAAGTCGCCGCAAGCATATACTCCGGGAACTGAAGTCTGCATCTGTCCGTTGACAAAGACATTTCCGCGCTCCGTTCTTTCCAAGCCCAGATTCTCCAATCCGAAGCCTTTCATTACCGGACGGCGCCCGACACTCATCAGAAGCCGTTCGGCAACGACGGAACCGGGACCGTCGGCTGTTTCATAATTCACCTGGATAAGGGAAGAAGCTTCGGCAGTATCCGGCATGACAGACACTACTTTTGCACTCAGCATGAACTTGATTCCCCGCTTAGCGTACTCTGCACGGAGCATACCCGCCAGCTCTCGGTCCATACCGCCTCCCAGTATCTCGTCCAGCATCTCGACGACGGTTACCTGCACTCCCAGGCTGTTGAAGAAAGAAGCGAACTCCATACCGATGACACCGCCGCCGATGATGGCAAGCGAAGCGGGCAGTTCCTTGTTATCCAGTGCATCACGATGAGTCCAATAGGACACTTTGTCTATGCCGGGAATGGCAGGGACAAAGGTTTCGGAACCGGTGCAGAGCAGCAGGTTATCGCATTCGTAGGTTTCTCCGCCGCACTCCACATGATTCTTGTCCGTCACTGTGGCCCCTCCGCTGACAATCGTCACACCATGGGCAGTCAGCTTTCCTTTGACTCCCAATACCAGCTTGCGCACTACCTTCTGCTTGCGAGCAATAATCTTGGGCAAATCGAACGATACTTCGGGCACACTGACCGCATACTTTGCAGCATGGCGGGCTCCGTCATAGGTCTTGGCCGAATACAACAAGGTCTTGGTAGGGATACACCCTTCATTCAGGCACACTCCACCGAGACTCTGCTTCTCAAATAGTACGACACTCAATCCTGCTTTTCCGGCAGCTTCGGCAGCAGTATATCCCGCAGGACCTCCACCGATAATGGCAACTTGGTATTTCATGGAATTAATGGTTAGTGGTTAATGATTAGCGATAATTTGTGCGCAAGTTAATAAAACCCGTATTATCCGGCAAAAAAGAGTACTTCTTTCTTTCGGAGAATACAGCGTAAAGAGGAAATAATTATCTTTGTCGTGCAGCATTTATAAAGAATGCCACGTCCAATGGACATAAATCAAATAATAATCAACATGAAAACGACTGACTTATTCCAATCCATCCTTTTGTTCGCTCTTTTCCTTTGCGGCCTGACGGCTTGCAATGATAGCGATGAAATCCGCCTCTCGCCCTTTCAGGAAACTACCGTGAAGGGCGAAGCCTCTACCCTGCAGATAGACCTAACACGCGGCGACTGGCGCATAACCTCCATCACCACCCCATGGGGAGACCTCATGATGGATGGCAACAAGCTCCCACAACTGGAAGGTACGGGAAGCCTGCATTATAAATGGTGGGACTTGGAACGGGACACCGACAGCCATCTCATCCTGCACTTTAAAGACAACTTTGACTTAGGTGAATCCCGTAGCCTCATCATCAACCTTGAGATGAAAACGGGACTCTACAAGGAACAAATCATCATACACCAAGAACCGTGCACTAACTTCTATCAGATAGAGTCCATCGAATACAGCGTGGAAGAAGGTGACGGAGTGAAAGAAGCCGGAACAGGACCTGATAAGAGTACCTATAAAAATGAAAATCTGGGAAACACAACCGACAAGCATGACTACTATCCATTCATCAATAAATGGACAGAATACGCATTCATACCCGATGGGCACTCTGATGAAACCTTCAAAAGCATAGACCCGGAGAAACGTAGCATCTATCTGCCCAACCACATAGAAGACGGAAAAATAATCATGGGACAACAACTGTTATTCTTCATCAACCAAGGCAAGTATTACAAAGAAGACGAACTGAGATATAAACATTTTGAAGTAGACATAGTAGGTATGAAATGGAACATATACACTTCAACCATCTACTACAAACGGCTTCAAGTGACATTCACCGCCACTCTTTCACGTCCCGGTAGCGATACAAAGAAGGTACTCAAGGGTAAATTCATGCAGAGATACCCTTATGACTGCTCGGAAATACATCACGAAGTAAAGGATTCTTTAGAAGATTAGAGTCCGGTGTCTGTCAGACAAGACTCCACCTCCTCCCTGCTCAATGCCGGAGCTTGCCCATCGGCAAGCTTACGGCATACCAGCCGACCGGCCGCCAGCGCTTCCACCTTTGTTGCAAATGGCAGGCGACCGCTCAAAGCAGGTATAAAAGGTTGATATATCAGGGTATCGGCTCCATGCAGCACCACGTAGCCGTAACCGCCTTCCACCTCCATCACCCGGCATTTCAACTCATTGCCACCGCCGGCAGTATGACCCGAACAGCAAGAAAGGCATACCGCCATCACAGCCGGTACACCTATCTTTATCATAATAAACATCAGCTTCATAAGTTCCGTTCAGTTATGGGGCGAATCAGACTTCCTCTTCCTCATCGGGTAGAAGTTCGTACACATCATCAAAGTAGCTGGTACCACTTGTTCCCGTCAGCACAAAACCACGTTCGCCGGTAGAGAAACCAACGGCAGCCCTGCGCGAAGAAGCACCGGAAGGATAATTATGTACATCTGTAATGGGGGTAAAGTCGTCATCGGAATCGCCGTACCATAAGTCCTTGTCAGGGTCGTACAGCCAGTAGTCGCTGCTCAAGGAAGTGCTGTTACGTATTCCCGTAGCCACAAATCCCCTTCCACCGATGACGAAGGATACGGCTTCGGACCGTGTGATGGCGTAGTCATCGTCATAGTCATTGTCGGAGTCCGTATCGGCAATGTCACGCAACTGGGTCCAGTTGCTTCCGTCGAACTTCCAGAAATCCACCAGATCGGTACTGTTGTTTCGCCCGCAACAGATGTAGGCCACCTCATCGATGACGAATGCCGTACCGAAGTAGCGCTTCTCGCCTCCATACCCGCTCACCGCTTCCCATTGCGAACCTTCGGTGCCATTGGGGTTGAAACGGTAGAAGTCCATCTTGTAGGCACTCTCGCTGCCGGTAGCGTCGCTGTTGCAGCCCGTACCGACATAGCCATATCCGCCTATACTGAAAGCCAGGGCACCATCGCGTACTCCACCTTTGAAGTCGTCTTTCCGTGTCCAGGTATCCGTGGCAGGGTCATACTCCCAGGTATCTGCTACACAGTAGGACGAGGAGCCGTCCTTTACGGAACCGGTCGTAATGTATCCCTTGCCATTCACGGCAAAGCCCACGGCAGCCTTGCGCCCGGCAACGGGCATGTCGGCACACTGCGTCCAGCTGTTCCGGCTCATGTCATACTCCCAAAGGTCGTTCAGGTAATCCTTGTTCGCTCCGTAGAAGCCGCCACACAAATATCCATAATTGCCGATGGTGAAGCCGGAGGCATAAGCGCGGTACACACCGTTATAGCTGGCTTTCTTCATCCACTGCCCCTGAGTGTATTCATCCTCGTCCGTACAACTGCCGGCAATGCACACGATGGCCAGCAACATTATTCCTACCAATAGTCTGTTCATTGTTTATTGTTTTTTTAATGATTAAGCTTTATACTTCCCACTTTCCAAAACAAGAAGCTGCGGGAGGTCCTTTTTGTCTGTCCGCAAAAGTAAACCACCGCAACCACACCGACAAAAATAACCGACGAACAGTCCGAAATTCCCGTTAAACGCCTTTACCGATAAAAACCGTCCGAACGCCGATTTTTGTAGGAAGATATAAAAGTTTTGCCTTTCCTTTGCCGCCAACTAAAAGAACAGAAATGAAGAAGTCATTGTACAGCTTATTCGCAGTCCTCGCTATCTTCTGCGCCTGCCAGGACGAGAACTCGCAGCTTGGAAAGAGCCTCGTGGAAAGCTCCTTCTATAATGTATACGCAGACACCTGCTCGGTAGACATCAGCACCATCCTGCTAGACTCCATAGAGACCCGGGGCGACAGCATCTGCCAGCTAGGACATTACCGGAGCAGCGCCTGGGGAGAAGTATCCGCCACCTACTATGCCGAATACTCCACGTCCGACTTCACCCCCAACACAGACTATACCTATACCCTCGACTCCCTCGTACTGCGAATGATACCTTCGGGCCATTTCTGGGGAGATACCCTGACGCAACAGCGCATCTCCATCTACCGGCTGAAAAGCCCTATCGTGCTGGACAACGACGAGGACCTTTACAACAGCACCGTACTCCCGACGGAAGATGCCCCACTCTTCAGCTTTACCTTCACCCCCTGCCCGGGGCGGAAGAAGGAAGTAAGCGTCCGCCTGCCCGACTCATGGGGACAACAACTGCTGAATGACCTCGTGGCCCAAGATGACTACTTCGATACCCAAGACAAGTTCAAGAAGAAATTCCCCGGACTGGTCTTTGTTCCCGAAAACGACGGGCAGTGTATCACCGGATTCATGGTGAACGACTCTGCCATGAGCATCAACCTCCACTACCAGGAAGTCTCCAACCAACGTACCGGACAAGTGCTGACTTTCAGCGTAAACACCGACTATGCCTATACCGGTATCCGGCACGACCCCACCGGCACCCACCTTGCTTCCCTGAAAAGCGGAATAGAGAACCTCGTCCACTCCAACGACATGGGTTGCCTGGCCTATATGCAGGGATTGACGGGTTACTACAACCAACTGGAATTCCCCTACCTCAACAGCCTCGGAAGTGCCGGACAGATAGTCTCCATAGAGAGCGCCACACTCTACCTCTATCCTCTGGCCCGGAGCTACAACGAAGTGAGCCAGCTTCCCAATGACATCCGCCTTTATATCACGGACGAGAACAATGTGCTGGAGGACTACGTATACGGCAGTGACGGCGTAACCGTACAGACCGGCGACCTGACCATCGACGAGATGTACGGGAAAGAGACCTACTACTCCTTCGACCTCACCGAATTCATCCGCAACAATTACGGCACTTCGGGCATCAAGCGGCAGAAACTGCTGATGAGTCTGACAGACGAAGAAAGCACCACCACCTTCAACCAGGTCATCTTCACCAACGACCCCGAACAAGAGAGACAATGCAGATTAGACGTAAGATTCAAAATATACAACGAGCAATGAAACGCCATTACCGGATTCCCCTTCTGCTGTGCAGTCTGTGTACGGCAAGCCTCACCGCCGTGGCCCAGAACACCACCAACCTGCCCACCTCCATGTACGGAGTGGGCGAACTGAGTGCCGGTGACGGCGGACGTTATGCCGGCATGGGCAACACGGGCATCGCCCTGAACCGTACCGGATTTCTGAACACGCTGAACCCCGCAGCCATCACCCGCATGGACACCGCCTGCTTCACGTTCGATGTGGGTGTATCTGCCTCATATGCCCGCTACTCCTTTCTGAGCGAACACAGCTCCAACTTCACCGGCAACCCCAACCGCATCAGCATGGGCTTCCGTGTCCTGCCGCGCTGGTATGCCCTTGTAGGTGCAGCACCATACAGCAGTGTGGGCTATGTCATCCAGACCGAAGAAGAGATAGAGGGAATGCCCGGCAACTACACCTACTCGCTCTTTGAGGGTACGGGCGGACTATACCGGTGCTACGTCACCAATGCCTTTGCACTGAGCAGGCAACTGTCGGTCGGCATCAACCTGGGGATGATAGCGGGCACAGTGACGCAAAGCGAAACGCAGGAAAGCGCCGTCGTAAAGTACGAATCTTCTAAACAGGCCTTTTATGCGGACTTCGGCATACATTACGAATGGGGTGCGACCGGACAACGGAAGTGGGCGGCAGGGCTGGTATTTGCTCCCTCCCTTCCCATCAGCCACGACAATACACTGACTTACAGCAACTCATCTACCAGCGAGAACCTCGATAAAGGATACCACAGCCGTACACAATATCTGCCCATGCACCTCGGCACCGGCCTCAGCATAACCACCGAACGCTGGGTGCTGACCGCCGACTACAACTACCTGGACTGGAGCCGCAACTCCTCCTCCTACACTTCCATGAAATACGAGAACCAGCACAAAGTGAACCTGGGAGGCAGCTACATTACCAAGCCACGTCTGGCACGTTCCACCGAGCTGATGGGCGGAATAGGTTTCGGCAACTCCTATATCAACCTGAAAGGCGGGAAGATGCAGTATCTGGAAGCCAGTGTAGGGGCGAGCTTCCCCATCCGGTACTCCTATCTTTCGCTGGGCGCCACCTGGCGGAAACAACTGAACACACGCAGCAATCTGATGCAGGAAAGCCGATTCAGCCTGAATCTGAACTTGACGTTCGGGGAAAGGATTTCGAGAGCAAAACTAAAGTAATACAAGGTTCCGGTTCACCACAGATTACACGGATTTTACACCGAATGATTATCATTTGTTGGATCTATATATGCAACGCGTTGCATATATAGATGCAGCACGCTGGAACTATAGATCCAACAAACAAAGTATATAGTATCTGAAAACAGGGTATTACAACACTGCCAGCCTGGACACATACCCTTTCACCCTTTCGCGGTAAGCATCGCCAATGGGGACATCCTTCTGCTCGATGAGCAATGTGCTGCGCCCGATGGCGCTGATGCAGTCCATGCGGACAATAAAAGAACGGTGCACGCGGATAAATTCGTTCGCCGGAAGTTTTTCCTCCATGTACTTCATACTGCATAGGCTCAAGATAGGCTTAGGGGAATCTTTACAGAAAATCTTCACATAATCGCCCATACCTTCTATATAGTTTATCCGTTCCAGGTCGAGCCGCATGATGCGGTTGTCACACCGCATGTAAATCACCTTCGGAACCTCTTCCGGACCTTGCCTGTGTTTGGAGTCGGACGTACCTGCATCCTGCAAAGAGAACCAGCGTGCCGCTTTGCTGACAGACTGGAAAAACGTGGAGAAATTGAGCCCGTCCATCAGATAGTCCAACGCATCCAGACGGAAACATTCGGCAGCATAGCGGTCGGTGTCTGTAATGAAAATGACACGAGTGGACGAGGACAAGAGCCTGCAAAAATCCATTCCGTTGATTTCACCTTCTTCCACCGGATAGATGCCGATAAAATAAACTTCCACTTTTGTCTCATAATAATCCTTCAGCGCTTCAAGAGGATTGCCGTACTTTCCGTGCAAAGAGAGAAAAGGAACCTTGTCGATATACTCTTCCAACCTTCCGGCAATCTCCGGGTCTGCATGTAAAATGGCGCAATTCAAATTCATATTCGTTTCTCTTTTACATAATGGACGCTGCCATATCCGAAAAACTGCAAACAGAAGAGCTAAAATTAAGCTTTATTTATGATTCAAAGATTACCTGCATCTACGGAAAGACAGATAAAGGGAAAGTTCATACAAACAACTCCGGAAAGCTACACAGGAGACATTACCATGGAAGCGATAACGACAGATTAAAACGGAATTGCATACGTGGGCACACCATATTGCTCACCCTCTCCGTTCCTCCAGTAACCGGATAAACTCCTCCTCCTTGACGGGAAGAAGCACTGCACACTTGCCCTCGCCATATTTCACGAGCACATAGCGCATCACCGCAAACCGCCCTACCTGCATGGAAGAAGCACGCTCCACAGAAGTGATGTCTTTCATCAGAATTTCCTTACTCCGGGAGAAACGGCCGAAGGACAGCACCAACTTCCCGTCGGGCGTTACGGTATAGGTGGTATGAATCAGCTTCTCGATAATAACCACCAGCCAAAGCATGAAAATAGCAGCCAGGAACGGAGACTTGTACCAAAGCATATAGACGGCGAGAATACCTATCAGGATGAGAAACAGATACTGCCCCATAGCAATGCGCGCATGAAAGATTCGATTCATTTTATCTGATTTTTGCCGCTAAGGTACGTATTTTTATGATAACAACTTCTTCATTAGCATCTCCATTTCTCGAACTTCCGTCACATTCATCTTGCGGCAGACCGAAGCACATAACAATTCTACCCGTTCCGGCGAAAAATAAATCAGTTCTGCAATCTCCTTTACAGACTGTCCAAGAGCTACCAGCATACATATCAGTTCTTCATCCTTATCCACCTCCGGAATAGACTGATAAAGTTTCTCTAAAAAAGAAGGATAATGAAAAATAAAGATTTCACGGAATACAGCCTCACGAGTTCCGGACAACAAAGCCTCCGAAGCATTGGGAGAATCTTCCGAAATCATTTCGCGCAAAGCTCTGGCAATCTCCTGCATATTAAAAGGTGTCACTGTTTTCTTTGTTTTCATTGTATCTTATTTCACCATTATACATATTTACAATCGTTTTATACAAATTTGCAAAATATGCACAACCTAACCATAAGAATACGATATACAATCTGATATACAATTTCATATTATATTTATTATCAAATAATTAACAAGAAACAAAAAACAAGTCCATTGTTGTAAATTTTAAATTAAGAAATTATATCTTTGCCTTACAAAACAAACAGTCCACAAAATATGAATGCCAAAAAACTTTCATTTTTACTTCTGATTCTCGTAGCTGTAGCCTGCACCAACCGCTCCACCTCTTCGGAACAAGACGAAATGAGGCATTGGAACAATGTCCTTCAACAAATCAATGCCTTACTACTCGAAAACAAAGCGCGACAAACGTTGGATCTTGCCAAACAGACCTTGCCCGAAATCCTGGAATCGGCAGAAAAAAACGGAACTACAGATACCCTGATTTACTATGCCCGCAAGATATTTAATGCCTGCGGGAACAATTACATAAACACCAAACAATACAAAGACGGCATCGACTATATGGACAGCATTGGGAACCATCCCCTCATCCGCGAACATTGCCCGCACGAACTGCTGAGCTTCAAGGCCGGACTGAACCAACTGTATGGCAATAACCCGGAAGCTGTCCGACTGGCAGAAGACTACCTCCAGTTACCGGTCTGTACCAGTGCCAATGACTTTATCCGGCAGGCAGAAATCATAAGCGGTGTCTACATGTACTCCGGAAACAATCTACCCAAAGCCATCCAAATCTTGGAAAAAGCAATAGATGTCTACCGGAAAGGCGGAAACTTCCCGAACATGCTGCGGATAATGTCACGGTTGGGCATCTATTACCACCTCAGTGGCGAATACGAGAAAGCTATAGCCACTAACCAAGAAGCCATAGCCACTTACAACGACAGCATAGCACCTGGAAATGTAGTGATTGCCTACGGAGAACAAGCTAATCTCTACGCCGAACTGGGTATGTACGACCAGGCCCTGGAAATGAACAAAAAAGCCCAATACTACTCCATGCTGAAAGACAGCTTCGGACTGGGAGACTTGTACCGCTACCGTGCCCAGATCTTTCGTAACATGAATCAAAAGGACTCTGTATTCCACTACCTCAGGCTGGGAGAAAAGTTGTCAATGATACAAAACAGCTTTAAGGGTGTATTCGTAAACAAAGTAGAAACGGTAAACAGTTATCTGGACTATCCCGACTCTTTGGAAAAAGCACTGCAACTTGCCCTTAGCATCTGTCCCGATACCGTGCGGATGCCCCAATGGGCCAAATACCAACTCAACCTCCACCTAGGCCGGGCCTTACTGCAAACCGGGAAGGAGCAAAACGGCATACACCTGATAGACCGGGCTGCACAAGACCTCATCAACATGAAGTTCATGGAAGGCCGCGATGCCAACGAGATATTAATGGATTATTATCTGGCCAAAGGCATGAACGACGATTTTGCTCGTTGCTACATCCGTAACCGACAGTTTGCCGATTCTCTGGACAATAACGAAAAGAAACGTGCTGTGGCAGCAGCCAACATCCGGTTTGATGCCAACCAAAAAGAGAAAGAAAACAAACTGCTCTCGGCACAAGTGCAATGGCAGCAACAGCAGTTGTTCTACAACATCTGCATCTCCATTACATTACTGTTGCTACTTATCACCACTACAGCCTATTTCATCATCCGAAGGAAGGCCAACCACCAGCTTATAGAAAACAACAAACGGGAAATACAGACCCTCATTACCCGGCAGCAAGACCTGAACCGCCGCAACGAACAACTGACGGAAGAAATAGAACGGGCCATGGCTACCAATAACCTCAACTCCATTCGCCAGCTCACCGTGCAAAGCCTGCTCAGCAGGGAAGATGAGAACACATTCCGCCGGTCGTTTGCCACCATACATCCTTCTTATCTGCCCAAGCTCCGCGAAAGTTATCCTCAACTGACCCGCAACGAAGAATTGCTGGCCATGCTCATCTGCATGAACCAAAGTACCGACGAAATAGCCCTTATCATGGGAATCAACCGGAATAGTGTAAACGTAGTCCGTTCGCGCATGCGCAAGAACATGGAATTGCCCAAAGAAAAATCCCTGGATGAAGTATTGAAACAATACCTTACATAACAAATAAAAATAAGCCCGCTTATTTTGCTCTACGTTTGGTTTACACTATCTTTGCGGCGTTTAATACACAAAACCTATGGTAAGAAAGTTCGATTTTCTCGTTATCGGCTCCGGACTTGCCGGTATGAGTTTTGCGCTGAAAGTAGCGCATAAAGGAACAGTAGCCCTCATTTGTAAGGCAGGTTTGGAAGAGGCAAACACTTATTTTGCACAAGGAGGTATCGCCTCTGTCACCAATCTGGCCGTAGACAATTTTGAAAAGCATATCGAAGATACCATGATTGCGGGTGACTGGATAAGCGACCGTGAAGCCGTAGAGAAGGTGGTGCGCAATGCCCCCGAACAAATCAAGGAGCTTATCAAATGGGGAGTGAACTTCGACAAAAAGGAGGACGGAGAGTTTGACCTGCACAAAGAAGGCGGCCACTCCGAATTCCGCATCCTCCACCATAAGGACAATACGGGTGCAGAGATACAGACCAGCCTCATTGAAGCTGTGAAGCAACACCCCAACATCACCGTACTGACCGACCATTACGCTGTGGAAATCATTACCCAGCATCACCAGGGAATCATCGTTACCCGCCACACCCCCGGCATCAAGTGCTACGGTGCCTATGTGCTGAACGAAGCGACGGGCGAGGTGGATACCTTCCTTTCCAAAGTCACCATCATGGCAACGGGCGGTTGCGAAGCCGTTTACCGCCATACCACCAACCCGCTGGTGGCCACGGGAGACGGCATTGCCATGGTCTACCGTGCCAAGGGAGCAGTGAAAGACATGGAATTCATCCAGTTCCATCCCACAGCCCTTTTCCATCCGGGAGACCGCCCCTCGTTCCTCATCACCGAAGCCATGCGCGGTTATGGCGGCGTGCTGCGTACCAAAGACGGAAAAGAATTCATGCAGAAGTACGACCCGCGACTCTCACTGGCCCCGCGTGACATCGTGGCGCGTGCCATCGACAACGAAATGAAACAGCGCGGTGAGGACCATGTGTATCTGGACGTCACCCACAAAGACCCCGAAGAAACCAAGAAGCACTTCCCTAACATATACAAGAAATGCCTCAGCATCGGTATAGACATTACAAAGGAATACATACCGGTAGCCCCCGCCGCCCATTATCTCTGCGGTGGCATCAAGGTGGATTTGGACGGACAGAGCAGCATCCGCCGCCTGTACGCCATCGGCGAATGTTCGTGCACCGGACTGCATGGCGGCAACCGTCTGGCAAGCAACTCACTGATTGAAGCCGTGGTTTATGCCGACGCGGCAGCCAAACACGCGCTGAGCGTACTGGAACGTTATGACTTCAACGAAGACATTCCCGAATGGAACGACGAAGGTACCATTTCCACCGAAGAACGTGTCCTCATCACACAAAGCATGAAGGAAGTGAACCAGATTATGGAGGCATACGTAGGCATTGTCCGCAGCAATACCCGGTTGACACGTGCCTGGAACCGACTGGACATACTTTACGAGGAGACAGAAGCACTCTTCAAGCGGAGCAAGGCTACCCGAGAGCTGTGCGAACTGCGCAACATGATAAACGTAGGATACCTGATAACAAAGCAAGCCATGGAACGCAAGGAAAGCCGCGGACTGCACTACACGATAGACTATCCGCACGCCAAGAAATAAACATAAATCCTCTCCATCATGAGGAAACAATATTTCTCTTTCATTTTTTTGTATATTTTCTCAAGCTGTCTCTACAGTCAGACGATGGACGACAATATCATCATCAACTGCTGTGAAGACAGCTATGTTTTCAAAGAAGGACCAGGAGACAACCCCATCGTACAAAACACCCGAAAGACCGAATATGAAGCCTTGCGGATGGGAGCTACCGTACAACCTCATATGTTCTATGGCGAATTCATCTCCCTGGACGAAGCCAAAGCCAAGGGAGTACTTGCCCCCAAAGCCATCCACCGCCATGCCACACCGGAAAATGTATTCTTCGACGATACCCGCATCTGCTACTTCAACCTCTCCCTAAGCCGGCAGGGGAAAAAGGCGGCCGTACAGTTCAGCCGTACCTTCCATGACCTGCGCTACTTTACACGCATCTACTTTCCGGAGGAATACTTCATCCGCAAGAAACGTATCACCGTCACCATTCCTGCCGCATTGTCCCGTTTCCGGCTGGTGGAGAAGAACTTCGGTCCCGGTATCCGGTGTGAAAAGAGCGTGAACAAGGAAGGGGATTCCCTTTTTGTCTACACCTTAAAAGGAGTACCTGCCACCCGAAAGGAAGAAGCTGCTCCCGCAGACAACTGCCTCTATCCCCATCTGCTGGTAACCGGTTCCTTTGCGGATGTGCAGGATATGTACCGCTGGCTGAACGGACTGGCCGAGGTGGACTGCACTCTCCCCCAAGCCGAAATGCTAACGGATGAAATTACTGCCGGATGCACCGATGAACTGGAGAAGATACACCGTACCTATGCCTACGTACAGCAGAACATACGCTACATCGCCTTTGAAAACGGGTTGGCAGGACATCGGCCCGACCGGCCTGCCGAAGTGCTGCGCAAACGTTACGGCGACTGCAAGGGAATGGCACTCCTGCTGCGCACATTGCTGAAAGCCCAAGGATTCGATGCCCGAATGGCCTATATCGGTACGGACGACATCGCCAGTTCTCCCGACGAAGTACCGACACTGGCTGCCATCAACCATGCCTTCTGCCTTCTTTTCCATCAAGGGAAAAGATATTGCCTGGATGCCACCTACCGATACCTACCGCCCGAAGACATCCCCCAAGGTATACAAGGCCGAAAAGCACTGGTAGAAAACGGAGACAGCTGCCTGATACTGACTCTTCCCCAGCAGGATGCCTCCGCCTCTACGGACAGTCTCAATTATCACTATCGCTTGATGACGGACAGCAATCCCCCTACCCTGAAAGGCACCGCCACCCGCGTAAGTACGGGCGAATACAAGGAATACCTGCTCAGTCTCTACCATGACACCCCCAAGGAGAAGCAGACAGACCTGCTAAACAATCAGATAAACAATACCGCTGCCGTACAATCGGCCGATGGAGAGTACTGCCTCGAAGCAGACCCGCACGAAGATTTCTTCCACCAGCCCATTGACACCACCCGCCGCAAGCAGGATTACCTACTGCCGTGGAGATGCCGTATTGTACGCGAGGTAACGATTGATATTCCACAAGGATATGCCGTGTCTTATTTGCCTGCAGACTTTCACATTGAAACGAATCAGGGCATCCTCAGTTGCTCCTACCGCGCCGGAGCAGGATATATCCACTTCCGAAAAGTGATGGAGATACGCAGAAAACGTATTCCACTTGCTCTTATCCCTGCTTGGAATGATGCCCTGCGACAATGGAAAAAAGCCTGCAACGAACAGATAGTAATCCGGCAAAGCACCCTTTAAACAAATAATTGAACATAAAACGCCATCACCATGAAAACAACACGTTCTTTCCTACTGCTGCTGATGTTACTTGCCACTTCGGGACTAAATGCCCAAAAGGAAGAAGACAAATATGCTGCGCTCGTAAGCGAAGTGCGCAATGAAGTATGGTCGCTGAACCTGCCCGACTTTAAAAATATGACTGTACCCGAGAAATACAGAAACGAACCCGCCGTTATCCTTGCCGCACACAGCCGTCTGGAGGTAACCCGGAAAACCAAGTTGGACTGGTGGGGAATGGGATTGACCAAACAACAGATAACCTGCCGCAGCATCTACCGCCAAATGGTATACATCAACAGCCAAAGGGCACTGGAAGAGATGTCACAGTTCAGCTTCCTTTCCCAGGAAAAAGAACGCTACACCCGCAATGAACAACAGCGTATACTGGGTGTGCGCATCATCAAACCGGACGGAACAATTCAGGAAACAGCCCCGCAGGAGTACATGGAAACCGATGAAGGCAGCCACCCACGTAGCCACAACATCCAAGAGAAATGGAACAAGCTGGCCGTACCCGGACTGGAAATCGGAGACATCATCGACTTGTTCTTCGTACGATACACCATACTGAACAACCAGAACCCCGAACCTTTCGGTTTTTACTTTATGGACAGCTATCCTCTGCTTGCCTATTCCGTCCATTGCGAGATAGACCCCAAGCTGAGCACTTTCTACCGTTGCCTGAACGGAGCAAGGGACTTCGACCATAGCACCGATACCGAAGGAAACCATATCCTCGACTTGCATACCGGAGACTCCGGACGTGTCATTCCCGACTTCTGGTACAACAGTGCCCGGCAAACGCCCATGATTCTGATGTACATCTACAACAGCAAGACACCCTATGCCTGGATGCCACCCAGCGCCCGCAAGCCGGGACTATATGCCAACCCCAATCCAAAACTGATGACAGATGACACACGTGCCTCCATGAAGGCTCCCGGCACCAACTGGTCCGGTCTGCGCAGCGGACGGAAAGGCGAAATATCCAAAGCCCTCAAAGCCCGTCAAGCCGAAGGATGGAGCGATAAGAAACTGATGGACTATCTCTACCAATACTGCTATTACCGGTATATGGAAAACGGTGCAGACTATACTCCCGCCAGTTTCATCCTGCTGATGCACGAACTTCTGGAAAAAGCAGGTATTCCCCACCGGACAGGAATCACGACCAAAGATACCCGGGAGCCTCTGGACCAGCTCATCAACTACAGCAATACCACTTGGTTTATCTATCTGGAATCCAACGGAAAATGCTATACTCCACCGGCCTGCTATGCTGTTCCCGGTGAAGTGCCTGCCAGCCTGCAAGGCGAAGAAGCCATACTGGAAGACAACACATGCCTTACCCTTCCCTCCACCACCCCCCAAGACAACCGGGATATGGCTACCATAAACGCTTCTATAAGCGGCACCACTCTCCACATCAGCCGCCGGGAAGAGATGAGCGGTGCACTGAAAGAACACTTCCAACCCTACCTCATTATGGACGAGGACCTTTACAACTCCGTTCGTCGCCAACTGGGTATTACAGCCACCATCTACGACGAAACCAAAGAAAAATTCCATGCCGACCTGCGCGAAAGTTACCGCCGTGAACGGGAGCAGGAGAAAGAGCGTTACCGTAATGAAATCATCGGTTATCATGGCTCGGAAGAAGGACTGGAAACACTCCTCGGCTACCAGCTTTTCAGCATCGGAAACCGGGCAGACAGTGCGGCACTTGCCTATCAAGTGGACTATGTACTGGACGGATACGTAAAGAAAGCGGGTACAAACTTTGTTCTCTCCGTAGGTCGGTTGATAGGGTCACAGCCAGAGCTGAAAGGCGAACAACGCCTGCGCAAGGAGGACATTTATTGGGAGATGCCCCGTTGTTACCAATGGGACATCACAGTCAATCTGCCGGAAGGTTATCGAATTTCTCCCGAAGGCCTGGAAAGACTGAACGTAAAAGTAGAAAACGACTGCGGTGCTTTCATTGTCCAAGCCACCACTGAAGACGGAACATTAAGAATAAAAGCCGAAAAACGCATCAACCACAAGACGGAACCGGTAGCCAACTGGGAGAAACTGCTTGAAATAACCGATGCTGCCAACAGTTATGAAGCACTTTCAATAGTGTTCCAAGCAACCATTAATCCCCCTACATCTCCAACAACCGGCTATTAATCCTTCTCTGCCCGCTGCAGCATCGCCATACACAGCTTGCTGTCGTACTGTACAGCCACTGCAAAACGACTGCATACTTTTTGCAGCGTCACTGCATACCGGTTTGCAGCAGCACTGCAATTGATTTGCAACAGCACTGCAACAGTTTTGCAGTCGCACTGCAATTTGTTTGCAGTGACGCTGCAGCAAATGTGCAGCAATTACAAGCTATATGACTGTCACAGCAAACAAAAAGCCCCGCAGAGCTTGCTTTCGCTCTGCGGGACTTTGTTCTCTCTATGAGGAAATTATCATCAATAGTTTGACTTCTTTACTTCGAAGTAAGCCTGCGGATGCAAGCAAGCCGGGCATACCTGAGGAGCTTCCTTACCGGTGTAGATGAAACCACAGTTGCGGCACTGCCATACCACTTCGCCTTCCTTGGCAAATACGCTGGCAGTCTCTATATTCTGGATAAAAGCGCGATAACGTTCTTCGTGTCCCTTTTCGGCAATGGCGATGTTACGGTACATAAGAGCGATTTCGGGGAAACCTTCTTCGTCTGCAATATCAGCAAACTTAGGATAATCCAATGACCATTCTTCGTGTTCGCCGGCAGCAGCTTCCTGAAGATTTTCCAGGGTAGTGCCGATAACACCTGCAGGATAAGAAGCGGTGATTTCCACCATACCGCCTTCCAGCCACTTGAACATACGTTTAGCGTGTTCCTTTTCCTGGTCAGCCGTTTCTGTGAAAATAGCGGCGATTTGTTCGTAACCTTCTTTCTTGGCTACACTTGCAAAATAAGTGTAACGCATTCTTGCTTGTGATTCACCAGCGAATGAAGTCAGCAGATTCTTCTCAGTCTGAGTTCCTTTAACACTTTTAGCCATAGTCTCTTTTTTTATTAGTTAATATAATTACGTATAAATGTCGTTCGTACTGTTTATAAACAACACAAAATTACGAATTTAGTTTGGAATAATCACACCTCTGCCCCATCGGATTTATTTATCGTCTTATAGAAAGAATCTATCTTCACCGATAACCCGAAGAGGTATTTCAGACATAATTAATAGCACATATCTGATAAGGAAAACAAAATACATCACAGTTGTGTTCACTAATATCCATTATTTTATCTACTTTTGCAGGCAATTTGCAATATATACATTACATTCTGTATAAAAAAACGTATAAAAAAGTAGATTATAATGAAAGCGTTCGGATTCAGACCAAAGCTATACACGGCTTTAAAAAATTACTCTAAAGAACTGTTCATGGCAGACCTGATGGCAGGTATCATTGTAGGTATCGTTGCCCTCCCGCTTGCCATTGCATTCGGTATCGCCTCCGGCGTATCACCGGAGAAAGGTATCATTACGGCTATCATAGCCGGTTTCATCATCTCCCTGATGGGTGGGAGCAAGGTACAGATTGGAGGACCGACCGGTGCGTTCATCGTCATTATCTATGGCATCATCCAGCAATACGGTGAATCGGGGCTTATTGTCGCCACACTGATGGCAGGCGTACTGCTCATCCTGCTGGGAGTTTTCAAGCTGGGAGCTGTCATTAAGTTTATCCCCTATCCCATCATCGTAGGTTTTACAAGCGGTATTGCCGTCACCATCTTCACTACGCAGATTGCCGACATTTTCGGGCTGACGTTCGGAGGAGAGAAAGTTCCGGGAGACTTTGTAGGAAAATGGATGATTTATTTCCGACATTTCGATACCGTAAACTGGTGGAACACGATTGTAAGTATTGTCAGCATCTTCATCATTGCCATTACACCGCGGTTCTCGAAGAAGATTCCGGGGTCACTTATTGCCATCATCGTGGTGACAGTGGCAGTCTGGCTGATGAAAGTATATGGAGGCATTGATTGTATCGATACCATCGGCGACCGTTTCAGCATCCGTGCCGAACTGCCGGATGCCGTGATGCCTACCCTGGATTGGGAAGCGATAAAGAACTTGTTCCCCGTAGCCATTACAATCGCTGTACTGGGTGCCATCGAATCTTTGCTGTCTGCCACCGTGGCCGATGGTGTGATAGGCGACAAACACGATTCCAACACGGAACTGATAGCACAAGGTGTTGCCAACATGGCTACCCCGCTGTTTGGCGGTATCCCTGCCACCGGAGCCATCGCGCGTACCATGGCAAACATCAACAACGGAGGAAAAACTCCCGTAGCAGGCATGGTGCATGCAGTGGTATTGCTGCTTATCCTACTGTTCCTCATGCCGCTGGCACAGTATATCCCAATGGCTTGCCTGGCGGGTGTACTGGTCATAGTATCCTATAACATGAGTGGTTGGCGTACGTTCAAGGCATTATTGAAGAATCCTAAATCGGATGTCACGGTACTGCTGATTACTTTCTTCCTGACCGTCATCTTCGACCTGACTATTGCCATTGAAGTAGGTCTGGTGATTGCCTGCGTGCTGTTTATGCGCCGCGTCATGGAGACTACCGAAATATCCGTCATCAAAGATGAAATAGACCCGAATGCAGAATCGGACATTGCAAGCAATGACGAGCACCTGATAATCCCCGAGGATGTGGAAGTATATGAAATAAACGGTCCTTACTTCTTCGGCATCGCCACCAAATTCGAAGAAATCATGGCGCGGCTGGGCGACCGCCCCAAAGTGCGCATCATCCGCATGCGTAAAGTTCCGTTCATCGATTCTACCGGTATCCACAACTTGACAAGCCTTTGTGAGATGTCCCAAAAGGAAAAAATAATCATTGTGCTCTCCGGTGTCAATGAAAAGGTACATAAGGTACTGGAAAAATCGGGCTTCTATGAGCTGTTGGGCGAAGAAAATATCTGTCCGAACATAAATGTGGCACTGGAAAGGGCCAAAATGATTATCCAACACTAATCCCGGCATGGCACGAAAAAAAAAGAAACAATCGCAAGGCGTCTATTATCTTATATTGTTTATATGTGCGGTCTGCCTTGCCTATGAACCCGTTGCAAAGATACTTTCGGATGCCAGGCAAAAGAGTTCTACGCCTGCCAAAATAGAACTCACGGCAGGCACACGCCTTGAAATACCGGCAAAGCTGAAGAACGTCTCCGAACAGATTCTCCAGCGGAAAGGCTACACAGTATCCTACAACAAAGATTTAAAGATACCCAACTGGGTAGCCTGGGAACTCATTCCCGAAAAACTGGTGGAGCGTGAAAGCCGTACAGACAAGTTCCTGCCCGACCCCGACCTGCCTGAGCACGAGGCAGTAACCACCGATGACTACAAAGGAGCCGGCATGGACCGCGGACATATGTGTCCGACCGGTGACAACCGCTGGCACTGGAAAGCCATGCAAGAGAGCTTCTACATGACAAACATTTGCCCGCAGAACCACAATCTAAACCGTGGCGACTGGAAAGAACTGGAAGAGTCATGCCGCCGTTGGGCACAAGAAGAAGGCAAGATATGCATTGTATGCGGTCCTATTCTCTATGACCAACGTCACCGTACCATTGGTAAGAAGCACAAAATTACAGTGCCCGAAGCATTCTTCAAGGTCGTTCTGTGTGCAGACAGCAATCCCCCCAAAGCCATCGGCTTCATTTATAAGAATGCATCAGGCAATCATCCATTGGACAGCTACGTCAATACAGTGGACGAAGTGGAACGTATTACAGGTATCGACTTCTTCCCCGCCCTTCCGGATGAAATAGAAGAGAAGGTGGAAGCCGAATATGACTTGAAATTGTGGTAAAGGAGCTATTCCTTTACCCAGGCATCTACAATCTCGGCTACATAAACCCGGTGCAATCCACCGTGGTCACCGCCATACCAACGCTCGTAGACGGAATGGTCGAGAAAGAGTTCTTCTTTCATATCGGTAATGAAAAGCTTGCGGCACTCCAATCCCAGGCGGTCCTGCTCAAAGAGAATGTTTCCCCGCTCGGTAACGATAGGATTCAGACCAGTTTCCTTTACCTTATCCACTTCCCTACCCGATTTACTGCCACAAAGGTTGTAAATGCTCCGGTTTTCCTTTCCTAAAAAAGAAAGGGTGAAATATTCGTTCTCCTCCATAAACTCATACGTATAGCGCTCGGAACGAATAAAGACAAACACCACCGGCTTGTTCCAAAGCCAGCCAATACCTCCCCAACTGGCAGTCATGGTGTTGAAATGTTCTTTACTGCCTGCCGTAACCAGCATCCACTCTTTGCCTATCACTTCGAAGAAGTTCTCGCTTAAATCTTTAATTGCTATTGATTTCATAAGTATATTATTAATAAGAAACACTTACCGGTATACCCGTTTCACGTATCCGTTCTGCAATGCGATCCAGTTCCTCATGAGTGGCCTTCTGCAAATCATGGTCGGGCGTTTCACGGTCGATGGTATAAATCATCACTTGGCGGGGAGCAATCTCCTTGACAGCTTCCAGCCAGGGAAGAACAAATTTATCGGATGTATTATCCATATCTTGTCCTTTATAACTTCCTTTGAGAAACATGGTCTGGATAATGCAGTTCCCTTTGAACGCTTTCATCCCTTCTATAATCTCCCGGATGGAGTAATGTCCGGTAGGACGGTCAAGTACACGGACATACTCTTCATCCACCGTATCCAGTTTAAGGATGTTGTTGTCAATCTTGTTCAAAGCTTCGAATACGGCAGGACGATGAATAAAGGTAGAATTGCTCAGTACGCTCACCTTTGCATTCGGAAAATACTTGTCGCGCAAGGCAAGTGTATCTTCTATGATTTCGGGGAAACGGGGATGTGCCGTCGGTTCTCCATTACCGGCAAAAGTCAGTACATCCGGTGTAGGTCCGTTTTGCTGCATGTCCCGCAGGCGGGCTTCAAGGGCCGAACGGACTTCTTCGCGCGTAGGCAACGGCTGTTTGGGACGATGGTCGGCATTGAAGCCACATTCACAGTAAATACAGTCGAAGGTGCATACTTTGCCGTCTGCCGGCAATAAATTTATTCCCAAAGATACTCCCAGACGGCGGGAATGAACGGGACCGAATATGGGGGATGGATAAATGACAGTCATACTATTTACTATTTGACGATTTACTATTTACTATTTACTATTTACTATTTAATACTCCGAGTATCTACTAATCTTAGCACTCCAGAGTTCATCCTTGGATTATCATACGGACAAAGATAAAGAAAGAAATAAAAAAGCTATCAATCATTCCTCTAAAACTTGATACGCAGTTGCATCTGCAAGTCCGCTTTCCTATTTCCCGGTATCTCATCATTGCCCGAACCAATCGTCTCCCTATCCTGATAAACCGTCTGTCCGAATTTGGCAAGAAACATGAAGTTCTTACTCAAATCATATCGCAGATGAGCGGAGTAACGGAACCCTTTGCCATAGAAGGAAGGGGTATAGAAAGTATATAACAATCCACACTCGGAGGCGTAAACACGCGAATCGTAATCGTCCGTATGAAACCAGGTTCCCTGCACGGAAACTGACAGAGGGAAGGGGAAAGTGTACGAGCAAAATTGAGTACACTGATAACCTTGCCGTCTATCAAAGCGATACCCTTCCCCATCCTGCTGACGGAAGTGGTTATAATCTATTGTAGTACGAAAGATATATCTTCCCGGCATATAGGTCAGCCGATAACGGAGTTTATGGTGATAGATAGGTTCGATAACTGCACCGCTTGTACCCGTCACGTCTCTTTCTTTCTGTTTGTACCGATAATTAAAATACATCGAAAGGCTCTTTCGAGGAGTATAAGTAACCTGAAACATGGCATCCACTCCCTTTGAGGGCTTACTTATACGGTATTTCCACCAAGGAAAAGAAAACACATCCAGTGAAGTGAAAAACTTCCACCGGGCGAAAGGTGTGGCCTCTGCTGCCAGATACCATCCGTTCTCATTCTGCGGCATACTGCTTTCGCCAAAGGAACGCCCAAACAAAGTCCAATAATCATATGAATAATACCGGTGAACAAGTAGCAGATGATAATCGGAAGAAAGATTATACTTCAGCCGGTTCAGCAACGCATAGCCTTTACTGCCGGTTGCCGCTTCCCCCACCCAGACAAAACGGCCCAGACGATACCTATAATCCATGCCCACATTATAGAAATCACTTCCATGAAGATTGTACTTTGCATACTTGTTCAACCGAGGCTTGTAAGGATGGTTGAAAAAATAGTAAATCCCCGTCACTCCCACCTTCAGAGAGTTCTTTTCATAGGTCATGTTTCCACCTATCACCTGCAAGGCAAAGGCATTCATTTTATCTGCCTCCTTCTGCGTGCGATGCAATCCCGTCTTGTAAATGGAAGTTATCTCGCCATCCTCCACCACACCGTCCATGGAGCGATGCGAATAGAAAGCCGAAATATCCAAGTAAGGCAATACTCCCACCGTTGCCGCCACTCCCCGGAAATAATTGTACTCATCGGTAGAACTATGCTTACGGATGCCTCCGGTACGATATTCTGTTGTAGACATAGAGAATGTTTTTCCTAAACGAAAATCCGTACTAAGTACCAGTCCCTGCCCGAAGCTCAGACGGTAATTGCCCAATGCCAAAGCCTTCAGCCGCCCCAGATTCTTTATCAGAAAATAGAAAGAATAGTAATCATAGCCTTTTCTGTTGTGCAGGGCAAAGAAGGGTTCTCCGGCATCCTTCTCTCCCGTCACGCCTATTTGGAGATAATCTCCATAATGAAAATTATAGCGCAAAGAATGGTAAAGGGAAGGTCCCAGGTAATTCTTCTCATATCCTTTACGGATATAGAACGGTACATCCAAACGTGCCAATGTTTCGTGTTTCCCGTATTTCAGTATAGATTTTAAAGCAGGATACCCCCTACCCGCTTTCACTGCCCGCACACAGACAAAGGGCAGCAGTAGGTCGATGGTACGTTTATCCATCTCCTCCACCAGTTGCAATTCATAAATGGTCTGCATCTGTCCATGTATATAGACATAAGCCAGAAGATTCTCTATCTGTATATCCGTAAGAAAAGGAAACTGCTCCAATTGCCGTTTAGTGGCGGCATTGAGGTTGACAGGCTCTTGCAGACGTCGGGACAACTCCTCCAATTCATCTTCCCAACCGTATTCTTCCTCATTCCCGATGGAGAGTTGTTCCAAATTTTCTTCCAAAAGAAGTAAAGGCTGTTCTTTCTGAAGGCCGGATATATTTTGAGCTTCAAGCATAGGAGTCATTGACAGCATACTTACAAAAACTCCTATCTTGAGTAATTCCATTAATAGTAGGTCACTTTCATGTTTTGGGAAGCGAAGTTACCTTAAATAAGTTAATTGAGCAAGGAAAAATCAACATGATGCAACAACATTACACAGAATGGTGTACTTTTGCAACATGAACGCAAGGCTTAACATAGTAATACTCATCATGTTTCTTTCTCTCGGAAGCCTGAAATGCTTTGCACAGCAGCAACCACAGTCTGCTGCGCAAAAGAGTGTCTATCTTACTCCCATGTGCGTTTACGAAGGAGATACCATCCCTTATGTCAAGCTCCCCACTGTCTACATCTTCAAGCCGCTTAAATTCAAGAACAAGCGCGACATGAACAAGTACTACAAACTCATTCGTGACGTAAAGAAGGTACTTCCCATCTCCAAGGAGATTAACCGTGCCATCATTGAAACCTACGAATACATGATGACCCTGCCCACCGAGAAAGCCCGCCAGAAACACATGAAAGCAGTAGAGAAAAGCTTGAAGGAGCAATACACTCCCCGCATGAAGAAACTTACCTTTGCCCAAGGCAAACTGTTAATAAAACTGGTAGACCGACAGACCAACTCCACCGGATATGAACTGGTAAAAGCTTTTATGGGCCCTTTCAAAGCCGGTTTCTACCAGACTTTTGCCGCACTCTTCGGCGCCAGTCTAAAAAAACAATACGACCCTATGGGAGACGATGCATTGACCGAACGGGTGATATTGATGGTAGAAAGCGGACAATTATAAACTGATGTTTATTCCCGCCTTGCGTGCCTGCGAATGTTGAAATTGGCGTTTCACATTATATGTCTTTCCGTCTTTGACGAACTTAGAACCGGTCTGCTTGAACCAGAAGTCCACTTTATTTTCCACACAAATTCTGCGAAGGTCCATCACCCATTCAAAATCACAAGGGCGGGCTTCGTAACCGGATTCTCCCCCTGCAACTATCTGTTCAATCCATTCGCCAACAGCATAAGTACTTAAATCTATCCTTTCCAGCAGCGGTTCACAGATTATTATCTTATGCTTTATGGGAGCTCTCCTATAGATGGGCAAGCGATAATCGGCGCAAGCCTGGTTTTCAACCGTACAACAAATGGTTACATTATCATATCCGTCTCCCCAATCATCGGGCAGACAGTCAGAAAAACGGTCTATACGCTTGGTAATCATCATAAAATGCAGGTCACTGCGACAACGAATCATCTCCCATGCTTCGGCCCGCCATTTGTCAGCATCTTCCACAAAGAAATCGGAAGTAAAGCAGGTGTAGACAAATGTTCCAGGTGGTATCTTGAATTCTCCGTTACGCTTTTTACGCAAAGGCAGGTCAAAGTTTTTTGTCCGCACCACCACCGAACTGTCCACCTCTCGCCGGGCATCACCACGATAAACATAACAATGCTTACAACCTGCACTCAATTTATGGCAACCATGCCATAAGTTCCACATCATCGACTTCGCAACAATACCGTTCATTCAAACAAAAAACTTATCGTTAACACCATGTTGAAAACTATGTTAGCAACACAAATAATTAGTTATTAAATAATTGATATTAAGCTATATATTCAGTTAATAACAGAATGAACAATTGTTTATTACTACTTATTCGGGTTGTACCTCTCCTGCCATCGGAAGCTCTTTCCAACCTTCACCAAATGCATCATAAGCATCGGTAACCACTACAAAAGCCTTTGGGTCTACTTCCCTTATCTTCTGCTTGATACCTACCACTTCCTTGTAACTCACCACAAGAAACAGCATTTCCTTGTCTACATTGGTATAAAGACCACTACTTTTGATGCAAGTGGCTGTACGGTCCAAATCTTTAAGAATATAGTCGTGCAAAGCGGTAAGGCGCATATCACTGATGACAAACAGTATCTTGTCATTCTTCTCCCCATTTATCACATAGGCCAATACCCTCGAAGTGACAAAAATAGCTATCAGTGAATAGAAAGACAAATGCCACGAAGGTTGTGTAGCATCATCCGGATTTCCGATACCGAAACCGATAACCAATAGGCCGAATCCCACCACAATGCCATCTACCAGCAGTATCGCCTTTGAAAAACGTATATGGCAATATTTCTGCAATATCATCGCCACAATATCCGTACCTCCTGTAGTAGCCCGGCTACGCACTACAATACCACAGCCTATACCGATAACCACCGCACCAATCACAGAAGTCAGCATCAAATGGTCGGACATATTCAGACTGCCACCCAGCAACTGTGTAGGGTCCAACTGATGGAGCGCTTCTTCAGAAGGATAGGAGAGGAGAGACAGCACATTCATGGCAAGCGGAGTGAATAGTGCCGCCACGATAGTACGTGCTCCCAATTTTGCTCCCAGTACCAGCACGGAAATGATAAGCAAAGGAATATCAAACATATAACCGAAAGTACCTACCTGAATAGAAGGGAACAGATTATGAAGCACAATACTGGCTCCATACACCCCGCCAGGAACAAGATTATAAGGATTGATAAAGTAAACAAAACCTGCTGCCAGAATAGTACAACCTACAAAAATGCCTATCCATGAAGATATTATCTTTTTCATATCGATATGATTTATATATATTCAGCAAAGTTACTACAAAAAAGTGAAATGCGGAAAGATATAGTGATAGAATTGAGTTACAAGGGTTTTAGTTAAAGTGGCGATAATTCGTGAAGCCATTACAATCCTTGCCGAAGCCAAATCTTGACGCCGCAACGTTACTTGTTCGTAACCATGTCCGAAAATGCGACAAACGGGTACGAATGGCGAAACAAGACACTATGTTATAGTGAGTTACCCACAACTCACGTAACAAATACGGTTACGGAAAAAAGATTGCGCCGTTCCTCCCCGTTTTGCGTACCGACACCGGACTCTTCACCAACTAATTTTGAAATCCAAAAATTAAGAACGATGAAGAGTACATTTTCAGTAATCTACTACCTCAAGCGTCAGGTAGTGAAAAAGGACGGGACGGTTCCCGTCATGGGACGCATCACGGTGGACGGCAGCCAGACGCAGTTCAGTTGCAAGTTGAGTGTCGATCCGAAGCTGTGGGACACCAAAGGGGGACGTGTCACGGGCAGAAGCGCGGCGGCACTCGAAACGAACCGTATGCTTGACAAGATGCGGGTGCGCATCAACAGACACTATCAGGAAATCATGGAGCGTGACAACTTCGTCACGGCGGAGAAGGTAAAGAACGCCTTTCTCGGACTGGAACACCGCTACCACACGCTGATGCAGGTGTTCCGTCGGCACAACGAGAACTATGAGAAACAGGTGGAAGCAGGCATGAAAGCAAAAGGTACACTGGAAAAGTACCGTGTCGTTTACAAGCACCTGCAAGAGTTCCTCGACATCCGCTACCATGTGAAGGACATCGCCCTAAAAGAGCTTACTCCCGCTTTCATCTCCGACTTCGAGATGTTCCTGCGCACGGACAAGCACTGCTGCACCAATACCGTGTGGCTGTACGTCTGCCCGCTACGGACAATGGTGTTCATAGCCATCAACAACGAGTGGCTGACACGCGACCCGTTCCGCGAGTATGAAATCAAGAAGGAGGAAACGACACGCAGTTTCCTGACCAAAGACGAAATACGCCTGCTGATGGAGGGGAAACTGAAAAACGCCAAACAGGAACTGTACCGCGACCTCTACCTGTTCTGTGCGTTCACCGGATTGTCGTTCGCGGATATGCGCAACCTCACGGAAGAGAATATCCGTACCTATTTCGACGAACACGAGTGGATAAACATCAACCGCAAGAAAACGGGCGTGGTGTCCAACATCCGCCTGCTTGACATCGCCAACCGCATAATCGGCAAATACCGTGGGCTATGCGAGAACGGCAGGATATTCCCCGTTCCGCATTATAACACGTGCCTTGCCGGTATCCGTGCCGTCGCCAAGCGTTGCGGCATCACCAAGCATATCACGTGGCATCAAAGCCGCCACACGGCAGCCACGACAGTTTTCCTTTCCAACGGCGTACCCATCGAAACGGTCAGCTCCATGCTTGGACACAAGAGCATAAAGACGACGCAGATTTACGCGAAGATAACCAAAGAAAAACTCAATCAGGATATGGAAAACCTTGCCGCAAGGTTAAACAACGTCGAGGAATTTGCAGGTTGCACCATCTAAAAAAGAGGAGCCATGAAACGTGACATAATCATCATAGAGGACAAGGCGGTCAGCGTAACCGGTAACGATGTGTGGATGACCGCCACCGAAATAGCCGGACTGTTCCATACGACCGTCCCGGCAGTGAACGCCGTCATCAAAGCCGTCCGCAAGTCTGACGTGCTGAACGACTACAAGGTGTGCCGCTACATGCAGCTTGAAAACGGGCTGTACGCGGACGTGTACGCGCCTGAAATCATTATTCTGATTGCTTTTCGGCTGAACACCTACAACACCTACCTGTTCCGCATGTGGCTGGTAGGAAAGGTTCTCTCACAAGAGAAGCGGCAAACATACGTGATGTTTATACAGAACGGAAAAACTGCGTACTGTTGAAGATATCAAATGAAAATTATACGAAAGAATTTCTATATGGATCCTTATCTAAATAGCCATATCATATCTCAAAAAATATAGAGGTAATAATATGGCTATTATTTAATTCTTTTGATTTGTCGTTATGCAACGAATTCCGTTCATAAAATGTTTTAATATATATTTGTCAAATGAATGGAGATTAGGTATTTTTTGTTCAAGGTATTCAATTCCTATCGTGTTAAATTCCTGTATAACGATTGTAATCTCTTTAGAATCGTCTTCAAGATTTATAAGACCTGCATTTTGTATCTTTTTACTAATCATCCTCGGTAATCCGTATTCTTCAAGTTGAAATACAATTTTAGGTAAAAAGGCATTTGATGCTTTATATACAAAATTGGCGATATTTGAGGAATTAGGATAAAGTTCTTGACGTATAATATTAATTACCGCAATAATAGATGAGAGATTAAAGGATACATATCTTTCAAATGTAAATATATCCTCATATGTAATACCATAATCTTTTACTGTGTTATATAGCTCTTTTATAGTCATTTTCCATCCATTACTACATGCACATGCATAATACCGTAAATGTCCTTTTCGATGATATTCCAAAATTTCTATGATATCTCCTAAAGCATCCCTCCATTCCCATGTATTATTGTTTTGTAAAGCATCGCAATTTGTTGGCCAATTGGAATCAGTTTTCAATTTTTCCGCAATTATCTTTAACATTGATGGTTTACAACTTCTGATTTGTGGTATTCTTTCAATTCTATGCCAAATATCCGTTCCAAGAAGTTCTATCATTTCATCTTGATATCGTTGAATTTTTACATATTGTTCATTATTCAATTTTATACCGGGGTCATTTCCATCAAGTTTTTTTACTACATCATCAGGAAACTCTAATCTCAATTTAGTATTTTCTTGACTTGGTGGCTCTTCAAGCATATAGACACGACCTACAAAATAACGAAACATTCTGCCTGCGCGTCCAATGATGTTGCGAAAGGTAAAATAATCAATCTTATGAGCCCCGTTCTTATTTGACCATAAAACGACACTCTCTGCTTGAGTATTTACTCCTTCAATTATAGACGAGGTCGATACCAAATAATCTAACCCATTCTGTTCTTCAAATAGTTTTATTTGAATTTGACTAAGAGAACGATGTAGCTGACCATTATGAATACCAATACCATGTTTGACTAAATCTTTAAGAATATACTTTTCTCCATAATTGCATTCCAGCCAATCAGAAAAATTAGCAAGCAGTTCAGAGTCTTTATTATATAAATTTCTGTTAAGAATTGTTGTTACTTCTTCAATTCCCTTATATGTGCCGGTATATATCAAAGCTTTACCTATACCTGTATTTATTAATTCAATAAGTTTACGTGTCTTAAAACTCTGTTTATCTTCATTCTTTGGTCTGCTTTTATATAACCGCCATGCATGCGTTACAACGGTCTTAAAATCCATACGCAGAAATGTCATCCCTTCAGTGAATACATTTTCTTCTATTTCATGGATATTTGGGGCAAGATAATATCTTTGTTTAGCTTTCTTTCCGAGTTCTACCATTGAACTGAGTAAAGTGGAGCTTCTTTCAAGATCAAAATTTGTACTTGCCTTATAAAACTCATCAACGATTAGAATATCAATTGAAGGAAGTTTATCTATATAGGCAAAAGCTCTTTCTTGCGGAAATACCAATATGTTTTTCTCCGCAAGTTCTACATCTGTTGTTGTAATTATTTTATATTGATGAGAGAATTTTCGGCAAATTCGTCTTCTTGTTTCATCTGCAAGAGCAACCGTAGGTACTAATATTACAACATTAATTGGTTGTTTAATCGCAATAAATGCATCAATAACAAAACTTTTACCAAAACTTGTAGGAGCACTCACCGCAACGCTTTTCCCTTCTAATAACTTCTTTAATACCTGTGATTGAGCAGTATGTAAGACACAAGGTTTTCTTTCTCCAATATTAACTTTAAAAACTTCACATACAAACCGATCTTCCCAAGATGCAGTATATGTATCAATATACGGTAAAAGCCCCACTTCACGAATAAGATGGTTGACTAATTCCATATATGAATTATTGTTAGTACCATTAATCTCATGAAGTAATGTAATTACTTTGGATCTTGCATTACTTATATCACCAGCATTTAGAACATTACTTATATCTAAACATGTATTATATATATCATTCGTCTGCATCATTTTTGAGATTTTTTGCTTGTGAAATAAACCAGTTTACTATTTTTGTTTTATCAGGAACAGGAAAAAGAATCAAATGAAAGTTTATTTCCGAATACTTATGAACAGAACTAAGCTTGTTGATCTGCTTCTTAAAAAACGAATGAGCACGATCTCTATGAAAAGAAATAATACTATTTTTACAATACTCTGTTAATTCTTATGTAATCGATTGAAAATGAGAGAGT
>NZ_QTNE01000010.1:0-175313 GCF_003603495.1 Bacteroides sp. AM41-16 | reverse complement strand
TTTTTTTTATTTTTCTTTTTTCTCTTTCCTCGTCGTCTCTCTTGTCGAAAGGGAGGCAAAAAGAAAAAGGAAGAAAAACCCGGTCACCGTTTCTTGAAAGAAGAATGTCAACTCGCGCTGCTTTCGTTTTCAAAAGCGGGTGCAAAGGTAAGAACTTTAAAGCATAACTTCCAAATGTTTCCGGAAGTTTTTTTCATTTTTCTTTTCCAAGACCGAAGTTCCGAAAGAAACCTATGGCAAAGAAGAGAAAAATGGAAGCTTACCGCTCCGTTTTACTGTCAGAATGTCAAAACATCGCCGCCTTCGTTCCCGAAAGCGGATGCAAAAGTAGCGCTTTTACGGACATCTGCAAAATATATACAAGCTTTTTTTGAGGGTTTACGTGAACTTTTTCATAACTAGCTGATTGATAGATATGTTTTAAAGCATGTTTTTTAAAGGGAAAGAAAGGCAGGAAGGAAGGGGACACATTATATATATACGCGCGCGCATCGGAATATACTAAGTTCACCCCTTGACATAGACCACTGAACGGCCGGCACCACGCTTGAGGAGCCCAAAGAGAACTGACAATAAACCTGCGAAAGGCTACATCCGGAAAGCCCGGATACTAAACGAGAACTACTGAACAACTTTTCTCACTACAGATATGTTTCTTTCTTACCACACCCGCGTTTCTTTCTTTCCACAGCTGTGGTAAGAAAAGAACATTGCTGTGGAAAGATTAGTTTTTAGAGAAAAACAAGGTAGTACATCGCAGTTTTTTTCCTAACTCTTAGGTGTCATCTACGCACCATACTGCGACAATCAGTAGAAGCCTTTATCAAATCCACTTCTGTGCCCTACCCAAAGAACGCACAACGGCAGCAAACTCTTCCCGAGGAATGATAGCCTTATTACGTGTTTTCAAACGATTATTATAAACGGTCTGAGGTGAATAATGCAAGAATTCGGCAATCTTCACACTATCAGTGATACCTAAACGCACCAAAGCATAAATGCGCAATTCCGTATTCAGTAACTCACCATCTTTTAGCACAATCTGCTCGTCAGGATGGAGCAAGGCATTGAAGTCACTTACAAAATCCGGATAAATGTGCAAGAAGATAGCATCAAAGTTATGATAGAACTCTTTCAACTCATTCTGTGCCATAGAATGAGTATCGGTTAATGCTTTCACATCCTCCAACTGGTTTGCCTTAAGCTTACGATTGATATTTTTCCGATACTCATCCAGCTTACTGATATAATTGGAACAAATGGAAAAGACATAACCTATGTATTCCTCCTTCACATAGTTGGATTCACGAAGCTGATTATTGGTATCCCTCAACTGTTCATTCAAAGAAGTAAGCTGTACATTCGTTTCTGCCACTTGTCCGTGCATTTTCGAAAGCTCTTCCACATGCTTATTCAAGCGGTTGTTTGCCTCATTCAGCTGTTGGCGCGACTGCTTCAACCGCTTCATCTGCTTGTATATATATAGGAAGGCAAACAAGGATATCAAAGACAAGACACTGACCAGTACCAAATACATACGTAACCGCGCTTCTTGCCTCTGATTACGTTCCTGATAGATCTGATGAATGGTGTCCTGCACCGCAGAGATGCCCACTACCCTCACCCGGTTCCGATATGCCAAGGCATTCTGCAAGCAGTAACTCATGTAGACATAAGCATGGTCAATATCACCCAAACTAAAAAGTACCCCCGCCAGCTCTTCCAACGAAGCAATATCTTTATTGGAGATACGTACATCGGCCATAGCAGAATATATCAGGTAAGTCAGATAATTTTCCTGCTCATCGGACTCGCGATAAAAGCAGGCCAGCACGTAAGCATTCATGGCATCGCGCCGAGTGTCGAATGCAGAATTAAGAATTCCCTTCTGCAAACGTTCTTTAAAAACATACATACTGTCCGTACCTTGTACTACCTGCCCTTTATACCACAAGAACAAGGGGTCTTCAGGGGTAAGAACCATATTCAAAGAGTCCTTGTAAACACGCTCCAACTGTGCATAATGTTCATGCAAAGTACCCATTTCACTACCGGTATACTGATTGAAATGCGAATACAGATACAACATTTGTCCGTAATAGTCCACTAACAATTCTTTGGGGAGCGAACCGCCCGAGACTCCGTCCAACTCATCCTGGGCTTCTTTCAACAGACCGGTGGCAGCCAACAGAAAAGACTTTTTTATCTTCCACTCCATCTGCCGGTATTTATCATTCTGCTTATAAACTATGTCCAAATTGCCTGCCACATAATTCATTGCAGAATCGGCATTATAGACACAATACTCATCATAAAGATTTTTATTCAGCCAATATCTCTCCTCCAAAGTACGCACATCCTTTCGCAACTTGTGCAACTGGGCAATCTTCGCCTCTTTAAGCATAGCAAACGTGTTTTTTTGCGCAATCAGAGAATCAAGACGCACCAGCAGTTCTTTTATCTTTTCACTGTAAGGTGCCGCATTCAGAAAGGTACACCCCATCAGCAAAAATAGTAAAGCTATGATTTTTCTTTTCATTTCTATTATCTATATAAGGCTGAGAGCACAAAGATAAATTAATCTATCTAAACATAAACTACCTCCACCCTAAAAAGTACATGAAATTTAAGAGATATTTCGACCGCTCAAAGCGACAAAACAGTATATACAGACCTCCTTCCATAGTGGCCGACCTTTACTTTACACAGTAATCAGCAAGAATACAACTTATTATATATCTGATATTTACATTTCACACAGACTTACTTCTCCATATTACCTGCCTATCGGACGAATAGGGTTGTCCGCTATCTTTGCAGCACAGAAAGAAAAGTGTACTATGGAAAACCACCAATCTCTATTAGGACATACTTTTCTAATAATAAATTAAATCTTTCAATTAAAGTACTATGAGAATGATTACAAGAAATCTTCTTACGCGGAGTTACAAGCTCCTTTTGACATTACTCGTACTGCTAATGTCAACAAATGCATTTGCCCAACGATTGACAGCTACGGGTAAAGTAACAGATGCTGCAGGCCTGGAGGTCATTGGCGCATCCGTATTGGAAAAGGGTACCGCCAACGGTGTTGTTACCAATCTGGACGGGGAGTTTTCCCTGAGTGTAGGACAGAATGCCACACTGGTAATATCCTTCATCGGCTACAAAACGATAGAGGTAAAAGCAACCACCAACATGAATATCACATTGCAGGAAGATAACGAACTGCTGGACGAAGTGGTAGTTATCGGTTATGGAAGTGTGAAGCGTAAAGACGTAACCACAGCCGTATCCACGGTTTCTACAAAGGATTTGGACCAACGCCCCATTGTATCGGCAGCCCAAGCCCTGCAAGGCAAAGCAGCCGGCGTGTCGGTTATGCAACCCAGCGGTGAACCGGGCGGAGGCATGAGCATCCGCGTACGTGGTACCACCTCATTCAACGGCAGCAACGACCCGCTCTACGTAGTGGACGGTGTGCCCGTGGACAACATCAACTTTCTCTCTCCCAACGACATTGAAAGTCTCTCTATCCTAAAGGATGCCTCATCGGCAGCCATCTATGGTTCGCGTGCAGCCAACGGTGTGGTACTGATTACGACCAAAGCCGGAGCAGAAGGCAATGCCAAAGTGGCACTGAACGTACAATATGGTATGACGAAAGTAGCCAAGAGCATGGATGCCCTGAATACAGAACAATACCGTGAGTTACAGGAAGAAATCGGGGCTGTCAACCCCGCTGCCCTTGAAGGTCTAACAGACCAGACAGACTGGTTTGATGAAGTTTACAAAACCGGACAGACCCAAAACTACCAGGTGTCCGTATCTAACGGAAACGAAAAGATGAAATACTTCCTCTCTGCCGGTTATCTGAATGAAAAAGGCATTTTGGAAGGCACGTACTTCAAACGATATAGCTTCCGTGCCAACATTGACAACCAGATACGCAGTTGGCTGAACGTAAGTGCCAATATCTCCTACTCCGACAATATCGGAAACACCGGCATCATTTCCGGTACGGGTGCCAACCGTGGCGGTGTAGTCCTCTCGGTTATCAACACACCGACCTATGCTCCTATTTGGGACCCTGAAAAGCCGAATCAATACAATAAGAACTTCTACGGGGTAAATATCATGAACCCGATGGAAAACCTGGCCCGCCAGAAAAACAACAAGAACAAGGAGAACCGCCTCATCGCATCCGGAGCCGCTACCATCAGCTTTCTGCCCAACCTGAAGTTGAAATCATCCGTAGCCCTGGACCGCCGTAACGGTGTAAGCACCACATTCCTCGATCCAATATCGACCACCGACGGACGCAACAGCTTCGGTACAGCTTCCGACAACCGAAACATGAATACCGTATTGGTTTTCGACAATATATTGACTTACAACACCAACATCAAGAAACATGGTATCGACGTCATGGCAGGTTCTTCCTATACCAAATCGGACTATACCAACAGCTGGATAAACGGCTCACACTTCCGGGACGATAAGATACAGACTCTGAATGCCGCCAATAAAATTTCATGGGACGGTACCGGAACAGGAGCTTCACAGTGGGCTATCTCTTCCTATTTCGCCCGCGTGTCCTACAATTATGACAGCAAGTACATGCTTACCATGAACATGCGTGCCGACGGTTCGTCCAAACTGCATCCCGACCATCGTTGGGGCATTTTCCCGTCCTTCTCGGCTGCCTGGCGCATTTCATCGGAAAAATTCATGAAAGACATCACTTGGATTGATGACCTGAAACTCCGTGGCGGCTGGGGACAGACCGGTAACCAAAGCGGCATAGGCGATTACTCGTATCTGCAACGCTACAACATCAACCGCATACCGTGGTTCGAAGAGGGCAACGACCATGCTGTTCCCGGCATCAGCCAGGCCAACCTGAGAACAAGTGACCTGAAATGGGAAACCACCAGCCAGACCAACATCGGCCTTGACCTGACCGTACTGAACAACAGACTGACCTTCAGCATGGACTACTATTACAAGAAAACCACAGACATGTTGATGAACGTAAGTCTGCCTGCGGGTGCGGCAGCAACCACCAGCATCACCCGTAACGAAGGCGAGATGACCAACAAGGGATTCGAGTTCGCCATCAACTCCCACAACCTGACCGGCGAGTTTTCCTGGGATACAGACTTCAACATTTCTTTCAATAAGAACAAGCTGACCAAGCTGTCATTGCAGAAAATCTATACCGCAGCAAGCAGTGCCGAGGTGGTGAAAGAGAATATCGTACGCAATGAGCCCGGACGTCCTTTGGGTGGTTTCTACGGTTACATCAGCGACGGCGTAGACCCTGAAACCGGTAACCTGATCTATCGCGACCTTAACGAAGACGGCAAGATTTCCACTTCCGACCGTACCTATATCGGCGACCCGAACCCCGACTTCATCTACGGATTGACAAACACCTTTACATGGAAAGACCTCAGCCTGAGCATCTTCATCCAGGGAAGCTACGGAAACGACATCTTCAATGTGTCCCGTATGGAAACCGAAGGCATGTACGACGGCAAAAACCAGTCAACGGAAGTATTGAAACGCTGGAGAATCCCCGGACAGATTACGAATGTCCCGAAAGCCAACTTCAACATCAAGAACTCCACTTATTTTGTAGAAGACGGCAGCTACCTGCGTGTCAAAGACATTTCACTCTCTTACAACATCCGTTGCCGCCAGTTCAAGAAATGGGGTATCAGCCGCGTACAGCCTTACTTTACCGCCAGCAACTTGCTGACCTGGACCAGCTATTCAGGTATGGACCCCGAAGTGAACCAATATGGCAACAGCGGTTCTGTACAGGGCATCGACTATGGAACTTACCCGCAGAGCAAATCATTCGTTTTCGGTATCAATGTTGAATTCTAAAAAAGGAAGAAATAACTTATGAAACTAAACCATATATATAAAAGTATAGCTTGCGGTGTATTGTTGGCAATGACCGCAACCTCATGTGACTTGGACTATAATCCGGTAGACACCTACTCGGATGTAACGGAAGGAGTGAACAAAACTGATGAAAAGCCTATTTTCAACAGTGTGCAAGACGTGGAAACTTCAATGGTAACCCTTCACAAAAAATTTCGTGACCGGCAGGAGCACTGGTATGTCGACAAACTGCTTATCGGTGACGCTCATTCCGATAATGCCTACGCCGGAACAACGGGGGCCGAAGTGGTGCCTTACGAAACCAACTCCATTGAAGGCTCTAATTCTGTACTAAAACGTGACTGGGACCGTTTCTTAGGCGACATTGCCGTTGCCAACCGCATCATCGTGGGCTGTGACCAGCTCAAGGCACTCAGTGAAAGTGAACGCGGCAAGTATCAGTCACAAGCCAAGATATTCCGTGCCATGGTCATGTTCGATATGGTACGCTTATGGGGTAACTTCCCGGTCATCACTACCGTGGGCGGTGACATTACCGAAGACAACGTAGAAGAAATGTACCCGACCTATTTTCCTCCACAGAATACGGCTGAAGAGGCTTACGCCCAAATAGAGAAAGACCTGACTGAAGCAGTGGAAAACCCCAACACACCGACAAACGACACATCAGACAAGAGCATACTTACCAAATCGGTGGCACGTGCCATGCTTGCCAAGGTCTATGCAGAAAAACCTCTGCGCGATTATGCAAAGGTTATCAAATATGCCGATGAACTTGCTGCCGACGGCTTCGACCTCGTGGAAGACTTCAGCGACCTTTGGGCGTATGATACGGAAAAAAAAGACTGCCGGGTACGCAATACCAAGGAGGCAATTCTCGAAGCCCACTTTCCTCCCGGCTCCGGCAACTGGTGTACTTGGATGTTCGGCCGTAACTTGAGCAACTGGGATGAAAGTTTCACCTGGGCCAAATGGATTACCCCTTCCCGTGACCTTATCCGCCTCTATGAAGAGCAAGGAGACACGAAACGTTACAATGAATCTGTTGTATGGTATGACTGCGGATGGAGCAACTATTATCCGGCAGACCATTATGCCTTCATGTACAAATGCCGCTCTGCGTTCAACAGCATTATCTATCTGCGATATGCCGATATCCTGCTCCTCAAAGCCGAAGCAAAAATTATGGGAGAGGCTCCCGACCTGAACGGTGCAGCCGACATCATCGACCGCATCCGCAACCGCGCCGGACTGGGCAAACTTCCACAAAGTACCCGCAGCAGTAAAGAAGCATTGCTCCAAGCTTATATGGACGAACGCCGCATGGAGCTTGCCTTTGAAGGACAGCGCTGGTACGACCTTTGCCGCCTCAATAAGGTAGAAGAAGTGATGAACGCCGTTTACGCCAAAGACAGCGGCCGCCATGCACAAGAAAATCTGTTCAATGAGAACTCCTATCTGCTGGCTATTCCCCAAGGAGCCATCGACCAGAACGAAAATCTGATACAGAACCCGGGCTATTAATACTAATGAGTAATATAAAAATCAATTGAATATGAATTTAAGAAATATATTCACTACCGCATTAGGCTGCTTCACCATACTGGCAGCCTGCGGCAATGACAATGACAGTAACATCACCCCTACACCGGAACCCAAGCCAGACCAACCCACGGAAGAGGCAAAGGATGTTACCCTCTATGTAACGAACACCAGTCGTACTTATGATTTGACAAAGTCCGGGCTGACCTTCGGCACCGGAAGCAACATGTCACCTTCTACCGTGACACTTGACCCTGCCACCCGCTATCAGGAAATGGACGGTTTCGGTGCAGCCATCACCGGCTCTACCGGTTACAACCTGATGCAGATGACACAAGAGAACCGCACGAAGTTTCTGACTGAAACATTCTCGGACAAAGAAGGCTATGGCTTCAGCTATGTACGTATTGCCATCGGTTGTTCCGACTTCTCATTCAGTGAATTCACTTGCTGTGACGAAAAGGGGCTTGAGCACTTTGCCCTTCCGATGGAAGACACCAAATATGTGATTCCTATATTGAAGGAAATTCTGGCAATCAATCCTGCCGTCAAAATAATTGCCGCTCCCTGGACATGTCCGAAGTGGATGAAAGTGAAAAGCCTGGAGGAACGTGTACCCTTTGACTCATGGACCAGCGGACACTTGAACCCCGAATATTACAGAACGTATGGCGACTATTTCGTAAAATGGATACAAGCTTTCGAAAAGGAAGGCATCAAAATCCACGCTGTGACTCCGCAGAACGAACCGCTGAACCACGGTAACTCAGCATCCTTGTTCATGGGATGGGAAGAAGCCCGTGACTTCATCAAGACCGGCCTGGGCCCTGCCTTCAAAGAAGCCGGAGTTACTACAAAGATTTATGTTTTCGACCATAACTACAACTACGACAATCTGGCCGACCAAAAAAGTTACCCTACCAAGATTTATGATGATGCGGAAGCCTCACAATACATTGCGGGCGCTGCCTACCATAATTATGGCGGTAACCGTTCTGAGTTGCTGAATATCCACAAACTCTATCCCAACAAGGAACTGCTTTTTACGGAAACCTCCATCGGTACTTGGAACTCCGGTCGCGATTTGGAAGCACGCCTGCTTAACGATATGGAAGAAATAGCATTGGGAACAGCCAACAACTGGTGCCGCGGCACCATTGTGTGGAATCTGATGTTAGACAGTGACCTGGGACCGGTAAGCCCCTCAGATGGTTCTTGCAAGACCTGCTACGGTGCAGTGGATATTGACAATACAAACTATTCTAAAATTGTCCGTAATTCCCATTATTACCTTATCGGGCACATGTCTTCAGTCGTGAAACCGGGAGCTGTACGTATCGGAACGACCGGTTACACAGCCAACGGAATCACCTACTCCGCCTTCGAGAATACGGACGGTACCTATGCATTCGTATTGGCAAACAACAATGCAGATGCCAAGCGAATCACCGTAAGCGACGGCACACACTACTTTTCCTACGAAGTTCCGGCCAAAGCAGTCGTTTCTTACCGTTGGAAAAAATAAAACTAATAATTTAAACAGAAGATTATAATGAAAAGCTTAAAATACTATCTAATGGCATTGGCAGGCATAGCCATGCTGAATGCTTGCAGCGATGACGATCCGGTTCCCGGCAACCCGACAATGGACTTTCAGGCAGAACCTTCTTCAGCCTTGTTCGGAGACAGTCTGCCTTTTACAATCAAGGCATCGGACGCAGATGTACCCCTTTCCACGTTAAAAGCGCGGTTATACTTCAGCGACGAAATGGTGTCAGAGACTATAATCCGTACAAAAGTAAACGGTCAAGACTATACCGGGAAAATATATGTTCCCTATCTGGCAAATATTCCCAACGGAACAGCTACATTGAAGTTCATTCTGCAGAACATCAATTTCACAATTACAGAAAAAAGCTATGACGTGGCGCTGAGTCGTCCGGACTTCCCCTACCTAACTCTGATTTCCGGAGACCAAGAATACCGCATGGAAAAAGTCGCAGCCAATCAGTATAGCGTGACCGGTGAATTTGCACAAAAAGTGAAAGGTTACATCAAAGCTCCTAAAGTAGGCGCCAACGGGAATGAAATCAACTTCGGATGGAGCAACGGTGCCATTACACAAGGTACCTCCAGTGAAATTACCTTCTCCAATCTGTCAGCTGGAGAATATTCCATCTCCTTCAATACGTTGACTTATGCAGCCGCTCCTTTCGTGAAACTACTGCTGAACGGTTCTGAAATGGAGATGGTGGATGATGACCATTACAGCATCGACCTCAATCTGAAGCAAGGGGACAACATCACTGCAGACATTCCCAACTTCGACCAATATTGGATAGACCCCGACTTCTTCGAAAAGAATGAAGACGGTTCGCTGAAGTTCCTGCCCATCGATGGAACTTATCGCGTCATTGCCAACCTGGCCCTGAATTATCTGGAAGTATTGAAAATGAACGGAACAAGCACCGCCACTCTGAACGATGACGGAACCGGCGCCCTTTGGATTATCGGTGACGGTATCGGTAAACCTTCCGTAGCGACCAATGCCGTAGGTTGGACCACAGAGAAAGGACTCTGTATGTCACAGATTGAAGCGAAGAAGTATCAGGTAACAGTAGTAGCGGGAGAGCAAATCAAATCTGATGACATCAACTTCAAGTTCTTCCACCAGCAAGGTTGGGGAGGTGAATATAAAAACGATGCCTTGTCTACCACCAGTGACTTAGTATTTATAGGTGACGGTACCAACGGACGTGATGCCGGCAACTTGGGCCTCGTAGAAGGCAAAAGCCTGGAAAACGGTGTCGCTTACCGGTTCACAGTTGACGTAACGGCAGGTGTCTCTTCGGCAGTTCTGACAGTAGAAAAGGTAGAAAGATAGACGGATAACGCAGAAGATTAACTAAATGAGAAAGGGGCTGGCTCTATAAAAGAGTTCAGCCCCTCTTGTTTATGCAGAATATATGTTCCGGATTTAGCTTAAACCTTCTTTCGCCTCTTCTTGTGGAATACGTATCGAAGTGTAAAGCTCAAGAATGGCGGCTATCGTCAGAGACACAATCCATTCATTGCCCCTTGTAAAGAGCATGAATGCCCCCGTAAGCACCAGCAAAAGCGCACCGAATATTTGCTGTCGGCGCAGGCGTTTGACAGTGGGACTTTTACATTTGGACGGAGAATTAATTTGGGCCAAAGCAACCATCGTAGCGCCGATAGTATATATATAAGGTGAAAGAGGCCAGCCCGTGATATAAACGGCAGCTCCTGCCAAGAGCATCACGGCCCCTACTGCGAAAAGGGCAGGTATCAGTTGTTTCATTCTTCTATATCTTCTTCAAATACATAAATATCCTCATTGGGCTTTTTCATCAGATACTTCTCACGGGCAATCCGTTCGATGGCACCGGAGTCGACGGCAAGCTCATTGAGCCGTTCGGTATTCTCCTCGTATTCCTTGCGGTACTTTTCTATTTCATCGCGCAGACGGCTTTCTTCCCGGGCGTAACCCAAACGGCGTACAACACTGTTCTCATCCAGGAACCCGATAATTACAGCAAACAACGCAAGCGTAATCAAATATTTATGCTTGCGGACAAAAGACCAAAGAGAAGCAAGTTTATCCATCTCGTTATCTACTATTTAGCAATTTATCATTCATGATGGAGCTTGTCCATCATATAACTTCACGTCACAAAGATAAGAGGAATAACCGAAAGATTTCTTTTTTTTGTGTACATTTGCACAAAAAGCAAAGAATATCCCGAATATGGAAAACTATATCGTATCTGCACGGAAATATCGTCCCTCGACCTTTGAGTCTGTGGTAGGCCAACGTGCACTGACCACTACCTTGAAGAACGCCATTGCCACCGGAAAATTGGCGCATGCCTATCTTTTTTGCGGTCCAAGAGGCGTGGGAAAAACAACTTGTGCCCGTATCTTTGCTAAAACAATCAACTGCATGAGCCCCACAGCAGACGGCGAGGCATGCAACCAATGTGAATCCTGCACTGCCTTCAATGAGCAGCGCTCCTACAATATCCATGAGCTGGATGCCGCCTCAAACAACTCTGTGGATGACATCCGCCAATTGGTGGAGCAGGTACGCATTCCACCTCAGATAGGCAAATACAAAGTATATATCATTGACGAGGTACATATGCTGTCCGCCTCGGCTTTCAATGCTTTCCTGAAAACACTGGAAGAGCCTCCACGCCATGCCATATTCATCCTTGCCACTACCGAGAAGCACAAGATATTGCCCACCATCCTTTCACGCTGCCAAATATATGATTTCAGCCGGATTGGTGTGGAAGATACCGTAGCACACCTCGCATATGTCGCCTCCAAAGAAGGTATCACTGCTGAACCGGAAGCGTTGAATGTCATTGCCCTCAAAGCAGACGGCGGTATGCGCGACGCACTATCCATCTTCGACCAGGTGGTAAGCTTCACCGGAGGACACATCACCTATAAGAGCGTGATTGAAAACCTCAATGTGCTGGACTATGAATACTACTTCAAACTAACCGGATTCTTTCTTGAGAACAAAATCAGTGACGCGTTGCTATTACTGAATGATGTGCTCAACAAAGGCTTCGACGGCAGCCACTTCATCACCGGACTTTCATCCCACCTGCGCGACTTGCTTGTCAGCAAAGACCCGGCGACACTGCCGTTGCTTGAAGTGGGCGCAAGCATCCGCGAACGTTACCAAGCACAAGCACAGCAATGCCCCCTCCCTTTTCTTTACCGTGCCATGAAGCTCTGCAACGATTGTGACCTGAACTACCGTGCCAGTAAAAACAAACGGCTACTGGTAGAGCTCACTCTGATACAAGTGGCACAACTGACCGCCGAGGAGGACGACGGTGCCAATGGGCGCAGCCCTAAACAAGCTATAAAACCCATATTCACGCAGCCTGCCGCCGCTCAGCAGCCACAGGCCACTGCTGCCATGCCCCAACAAACCGTACAGCCGGCAGTACAGACAAACAGCACTCCCCAACCTGCTGCCACGCAGCATAGTAATGCAACAACTCCACATGCCACACCTGCTGCCGTATTAATGGCGCAAGGGAGAGAAGAGAAAAAAATTCCGGTCATGAAAATGTCCGGATTAGGGGTCTCCATCAAACGCCCCCATATAGAAGAGGAACAAAGAAACCCTTCATCTAACCCTACTGCCGCCCACCAAGCAGCACAACCGGAAGAAGACTACATCTTCAATGAAAGGGATTTGAACTATTACTGGCAGGAGTATGCCGGACGTATGCCCAAGGAGCAAGTAGCCATAGCCAAGCGCATGCAGAACATGCGCATCACTTTAATAAATGACACAACTTTTGAGGCTGTGGTAGACAATGAAATCGTTGCCAAGGAATTTACCGGCATGATACCCACTCTGCAAAATTACCTACGTACCCGGCTAAAGAACCGCAAAGTCACCATGACTGTCCGGATTAGTGCTCCTACTGAAAAGGTACGTGCCTATGGACGCGTTGAAAAATTCCAAATGATGGCACAAAAGAACAGTGCACTATTACAACTAAAAGAAGAGTTTGGTTTGGAACTCTATTAATCCCTTCCAATCGCCTGCATAAAGTTGCTAACAAATTGAGTATAAAGGATAAAAAAACATCTATTTAATTTTTTATTTATTCATTTATATTTATTTTTGCCAATAATAAACAAAAGAGGCAAACAAACATTTGAGAACAAAAACAATTATATGGATGCTATTGGGGCAGATACTGTATACTTCTGTCTTATCAGCACATACAATAGCCAATCAAGAAAAGCAGAGTATTCTGCAATCATTGGTCAAAAGACAAGTTCTCTATGATGACTCTATATCCATAGACAGTGTCATTGCGTGGAGTGAGCAACTTCTTCCCATCCTACAATCAAATGAAGATAGAACAACATATTTTCTATTACAACTTCAATTGGCCAATGCCTATACATTGCGCGGCGATATCAGCTTAGCAACGAACCGGGCACAACTTATGTACGAAGAAGCTAAAGCAACAGACTACCAATTTGGTATGGTAGTGGCCAACCAAGCCATCGGAGACGCCTATAATACAATAGCCAACATGGGGGATAAAGCCCTGGAATCATACCAGGATGCTTTGACTGAACTATCCAACATTTCAGACCAGCATCCATATAGGACACAGCTTCTTTTAAAAATGTCCAACGTTCTGCAACGGAAAGGACGTCTGGAAGAAGCGGAAAAAATCCTGGAAGAGCTGGAGAAAATATTATATCAGGAGCCTGACTACCCGACAGACTTCTTTTTCTGCATCGAAAAGACGAATTTTGCCATTTCCCATGGACACCTCTCACAAGACTATCTTGATGAAGCAAACATCTGGCTCCACAAAATGGACTCCATTTACCAACTGCACCCAGAGAAGTTCTATCGGTTTCACTTGGATTATACCACTGCCGCCTACTATAGAGCCATGGGAAATTGGGACAAACAATACTGGAAACAAGCTCTGGACATCTACTCCAAATTGCAAGCAGAATACTCCGGTAATAAGCGCTCCACGTATTACCGCTGGACTTCGCTGGAAAAAATCTATCTCTGTAAAATACAAGGCATGGCCATGGAAGCCTGCCGAATCTACCAGGAATTGTATCCTCCTATAGATACACTCGCTTCACAAAGCTATATCCGGCAAATCAATACGATAAAGGCAAAATACCAGGTAGATAAGGCAGAGACGGCCAGCAATAACGAATACAATAAAATCATAACCAGCATATTGGTAGGAACGATGGCATTAGTAACGTTATTTGTTCTACTTGCCATCCTACTCAAAAGGCAACGGGAAAAGGTGAAACTCTCCACCCAAAAACTGGCAACATCACGGATAAATGCCGAAAATGCCATGCGTGCAAAAAGCGTGTTCCTCTCGAACATGAGCCACGAAATCCGTACCCCACTCAATGCATTATCGGGCTTTTCATCCCTATTGACGGAAGAGGGACTGGACGATGAGACACGCCGTCAATGCAATGAAGTTATCCAACAGAACTCAGAACTATTGCTGAAGCTTATTAACGACGTGATAGATCTATCGAGTCTTGAATTCGGCAAACTGCAATTCTGTATTGCACTACATGATGCCGTAAGCATCTGCAGAAACGTGATAGATACCGTGAATAAAGTGAAACAGACACAAGCTGAACTCACATTCACCACCGAGCTGGAAGAAATGCCCATCGAGACTGACGACTCACGCCTGCAGCAAGTCCTGATTAACCTACTGATAAATGCTACCAAATTTACCCCACAAGGCAGCATTGTCCTAAAGCTGGAAAAAGAAACGGACGATACCGTACTATTCACCGTAACAGATACCGGTTGCGGCATTCCCAAAGACAAGCAAGCCAACATTTTCCAACGTTTTGAAAAGCTGAATGAGAATGCTCAAGGCAGTGGGTTGGGACTCTCCATATGCCAACTTATCATAGAGCATATCGGCGGACAAATATGGATTGATTCAGAGTATGCCGAAGGCTCACGCTTCTGCTTCACCCATCCCATAAGCCAGAAAGGCAGAAAGGAGAATAAGAAATGAAACAGATATTTACATTGCTCATTGCCTTATGCTGGCTGTTACCGTCCGCACACGCAGATGTGCGACGGACAGAAGCCAAGGATAGCCTGCTACGTATATATCTTGCCTCCCCAGCCGATACCACCAGATTGGAAACCCTATATCAGATAGCACTGCTTGACCAACTGTCACCGACATTCATCTATTACGAGAACAAATTACTGGAAGAGGCCATCGCCCAGAAAAATATACTTTACCAGAGTGCGGCCATATATGCGCACATTATTTATTACTACAACCTACTGGACCAAAAACATGCAGAACAATGGCTGAAGAGGCTCGAACAGTTGTCTGAAGAGCACAACTACTACCGTCATTACTTCAGAGGCAAAAAGATGATGATAGAATTCTATGTCATCAGCCAGAAGATTGAATTAGCCCTCAAACAAGCACAAGACATGTACGACAAGGCTCAAAGTCTTGGCAACCATGACGGTATGCGCGAAGCATGCCTATGCCTGATGACTGGATATTTCAATACCTTACGTTACAAAGAAGGAATCACCTACCTAAACAAGGCTTTTGAACTGACAAGTCCGGATTCCTCCCTTGCCACTCAGATTGATTTATTGACAAAAGCGGTACTGGCTTACTCATATCTGCATGACAATGACAACATGTTCCGGTATCTGGAGGAACTCAACAATGCAAAAAACAGATTGCAGGAAGAAGGCACCACCGTACTGACAAACGGCTATACCAATTTGTATCTGCTCATAGATTTACAATACGCCCTTTACTATACCCGCCTTCAACGTCCTGCGGAAGCATGGGAATATTTGCAGAAAGCAGAGCGGCATCTCAGTACATCTTCATTTCTTCCTTATCGGTTGATACGTTTGGCAGCATATGCCGAATATTACCAACTGACAAAAGAATACGACAAAGCTTTGGTTTATTTAGAAGACGCCATTGAACTTGTAACCCCTATTTCACTGGATGATGCCATGATTTATGGACTTCAGAAAGCGGATATATTAGTAAAGATGGGGTTTCCGGACGACGCACTTCCTGTCTATAAACAAATAACCAAGGCAAAAGATTCGTTATATACAGTATTCTCCACCTCACAGATAGAACAGATACAAAGCCTATATAATATGGACCAACTGCTTTTCCAAAAAGAACAGCGGCAAGCCACTTTTCACCGTATCTGTCTCGTTACCTCCATCATCATCATTATAGCCTTGTTACTTTTCAACCTACATATGTATAGAAGCAGGAAGCGGCTGCAACAAGATGAGAAGGAAATGCGTAAATTGGCAATTATTGCCGAAGAAGCCAACGAAATAAAAAGCCGTTTCCTTGCCAATATGAGTTATAATATCCGTATTCCACTGAACAATGTAGTCGGTTTCTCCCAACTGCTTTCCACCGACAACGAACTGGATGAAGAAGAGCGAAAAGAGTATTCCGGTATTATCCAGACCAATTCGGGTGAGCTTATCCAACTGGTAAACGACGTATTGGACCTCTCACGCCTGGAAGCGAATATGATGAAATTTCAATTGCAGGATTGTAATGTAAAAGAATGGTGCAACGAACTAGGTTGTCTAATACAAATGCGTAGTGAAGGCCGTATCCTCCTGGAACTACAAGTGGAGGTGGGAGATGTGCGTATCCATACCGACGTCAACCGCCTTACACAAATAGTGACAAGTATGCTGCTTTATCCGAACGACTGCAAAGAAACGCGCAAAGTCAGCATGTTCTTGGTCAACCATCCGGACAAACACATCATCGCATGCCGGATAGAGAACAGTCCTATAGCCGATTCCAGGTTTGCCTCTCAAAAAGTATCAGTGCAACAGAAAATCAACCAGTTGTTCTTTGAACATTTCAAAGGTACCTATCAAACCGAGAATGTCGAAGAAGGAGAAATCGCAGTGATTACTTTTACCTATCCGACTCTTTCTTAAAAGTTGAAAATCGGCTTAAGCTCCAGCTAAAGCCAATAGTATCAGAGCAATTCGTTTACGAAATTCAAAAACGAACATTTTTCAGTCTCTGCGGTATGCTGTGTCGCTTTCTCGACTCCTTATTTAGACGACATACAAATTATACGTTTTTAATCAAGATTGATAGCAAGTAATAAAGAAAACCACTATTTTTGCCGAACGAATTAGTACTAATAATAATTTAAATCTAAAAGAAAATGGCTTACGTAATTAGTGACGATTGTATTGCTTGCGGAACTTGTATCGACGAGTGTCCGGTTGGCGCTATCTCTGAAGGTGATATCTATCATATCGACCCTGAGACTTGCACAGAGTGTGGTACTTGTGCAGATGTTTGTCCTTCTGAAGCAATTCATCCGGGAGAATAATACAATCCCAGTATCAAAAACAAAAGCGTGGGTAGATAAACTGCCTGCGCTTTTTTATATCCCCCACGTGAAATTCAGTACCTTCACCCCCCTCATTGTTATTTTCTATATACGGATAATACGTTAGTTCACAGACATGAACACTTTGTTCCATAAGTATAAAACAAAGTGTTCATATAGTAGAAAACAAAATGTTCGTATAATATAAAACAAAGTGTTTATACTGTATGGAACAGAGTGTTCGCTATAATGAAACAAAGTGTTCGTCATAACAAAACAAAGTGTTCGTCATAACAAAACGAACAGTCCGCTTTGATGAAACGAACTGTTCGTGACAGCATGACAGATGTCTTGCTAAAATAAGTTTGTAGAAGAAGTTAGAATCACTTCAGATTAGCCAGTACTTCTTTTATACGACGGATAGCTTCAACTATATTTTCATCGCTGGTTGCATAACTCATACGAATGCATTCGGGAGCTCCGAAAGAAGCACCACCTACGCAAGCCACATGAGCCACTTCCAACAGATACATGGCCAAATCATCTGAATCATTGATTTTACGTTCTCCGGCAGATTTACCGAAGAATGAATCGCATTTAGGGAACAGATAGAAAGCACCTTCCGGTACATTCACCTCGAAACCCGGAACTTCCTTGGCCAACTTTACAATCAAATCACGACGACGCTCGAAAGCCTTGCGCATTTCCTCCACCGGAACTTGTGTACCCGTATAAGCAGCCTCAGCAGCCTTCTGAGATACAGAACAAGGACCGGAAGTATACTGTCCCTGCAATTTATTGCAAGCCTTCACAAGCCATTCCGGACCTGCAATGAAACCGATACGCCAACCAGTCATTGCATATGCTTTGGAAACACCATTCACAATGACCGTACGCTCTTTCATTTCGGGGAATTGTGCTATGCTCTGATGCTTGCCGATATAGTTGATATGTTCGTAAATCTCATCGGCAATCACAACAACCTGCGGATACTTTGCCAATACTGCGGCCAGGCCTGCCAACTCCTCCTTGCTGTACACCGAACCCGTAGGGTTAGAGGGAGAGCAAAGAATCAGCGCCTTTGTCTTCGGGGTGATGGCAGCCTCCAGCTGTGCAGGTGTTATCTTAAAGTCCTGGTCGATACCGGCAGGTACGATAACCGGCGTACCCTCAGCCAACTTTACCATTTCCGGATAACTGACCCAATAGGGAGCAGGTACAATTACTTCGTCACCCGGATTTACCAATACCAGGATTGCATTGCAAACCGACTGCTTGGCACCATTGGCGCAAGAAATTTGTGCGGCGGTATATTCCAGACCGTTTTCCTTCTTCAACTTCTCTACAATTGCATTACGTAAGGCAGGATAACCCGGCACTGGAGAATAGCGAGAAAAGTTATCGTCTATCGCCTTTTTCGCAGCCTCTTTAATGTGGTCGGGAGTATTGAAGTCCGGTTCTCCCACACTCAGGTTAATTACGTCTACGCCTTGAGCCTTCAGCTCTGCGCTCTTTTGAGACATAGCCAGTGTCGCAGAAGGCGACAAACTGTTTAAACGATCTGATAATTGGTTCATTTTGTTACTATTTAATGATTGTTACGCAAATCCGGTTGCAAAATAAGCGATTTTCTTTGATATAAGAAAACAAAAAGACAGTTACTTATTGAAATGAAGTGTATGTCCCATACGTTCTTTCTTGGTACGGAGATAACGCTCGTTGTATGGATTCGGAGTAGTCTCAATAGCTACGTTCTCCGTTATTTCCAAACCGTAAGCCTCCAAGCCCACACGTTTCACGGGATTATTGGTCATCAGCCGCATTTTGTGCACTCCTATCTCACGAAGAATCTGGGCACCCACACCATAATCACGCTCGTCTGCCAGATGTCCCAGGCAAATATTAGCATCCACAGTATCCATGCCTTCTTCCTGCAATTTATATGCTTTCATTTTTTCCATCAGGCCAATGCCGCGACCTTCCTGATTCAGATATACAACTACCCCCTTACCGGCTTTCTCTATCATCTCCATTGCCTTATGCAGCTGCTCGCCACAATCACAGCGTTTGGAATTGAATATATCACCAGTGGCACAAGAAGAATGTACACGCACCAGAATCGGTTCATCCAATTCCCAAGTACCCTTGAACAAAGCTACATGTTCCAAACCGTTCGACTTCTGGCGGAAAGGAATCAAACGGAAATGACCGTGGTCTGTAGGCATATCCACTTCCACTCCTTTTTCTACAATAGACTCCTGCTTCAAACGGTAGGCAATCAAGTCACGGATAGAAATCAATTTCAAGCCAAATTCATCTGCCATTCTGCGCAATTCGGGCAAACGGGCCATTGTACCATCCTCATTCATTATTTCCATAAGGGCTCCCGCCGGATAAAGTCCAGCCAAACGTGCCATATCAATAGTAGCCTCCGTATGTCCGGCACGGCGCAACACACCTTTCTCCTGAGCATACAATGGATTAATGTGGCCAGGACGCCCGAAAGTGGCCGGAGTAGAAGCCGGATCGGCCAACGCCTGGATAGTAGCAGCGCGGTCTGCCGCAGAAACCCCGGTACTGCAACCTTCCAACTTGTCAATAGTCACCGTAAAGGGAGTACCCAATACAGAAGTATTATCCGATACCTGATGCGGCAAATCCAGTTCCTTGCAACGCGAAACTGTAATTGGAGCACAAAGCACACCACGGGCATGCTTCAACATAAAGTTTACTTTCTCCGGTGTAATCTTTTCAGCTGCAATTATCAAATCACCCTCATTCTCACGGTCCTCATCATCCACAACAATCACAAAGTTACCGGCTTTGAAGTCTTCAATGGCCTCTTCTATCGTATTCAACTTTACATTTTCCATAATCTATTTTGTTTTTATTTATTCTGATCCCTTTCTATAATTCCAATCACATCTTCATTTGTCTTGATAATCCGCTCCATATCCTTATTCAGACGGATACGGAATGCCCAGATACGGAAATAAAAGAACAAGCCTATCGGGAAAACAATACCGCAGAGCAAGTTTAACCAATAATTGCGGAACGGACGGACATGCGCATGGATGGGGATGACCGGATAGGTGTTCAGCGCTGTCAACAAAGTAACGGATCTTGTATTCGACATCTCATCTATCAGACTCTCCAAACGTTCGTTAATATCTTCCACTGCCTCATCCTGGCTATCAGTCATCCACAATTTAAAGTAATTGGGAGCACGTTTCAACCCCTTTCTATCAGCATATTCACGACAGTCTACGGACAAAGCCTTCAGCTCTTCCGGAATACGTGTATAATCAGGATCATGGATGATTACTTCCTTACGGAACAGATGGCGTACACTGCGAATACCCACAACCTTCTTGAACCAATTTATATAAGCATCAGCATTCAATACCACTGAATCATTGTTGGATTTATATGTCAAGAACGCACCCAATGGAGCCAAGACAGCAGTACTGGTCCACATACCCATCCAGACAACCCACTGTCCGTCACGGGCCATCTTATACCCCGTATTGTTGATGATGTAATAGATAATAAAAATCAATACAGAAACCACCACCGGCATTCCCAAGCCTCCTTTACGGATAATTCCTCCGAGTGGCGCACCAATAAAGAAGAAGATGAGACATGCCAGAGAAAGAGTCAGTTTCTCATGCCAGGAAGTCATGTGCCGTCGAAGGCTGCTTTCAGTCTGCGATATATTAAAGCTCTTAAAACTCCAGTCACTTCCCGCACTCTCTGCACGGCTGACGGCTGTGGATATAACCTTCTGTTTCTGCATCAGTGTAGCCACATTGTAGAGGCTGTCTACATTGTACTCACCTAAATAGGCCTTTTCAATCTTCAATGTATCCTCTTTAGACAAGCTGGCTGTCACCTTATAAGTTCCTGCCATAGCTTCTTTATAATAACCACGTCCCACACTGTCATTCTGCAATTTCATGGAATCAATATCCGCCTGCAGCATTCTCATATCCTTACTGTTGGACTGATTACTCATGATACCTGCATCCACCATATTAAAATCCGAATTGAACTCAATGATTGCATGCTTTTCGCGGAATGTCTCACGCCGGTAAGGCACATTCCTTTGGTTCATGTTCTGCGATTTCAAATTCTCAAACTGCTCACCACTGTATAAATGCAAATATAAATGCTGTTTGTCAGCCGTCATCTCCAGACGTCCCGAATCAGACTTGATAATTTGAGCATTCTCAAAACCTTTCTCAAAATTATATATCAGTACGTCATACAGCATACCAGTTTTGCGGTTCTTATGCTTCACATACAGATTATAACCATCTATTTCATCGTAGAACACACCTTCAGGAATATCCACTTCGGGAGATTTCTGCTTCATGGAAATAAGCAAAGTCCATAATTTTGTTTGGGCTTTTGGTCCTATGACATTTTGGAAATAGAAAGAGACACAACAGATGAAACAAATAAAGATAATCAGGGGCCGCATGATTTTCAATAAAGAAATACCGGCTGCCTTCATGGCAAGTAATTCAAAACGTTCTCCGAAATTTCCAAAGGTGATAAGGGCAGCCAGCAGAATAGCCAGCGGCAACGACGCAGGTACCAACGAAAGCGCAGAATAAAAGAAAAACTGTGCAAGGACAGTCATCTCCAATCCTTTTCCTACCATTTCGTCCACATACCTCCATAAAAACTGCATCATAAAGATGAAGAGGCAGATGAAGAAAGTACCCATAAAGAGCATGCAAAAGCTCTTCAAAACAAATATATCTAACTTTTTTATGCGCAGCATTTTACTCGTTTCATGCAATGAGAGCACAAAAGTAGTACAAAAAAGGGAGTACGGGAAATTTTTAATCTAAAGTTAACTAAAAACCACAAGTTCTTCGCAAAGTATCCACTTGCGATTCCCATAATTCACGCGAATCACCCACCTCGTCTATATCGGCAAAGTCTGTTATCTCCAATACGAAATCATTGGTCAACTCATTGTTTGTCATCTTCAGTTCAAAGTATTCTCGCTCGTTCTCATCGTCCAGCCAGCGGAAGCGGATGAATGAATACGCCCGCACGGCAATAATCTCGGCATCACGTTTTTCTGTTTTTCCCCAAAAAAAGGTTACTGTTTTATCGTCTGACTGAACCCTATCAGCAAACCAGCCCTCCAAACCAGTAGGGGTACTTATCGCTGCCCAAAGAATACTTTTAGAAGTCGCATTCAAGAGATATTCCAAATGTATTTTCTTTCTTTCCATAGTCTATTCTGCTTTTTATTGCGCCAGCCAAGATAAATACTTTTTTCTAATTACAGAAAATAAATCATCAAATTTATTTATACCTCCCTTTCCATACACCCCTAATTCATTGATAATGTTATACAAAGACGTTTAATAAAAAGTACTGCAAACCACTTCAGCACCCTATCAGCAAAAGAAAAAGCAGAAAATATCCATAAAAGTTTTGGCAATTTAAATAAAAGCTATATCTTTGCACCCGCAATCGAGAAATGATGGCGGGATAGCTCAGCTGGTTAGAGCGCATGATTCATAATCATGAGGTCCCCGGTTCAATCCCGGGTCCCGCTACAAAGAAGATTTAGACTGTTAGGAGGCTTCCACTCTTGGCGGTCTTTTTTGTTTTTAATACTCATTTTTTACTATGGTTTGTTTTCAAATTATAGTAAAAAGGAAAATATGAATACAAACAGTTGATATATGGATAGTCCTCTTGCATTTTAAGCCACTAACTTTGTGTGCAAATATCAAGTGACTATTATGAAAAGACAACTGTTCACATTTTCCTTTCTGTGTCTGCTTGCACTAGGTACAAGAGCACAAAATACCCTAACCTTGGAGGACTGCCTCAAAATAGGTATCGAAAACAACTTGTCCTTGCAAAGCAAACGGAAGGAAATACAAAAAGGGAAATACAGCATCTCTGAGAATCGAGCCAAACTGCTGCCCCAAATCAATGGTTTTGCCAACTATAACGACAATATCGATCCACCCGTCTCCGTTACCGACGGTTCAGCGTATGGCAATCCCTACAATGTAACCCAAACCTTGCAATACAACGCCAACTTTGGATTACAGTTGCAGATACCACTTTATAACCAGACACTCTACACCACTCTATCCATAGCCAAAACCATGGATGAGATGAATCGCCTTTCTTATGGAAAGGCAAGAGAAGACCTCATCCTCCAAATTAGTCAAATGTACTATTTAGGACAGGTTACAGCTGAACAGATTATTTTGATAAAAGCCAACATCACTCGCCTGGAAGAGTTGAGAGATATCACTCAAGCCTTCTATGACAACGGCATGGCTATGGAAGTAGATGTGAAACGCGTCAACATCAACTTGGAGAACCTCAAGGTGCAGCACGACAACGCACAAGCCATGATGGAACAGCAACTGAATCTACTTAAATACATTATCGACTATCCGGCGGAAGAAAGAATAGCACTGGTACCAGTGAATACAGAAACGATTACGCCCGCAGCACTCACCGGGCTATCCGAAACACTATATGAACTCCAGCTATTGCAATCACAAAAACAACTTGCTGAACAACAGAAAACAATAATCAGCAACGGTTACATCCCCTCCTTGAACCTGACGGGAAGCTGGATGTTCTCCGCCTATACAGACAAAGCTTACCATTGGTTCCATTCCGGCCCTTCCAACCATTGGTATCGCTCCTATGGAGTGGGCCTCTCCTTACGCATTCCCATTTTCGACGGACTGGACAAACGCTACAAGATGCGTAAGGCAACCATCGACATAGAGAACATCAAGCTCGCCCAAGAGAATACCAGAAAGAATCTTCAGACACAATATCTGAATGCTACCAATGACCTGATGAACAGTCAGCGTAACTTTAAGAAGCAGAAAGACAATTATCTACTTGCTGAAGATGTATATACCGTTACTATGGACCGTTATCGGGAAGGAATCGCTTCAATGACCGAAGTATTGCAGGACGAAATGCGGATGAGCGAAGCCCAAAACAACTATATCAGTGCCCACTACAATTACCGGATAACCAATCTGACTTTGCTGAAGCTGACGGGACAGCTGGAGACGTTGAGCCCCTCAATTCCTTAAAGAGGAAGATGAATAGAGTCCGTATTCAAGGACGGATATATATATAATAATGAGTAAACAATATAATATAGAAGATATGGAAACAAAAGAGAACAATAACACCGCAAGTACCCATCAAGAGAAAGCACGGAAATTGAAGAAGCTTCGCCGTTGGCAAATCGTTGTCAGCCTATTAGGAATAGCTATCCTTATCTGGGGAATAATTCAAGTGACCTGCCTCTTTTTGAACTACAAACGGACGGAAACCAGTAATGATGCACAGATTGAACAATACATATCTCCCGTCAATCTGCGCGCATCAGGATATATCAAGAAAATTTGTTTCACAGAACACCAAGAAGTACACAAAGGAGATACCTTACTTATATTGGACGACCGGGAATATAAAATCAGAGTCATGGAAGCTGAAGCTGCACTCAAGGATGCACAAGCCGGCGCCACAGTCATTGGTGCTACACTACAAACCACGCAAACTACAGCCTCTGTCTACAACGCCTCCATAGCAGAGATAGAAATCCGCCTTACCAAGCTGGAGAAAGACCGCCAGCGATACCAGAACTTGGTGAAGAGAAACGCTGCCACCCCCATTCAATTGGAACAGATAGAAACCGAATATGCAGCTACCCACAAGAAGTTGGAAGCTGTGAAACGGCAACAGAAAGCTGCCTTGTCGGGTGTGAACGAAGTGTCACATCGCCGTGAAAATACAGAAGCTGCCATACAACGGGCAACAGCCGCACTCGAAATGGCACGGCTGAACCTCTCCTACACCGTAGTAGTAGCTCCTTGTGATGGGAAATTGGGACGGCGTACTCTTGAAGAAGGACAATTCATTACTGCTGGACAAACCATCACCTACATTCTGCCTGACACACAAAAGTGGATTATAGCCAACTACAAGGAAACCCAAATTGAGAATCTGCACTTGGGACAAGAAGTAGCCATTACCGTTGATGCCATCAGCGGCAAAGAGTTCAAAGGGAAAATCACTGCCATCTCCGGAGCCACTGGTTCCAAGTATTCCCTAGTGCCCACGGATAATTCTGCCGGTAACTTCGTGAAGATACAACAACGCATCCCAGTCCGCATCGACTTTACCGATTTGTCTAAAGAAGACAACAGTAGCCTTGCCGCCGGTATGATGGTAATAGTCAAAGCGAAAACAAAAAAATAGGGATTAAGGATTAGAGGTTAGGGATTAAGGCAACCAACTCCTTAATCCTTACCCCCTAATCCTTAATCTTTAACCCTTAATCCCTAACCCCTTAACCCTTATCCCCATGCCCTCATACCCCAAGAACTATCCTTTCTACAACTGGGTACCCAAACCGGTAGGTATCATCATCCTATTCGTATTCTTTTTGCCGATACTGACTGTGGGCGGTACCTACTCGGTGGCAAGCACCGAAATGATGAGCGAACTCGGCATCATTTCCGAGCATATCCAGTTTGCCAACTTCGCCACTTCCATTGGCATGGCAGCATTCTGCCCTTTTCTGTATAGGCTGGTAGTCATACGCCGGCAGAAAATGATGTGCCTGGCAGGATTCTCCCTGATGTACATCTTCAGCTATATCTGTGCCAAGACAGACAGCGTTTTCCTGCTGGCACTATGCAGCATCTTTATGGGATTCCTACGAATGGTGCTGATGATGGTCACCCTCTTCACCCTCATAAAGTATGCAGGGCATATCGAGGCGTACGACAAAATTACACCCGGCAACGAGCCCACAACTGACGAAGGCTGGGACAAGCTGGACATCGAACGGAGTGCGGCACAACCCGCCATCTACCTATTCTTCATGGTACTGGGGCAATTGGGAACCTCGCTCACCGCCTGGCTCGCTTTTGAATATGAATGGCAGTACATACACTACTTTATGATGGGGCTACTATTACTTTGCATCCTCATCACCTTCATTACTATGCCTTATCATAAATATACCACCCGCCGTTTCCCCATCAACTTCAAGCAGTTCGGCAATGCCTCCATCTTCTGCATCACACTGACCTGCATTACCTACGTGCTTACTTATGGCAAAGTGCTCGACTGGTACGACGACCCAACCATACGATGGGCCACAGTCTGCGCCATCATTGCTGGCGGCATATTCCTCTATATCGAGTCTACCCAGCGCAATCCTTACTATCAACTCGATGTATTCAAACTGCGCACCATCCGTATGGGTTTCCTATTCTATTTTCTGTTAATGGTACTGAATTCCAGCGCCATGTTTGTCAACGTATTCACAGGCATAGGCATGAAACTGGACAACTTTCAGAACGCCACCCTAGGCAACTGGTCCATGCTGGGCTACCTCATCGGCGGTATAGCCACCATCTGGCTCAGTGTGAAAGGCGTACACTTCAAATATCTCTTTGCCGCCGGTTTCCTTCTATTGGGGCTTTCCACCATGTTCATGTATTTCGAGGTACAAGGTGCAGGACTGTACGAACGGATGAAGTATCCGGTCATCATCCGTTCTACCGGTATGATGTTCCTCTATTCGCTGATTCCAACCTACGCCACCCAACGCATGCCTTACAAATATCTTTCTTCCTGGATATGCACCATGCTTACCGTACGCATGGTATTGGCTCCCAGCATCGGAGCCGCACTCTATACGAATGTACTGCAAGAACGCCAGCAGCACTACGTCACCCGCTATGCACAGAATGTAGACATGCTACACCCCGAAGCGTCCGCCTCGTTTACCCAAACTGTACAAGGTATGCAATATCAGGGAAAGAGCAAACAAGAAGCAATCAACATGGCTGCCATATCCACCAAAGGACGCATCCAAGTACAAGCCACTCTCTCTGCTATAAAGGAAATGGCAGGATGGACACTCTATGCCTGCCTGATTTGCATGATATTTGTGCTTGTCGTGCGGTATCCTAAACGAAAATTACTAACTTAGCGGACAATTTTCAGTACAACCTGTAATTTTGTCTGTTATGGATACCCAACAAGAACGTTTATCCCACTTGGACCACGCATTGTCAAACGGAGAAAACATTTGTAGTTCAGAAGGTATGCTCTGCTCCTTTCCCACCTCCCTGAAGAAACCTTTTATGATTAATGGAGCAGGACTGATAGTTTGCCGCCAGGGTAACTTCACCTTTTCGCTCAATATGAAAGTATTCTCGGCCCAGGCTGGCGAAACAGTTTTCATTCCGGAAGATTCCCTCTTCCAAGTGCTGAGCGAATCGGAAGACCTGCAACTATTCATATTCATTTACCAGATAGAACCGATACGGGACATCATAGGCAATTCAGTGGCAGCCATGTACCTATACATGCAGCTCCGGACTGAACCATGCTACGTATGGAACACCGGAGATGAAGAAGAAGTTTTGAAATACATGTCCCTATTGGACAATACCCTGCACTTAGACAACAACACCTTTAATGATTACGAACAAAGACTGCTTCTACTGGGACTTACATACCGCATCTGTTCCATTTACAACCGTAAACTGATGAACCTAAAAACAACGGTTGGTCACAAACATGAAATCTTTATCCGGCTGATTCAGCTGATAGATGCACACTACACGGAAGAACGCGGCGTAGAGTTTTATGCAGACAAACTCTGCTTATCACCCAAATACCTCTCTGCACTATCCAAGTCCGTCTGCGGATTCACGGTGCAGGAACTGATATTTAAATCCATCATCCGCAAAAGCATCTCACTACTCAAGAACACCCAGAAAAACATCCAGGAAATCGCCGACTTCTTCAATTTTCCCAATGCTTCTTATTTTGGAACATTCTTCAAGAAACAAACCGGCATGTCTCCGCAACAGTACCGTAAAAAATAGAAAACGTTACGCTTTCAACCGGATAACGAAGCGACTCCCCTTACCCAGCTCACTCTGGACAGCCAATGTACCGCCATGAGCTTCCACAAAGTCTTTCGAAATGGAAAGACCTAAACCACTACCTTGCACTTTAGTGCCCGGCACTCGGAAATAACGGTCAAAAATGCTCTGATGATAACGCGGGTCGATACCTTTTCCAAAGTCCTGCACATACATTTCTACAAAGTCCCCGTCATGCCTAGCGCCGATAACCACCCTCCCGTTCTCTTTGGAATAGCGGATAGCATTGCTCAATAAATTGGTGAGCACCCAAGCAATCTTTTCGCTGTCGACAAACAATTTAGGCATTTTTTCTTCCGGATACTCCACTTCTATCTGAATGCCGAATTTATCAGCTTGTACCTGATTGGCCTTGATAGCATACTCTATCAGTTCAATGGGCTTCGTTATCTTAGGCATCATCTGCAATTTACCGGCTTCCACCTGCGTCATGTTCAATAATTCCCCGGTAATCCCAAGAAGGCGATCAGCATTTTCCTTGATGCTGTTCGACAATTGCTCCTGTTCGTCGTTCAACACCCCTACCCGTTTGTCCTCCAACAACTGCAGACTCATCAGAATAGCGGATATAGGCGTTTTCAGTTCATGAGAAATAGTCGAGATAAAAGTAGTCTTGGCACTGTCCAATTCTTTGAATTCTGTAATATTTTTCAGTAAAATCACATCGCCAAGATTATGAGGTTCGTCATCATCAGCCTCTGTATTTATAATGGTAATGTAAGAAGCTTTAAAATAACTCTCCTTATTGTCTGCATAAATTTTCAACGGTTCTTTCTTTTCACCCGGAGTTACCAATTCACGAACTAAACGGCGAAGCAAATCATTCTTCAAAGAAAGCTCCTCAGCCGAACGGCGAATTACTTCCTCCCGTTTCAAATTCAGCACAGTTAAAGCCTCATTATTGATAAAGAGAATTTCCCTATTACGGTTCAAGCCAATAATAGGTTCATCAATACTATTCACAATAGCTTCTAGAAATTTCTTAGCAGAAAGTATGTCGTTCAGCGTACTGGCGCGATACTCCGTCAGTCGTTCCGCCATCCGATTAAAGCCATCAGCCACTTCACGAAACTCTTCGTGTCCACTCATATCCAGACGTTTCTCATAATTATGGTTCGCTATTTCAAGAATCCCACGTGTCAGTTCTTGAATAGGTTTGCTGATGGAACGGGGAAGCCATACCAATAATATGATACTGGCAAAAATACACACCCCACCTATCACAGAAATCCAGAGCAATGCACGTTGCAATCCCGGTACAGCAGCAGGACTATCCGGCTCCGTAGCCGTCAGTATCTGTAGATTCACCACAGAAAGAGCAACCAGCAAAATAATCATTCCAGCCAACACCCCTACGCTGAGTATCAATTTTGTACGAATATTCATAATGTTCCTAAGAATTAATATTATGCAAGTATAATCAAATCTATGTTTACTTGTGCCAAATCATGCACAAATTTTCGGTATTTCAATATCATAAACAATGATTTCGGAAAAGAAAGTGACGGACTTCCCATGCAGACAGTTGTTATCTGTTTCTCCCTACAAGTATCCACAATGCTTCCCAACACATCCGACGATTGTACCTGAACAACCTCCCCCCCCAGTTCAGTCACCAATTTGAAGTGGTTCAACAAATACCTTTGATTTGCCAGACCGATACGGTCAGTACTTTCTCTGGGAGTCTGTACATAAAGGGCGACAAACGAAGTATTGTAGCGGGTTGCCAGACGTGCAGCTTTACGAATGATGCGTCGTGGTGTTTTCTCGTTGCTGCTGATACATGCCAGAAACTTCTCATGACGGACTCCCACACTGGTAACCACCTCATTCTCCACTTTCTTTTCCACCCGCAAAGCCACCTCTTTCAAAGCCAGTTCACGTAATTGGAGAATATTTTCCGTTTTGAAGAAATTGTTCAAGGCAGTAGGGACCTTTTCCGGTTTGTAAATTTTTCCAGCTTTCAAACGGGCTATCAATTCTTCCGCAGTCAAGTCAATATTCACCACCTCATCTGCCTCTTGCAAAACGCTATCGGGAATACGTTCCTTCACCTCAATACCCGAAATGCCCTGCACTTCTTCATTGACACTCTCAATGTGCTGGATGTTAACGGCGGAAATCACATTGATACCCTCATCAAGCAAATCCATCACATCCTGCCAGCGTTTCTCATTCCGACTACCTTCCACATTGGTATGTGCCAGTTCATCCACCACTACTATCTCAGGGTGTATCTGGATAATGGCATCCAAATCCATTTCTTCCAGTTCTTTCCCTTTATAGAATATCTTACGACGAGGAACAACGGGCAATCCTTCCAACATGGCATCCGTACCGGCACGCCCATGTGTCTCTATATAGCCTATCTTCACATCTACTCCGTTGTCAAGTAACTCGTGTGCTTCCTGAAGCATACGATAAGATTTACCTACACCGGCAATCATGCCGATGTAGACCTTGAACTTGCCACGCCGCGACTTTTTAATCAAATCAAGAAAATGTTGTACGCTTTCTTCCCTACTCATTTCTTCTGTTTCTTGCTTGTTTTATATATACCATATAACCCGCAACGATCATCACGACCGCCACGGGCATCCAACACTAATTCATGAGTTCTAAAGTTATATCTAAATAAATCATGGCCTTAAAGTAACGCCGAATACCAGATGTGCATCTTCCATACGAGGGTTCCAAATGGCTTGTGCAAATACAGGTATTGAGAAACTGTCAGTAATCTCGATTTCCGTAATGCCTTTCAGTGCCACATTGGTTACAGCAAACCCGCTGTTAGGAACGCCATATACTCCTACCCCAGCTTCATAAGGCAGAAATCCGCAAGTAAGGTTCAAATCTACAGACTTAACACTGAACGGATAGTTGAGTTCAACATACGAAGAATAATTCTGCCTGCCTTTGTCATCTTTGTCAGCTCCGGCAAACATAGTGTACCAAGCGATTGACAAAGGAAACTTTTCAACCGGCAATGTATAGGCTAATCCCGCTTCAAAGTGATGAGCTGTTTCGTGGCTCTTAAAATTAAAATACTTTCTTGCTCCTTGTCCGCCCCACCACAAGCTGGCAACAGAAAAAGTTAGACCTGATTCTCCCAAAGCATAGGCAGCCGTCAAATCAATCTCCTTAGCCGCAGCCCCTTCTCCTGAAGAAACTCCGTCAAAATCGGTAGAGCCCCATGCCGTCAAAGAAAAATCACCGACCCCAAAACCCAAAGTGGGCTGAAAACTGACTCCCGTCTGGTAAAAGCCGCGCCAAACATAAGAACTGACTAAATCACCTTGTATTGTAAATTCCTGAGCTTGCACTTTGCCGGTTCCCATAAAACAAGCAGCTACCATACTCGCAAAAACTAGAATTGATATTTTTAAACTTTTCATATCCAACTATTTATTTACCATTACTAATCAATCGTTGAAAGGCAGGAAGGAAGTTTCGGCTCCCCCTGTAAAATGACAGTCTTTCGCTGCCTGAACAGAAATACTTCCGCTCCTGCCCATAACACATGACAAACACAACTAAAAAATTATTTATTCTGATCGGCTTCTTCTAATGCAATGTTCAGTTCCAGCACATTGACAGTTTCCGTACCAAACACCCCCAAAAAGGGTTTGCTGATGTTCTTGTCTACAATGGCTTTCACTTCAGCCTCGTTCATGCCACGTGCCTGAGCCACACGCTTCACTTGTACATAAGCACAAGCAGGTGTGATATGTGGGTCTAGACCGGAACCACTGGCGGTTACCATTTCAGCAGGCACATCCTTGCGGCTCAGATAAGGATGATGTACCAGAAAAGTATCGATACGGGCTTCCACTTCTGCCAGGTATTCATCGTTCGTAGGTCCCTTGTTACTACCACCCGAAGCATCGGCTGTATAATTACCCGCAGATGGGCGTCCCCAGAAATAAATATCTTGCGTAAACATCTGGCCTACATTGGCTGCACCTACCACTTTACCATTGAGTGTTGCCACCTCTGCATTTCCCTTGTTGGGACCGGCGAACTGTGCAAATATCCACAAGACAAGGATATAGAACAGAGAGAAAAATATGCAAAATGCAATTGTTATTTTAAATGATTTCCAAAGAGTTTTCATTTTATCCAAGTTTTAAAAAAACAGACTAACTATCATATCTATCAGTTTGATACCGACAAACGGAGCAATGACGCCACCCACACCATAAATCAACAGATTGCGACGAAGTAGCGCACTGGCACCGATCGGCTTATACTGAACACCTTTCAAAGCCAACGGAATCAAGATAGGAATAATGATAGCGTTGAATATGACAGCCGAAAGAATGGCCGTTTCAGGGCTATGCAGTCCCATAATGTTCAGAGGAGCCAACTGAGGGATGGCTACCATAAACAAAGCAGGGATAATAGCAAAGTACTTGGCAACGTCGTTCGCAATGGAGAAGGTAGTCAACGTACCGCGTGTCATTAACAACTGTTTGCCAATCTCCACAATTTCAATCAGCTTCGTCGGATCGTTGTCAAGGTCCACCATGTTACCAGCTTCTTTGGCTGCCTGCGTACCGCTGTTCATTGCCACACCCACATTAGCTTGTGCAAGGGCGGGAGCGTCGTTTGTACCGTCACCCATCATAGCCACCAGCTTACCGGCCTGCTGTTCTTTTTTGATATATTCCATCTTGTCTTCCGGCTTGGCTTCAGCAATGAAATCATCTACTCCAGCTTTCTCTGCAATATATTTGGCTGTCAAAGGGTTGTCACCGGTCACCATCACAGTTTTCACACCCATCCTGCGAAGACGTTCAAAACGTTCCTGAATGCCCGGTTTGATAATATCCTGCAACTCAATTACCCCAGTAACTTTCTGATTGACACATACCACCAGCGGAGTTCCACCGTTGCTGGTAATTACAGCAATCACCTCTTCAATCTCTTTCGGGAACTTGTTTCCGGCATTTTCCACAATCTTGCGAATAGCGTCGAATGCGCCTTTACGTATCTGAGTACCATCCTGCAAATCCACACCCGAACATTTTGTTTCGGCTGTAAACTTAATCATATGAGCACCGGTAGTATTCAAATCACGCATACGATGACCGTTTTCACGTCCCAGTTCAATGATAGACTTACCCTCCGGAGTCTCGTCAGAAAGTGAGGACAACAAGCAAGCCTCTACGAACAAATTCTCGTCAACACCCGAAGCCGAATGAAACTTAGTAGCTTTACGGTTACCGATTGTAATGGTGCCAGTCTTGTCTAGCAACAAGGTATCAATGTCACCGGCTGTTTCTACCGCCTTACCGGATTTTGTAATTACATTAGCGCGCAAAGCACGGTCCATCCCAGCAATGCCGATGGCAGAAAGCAGTCCGCCGATAGTAGTCGGTATCAAGCAGACAAACAAAGATATGATGGCTGCAATGGAGATATAAGTTCCCGGATGGTCAATATTCGTATAATCAGCCATAGGAATCAATGTTACACATACAATAACGAATACCAAAGTGAAACCAGCCAGAAGAATAGTCAATGCTATTTCGTTCGGAGTCTTCTGGCGAGTAGCGCCTTCTACCAAAGCAATCATCTTGTCAAGAAAGCTCTCACCCGGTTGCTGCGTCACCAATACCTTGATTTTATCAGAAAGAACTTTTGTACCACCAGTTACGGAACTCTTGTCACCACCGGCCTCACGGATAACCGGAGCAGATTCACCGGTAATGGCACTTTCGTCAATGGAGGCCAAACCTTCCACAATCTCACCGTCGGCAGGAATCGTATCTCCTGCTTCACAAATAAAATAGTCACCTTTCTTCAAACGTGAACTGCTAACGGTATGGATTTTACCGTCAACCAACACTTTAGCAGGAGTCTCTTCACGGGTTTTACGCAAACTGTCAGCTTGGGCCTTACCACGAGCTTCAGCGATGGCTTCAGCAAAATTAGCAAACAGTAACGTCACAAACAAGATGATGAATACCAATAAATTATATCCGAATGCTCCATATTCCGAAGTACCCAATGAAAGGAAACAGACAATCAGCATGACAACCGTTACGACTTCCACCGTAAACATAATCGGATTCTTTATCATCACCCGTGGATTTAGCTTCACGAATGATTGCTTCAAACTTTCCATTACTTGCTCCTTCTGAAACAGAGAAGCTGATTTATTATCTTTCATACCTATGAAATTACTTTTTACAAACTACTATTACAAACTGAAATGTTCAGCAATCGTACTCAATGCATGTGCCGGGAAGAATGACAAGGCAGCCACAATAAAGATAACGGCAAAAGTCATCACACCGAAAGTTACTGTATCTGTCTTCAGCGTACCGGCACTCTCCGGAACATATTTCTTTCCGGCCAACAGACCAGCAATGGCTACCTGACCTACGATAGGCAGGAAACGTCCTAAAATCAGCGTCCAGCCGGTAGTATAGTTCCAGAAGTAAGTATTGTCGCCCAATCCTTCGAAGCCAGAACCATTATTGGCCGCAGCCGAAGTATATTCATAAAGCTGCTCACTCAGTCCGTGGAAACTGGGATTATTCAACCAGCCGCCCTCACCTGCCACAAATTCAGGATAATGAGCGAACAAAAAGCAAGAAAGTGCCACACCGCCCAAGATGATAAGCGGATGAAGCAGTGCCACAATGGTAGCAATCTTCATTTCACGCGCCTCTACCTTCTTACCGAGAAATTCCGGAGTACGTCCCACCATCAGTCCACTGATGAATACGGCGATAATGATGAATGTATAATAGTTCATGAAACCTACACCCACACCTCCAAACCACGTATTAATCTGCATGTTCAGCATTTCCATCATACCGGAAAGAGGCATCGTTGAATCATGCATACCATTCACAGAGCCATTGGAAGTAACTGTAGTCACAATACTCCAAAGAGCAGTAGCAGCAGACCCTAAACGGACTTCTTTACCTTCCATTGCTCCATTGTCTTGGGCAATTCCCATCTCATCAATGCGCGGATTACCTCCCATCTCCTGCGAAACATTGATGCAAACACCGACAAGAAAAGCAAAAAGCATTACGCTATAGATAGAGTAAGCCATCTTCTTACGTTTGATGTAAAAGCCGAGTGCAATCACCATAGACATTGGTATAATTAGGATAGACCAACATTCTGCAATATCTGTCAAGTAAGTAGGATTTTCCAACGGATGTGAAGAGTTACATCCAAAGTAACCGCCACCGTTCGTACCCAATTGCTTGATAGGAACAATCGCTGCCGTAGGACCTTGTGAAACCAACTGGGTTTGTCCTTCCATCGTCTGAACTTCCAGCTTACCATCAAATCCCATCGGAGTACCTTGTAGAATGAGGATGAAGCCCACAATCAACGAAAGCGGTAATAATACACGTGTACAGCTCAAAACCAAGAACTTCCAGAAGTTACCGATAGTCTTCGTCGATTTAGCAGCCATACCCTTCATGATACCTGCCATAGCTGCCATACCGGTAGCGGCGGTAATGAATTGGAACAACATAATGACGAACAACTGTGTAAAATATGTCAGTCCGCTTTCACCGGAATAATGCTGCAAATTACAGTTCACCATAAAACTGATACATGTATTGAATGCCAGGTCCGGTGTCTGGTTAGCGTTTCCATCCGGATTTAACGGCAACCACTGCTGTGTACAGAGTAGCACCATGCCCCATACAAACCAAAAGGCATTCAGAATCAGCAGGGCTTTCAAGAACTGTTTCCAGTTCATCTCTTCCTCCGGATTGACTCCGGCCACTTTATAAATCAATCTCTCGACCGGCTTCATGAAATCCGACCATGTCTTTTCGCCTTTGTAAACCTTGGCAATATACTTTCCCAGAGGATAGGATATCACAATCAGCAGAACAATCTGCAAGGCTACACCTAAAATTTCAGTGTTCATTTCTCCACTCTCCATTCATTAAAACTTTTCGGGTCTTATCAGCACATAAGTCAGATACCCGAACATTACAATACCTAATACAAATAAAGCTGTGTACATAATTCTCTCTTTTAAATCTTCTCAAACCAATCTACGCATTTCCAGAAAAGCCAAAAGGCGAACAAACCGCTCAATAGGCAAAAAATAAATGATACTGTTATTCCCATGTTTTTACCTTTTAAAATGTTACTACATATTTTTGTCTGCCAGGAATGTGCCAAATATGTGCCAAAAAGAGCGCATATACCATACACCATTAATTATCAACAGAATACATACTAAACAAGTATAAAAAGAAACAGGTTGCACCCTTTCAAAATGAAAAGGTGCAACCTGTTTTGATATGTTTTAGCCCATAGGCACTTTCTGCTTCTAAGCCTGTTTCAAGAATAATCTTGCCACGGTCCTATATCGAAGGTACCTCAGTCGTATACTGAGCCCCCTATTATAGATCTGAGATCTTGTATTCCTCAATCTTCCGATACAACGTCGTCAAACCTATTTTCAATAACCGGGCTGCTTCTGTCTTATTCCCCTTTGTATACTCCAGTACACGGGCAATGTGCCGGCGTTCCATAGCTGAAAGTTCAAAACTGCCGGGACTTGAATCATTGGAGTGTTCATAATGGGCATTCTGAATATCAAACGGCAAATCAGCAATGTCCAGATATCCGCTCTCGCAAACAATCATACTGCGTTCTATCACGTTACGTAATTCACGAATATTTCCCTTCCACGGTTGGGAGTCCAATGCTTCAAGAAATGCGGGAGCTATTTCAACCACCGGACGCGCCAGCTGTTCCGCAAAACTCTTTATAAAAGCCTTCGCCAACAGCCGGATATCACCTGCACGTTCGCGCAATGGCGGCAGATGTATCTGAAATACGCTTAATCTATAAAACAAATCCTCGCGGAAACGTCCGGCAACAATCTCCTGGGACAAGTTGCGGTTCGTAGCGGCAATGATGCGGACATTGACACGGGTAGGTTTCGTATCACCTATCTTAATATACTCACCGGTTTCAAGAATACGCAGCAACTTGGCTTGCAGTTCAAACGCCATCTCACCGATTTCATCCAAAAAAATAGTCCCATTATTCGCTTCCTCGAACAGTCCCTTCTTATCCTTCAATGCGCCGGTAAACGAACCGGCTTTATGACCGAACATTTCACTTTCCAGCAACTCCTTGCTGAACGAAGAACAGTTAACCGCTACAAAATTCTGCCGTGCACGCTTACTACTGTAATGGATGGCCTGGGCAAATACCTCCTTACCCGTGCCCGTTTCTCCAGTCAACAGTACAGGAACATCAGTCCCTGACACCTTCTGAGCTAATGAAACAGCATCCTTCAGGACTTTGGATTCTCCCAGGATAGAATCAAAAGAGTACGTCTGTCCCACCTTCTTCTCCAGTTTTTCCAACCGCACATTCATACGCGCTTTCTCTACAGCACGGCTTATCAGAGGAATAATCTTGTTATTATCGTCTCCCTTGGTGATGTAGTCGAAAGCACCGTTCTTGATGGCCTGCACCCCATCGGGAATATTGCCGTGCGCTGTCAGCAGAATAACTTCCACATTGGGTGCCGCCTTCTTGATAGCCAACACCAGGTCTACCCCATTTCCATCGGGCAGAAACACATCACACAAAACTACATCGGGATTTTGGAGTTCCAGTTGCTTCAGGGCAGCCCTGCAATCACCAGCCTGACAGACGTCATATCCCTCCAACTCCATCATCCGTGTCAGAAGGGTACGGATTTGTACCTCATCATCAATGATTAGAATCTTACTCATATCTATTCGATAAGTTTTTAAACTGATAACGGTAAAAAACAGGGTGTGCAAATATAAGCTTTTCCCAAATACCAACGGCATATCTTTTGAACTTTTATAGGTGAAGGGGCAAGAGCCTGCCACCAACCGGGATATGAATATCCCACCACAACAATGCCACAGCGGCATTATGCAGGCCTAGTCCCAGTGACAGCCCCTCATGCCTCCCCCTTCCATTTTGGAAAGAGGCCACCTGAAATGAAAAGCCGGAAGGAAGAACATCCGGATGAATGCAATTATGAAACTGTTAAAAAAGAAACAAGAAATGAAAGTTTGTAAATTCGGCGGAACTTCCGTCGGCACCGTAGAGAGAATGAAACATGTAGCAACACTCATTAAAGATGCAACACCCAAGATTGTGGTACTGTCTGCCACCGCAGGCACCACCAACCATCTGGAGGAGATTGCCGCCAACTTGTTCAACCGTGAAATAGAACAAGCCCACGACCGCATCACCCGGCTGGAATTCCAGTTCATCGAATTTGCCAATGGGTTGCTGACCGACGAGAAACTGAAACGGGAAGCAATAGATTATATCCTCGACCGCTTCCAGCAACTATGGAAATTTACCAAGAACTCTTTCACCTCCGTCGAAGAGAAGGAGGTGCTGGCACAAGGCGAACTTATCAGTACCGCTCTGATGCATTTCTACCTGCGCGAGCTGAAAATTCCCAATGCACTGCTTTGTGCATTCGACTTCATGCGTACCGGCCCCGACAACGAACCCGACTTGGAATATATAGAACAAAAACTCCGAGAACAGCTTGCCTGCCATCCCGGCATCAATCTCTTCATCACTCAGGGTTTCATCTGCAAGAATGCCTATAACGAAACAGATAACCTGAAACGCGGCGGCAGTGATTACACTGCTTCCCTCATTGGCACCGCCCTCCAAGCAGACGAGATACAAATATGGACGGACATAGATGGCATGCACAACAATGATCCGCGCGAGGTGTCAGGTACCCGCCCCGTGAAACGCCTCAGCTTCAACGAAGCCGAACAACTGGCCTTCTATGGTGCCAAGATACTGCATCCCTTCTGTATCGCCCCGGCACGCCTAAGGAATATTCCCGTCCGGTTGCTTAACTCTATGGAACCGTCGGCAGAAGGCACGCTAATTTCCAACCTGCAGGACGACAATATCATCAAGGCCATAGCCGCCAAGGACCACATCATATACATAAAGTTCGAATCGAACCATAATCTGTGTCCCTATCTGTTCATCAGCAAGATTTTCGACATTTTTGCCAAGTACCGTACCCCCCTCTGCCTGCTGGTATCCTCCAATCTGGACGTATCTGTGGCTATAGACGACTGCACTCGTTTATCGAACATCATCTCCGAACTACGCCAATATGCCCATGTATTGGTAGAAGACCGCATGACCATCGTCTCCGTGGTGGGCAACATGCAATGGGAATATGCCGGGTTTGAGGCAAAGATTATGGAGGCGCTAAAGGACATCCCCCTACGGATGATTTCATATGGCAGCAGCAATAATGACGTGGCATTCGTCATTAAGAATACAGACAAAAAAAGGGCTTTACAAGCCCTAAATGATAAGTTATTCCAACCGGAATATGCAGAACGGAACTAAAAGAAATGGTTCCGTATCTCCTTCGCGATGTAACGGCCCATCAGCTCCTGCCCCGGTTTGTCGGGATGCAACCCGTCGCGCAGATAGCGCCCGCTACCGGAAGGCTGCTCAAACTTTTCGGTGATACCACAATTGGAGTAACAGTCTATCAGCTGCACGGAAAGCGCCCGGCACAACTCACGCAAGATGGCAATCTTCTGCAGATTCAGTGCATTGTGTTCGGGGTTGCCGGTCTGAATCGGCGTGCACACGAATACGCGGCATTGGGGATAATGCTCCAGAATGGTCTGAATGGACCAACGGGCACCGCCCGCCATGGTGTTGACATCTACTTCATCGAGCGTCTTCCCTTTAAGGGCCTCTTCGGCACTACCCAAGTTACGGTCATTCGTTCCCATAGAGAACACAAAGACATCGGGCGCAGGGTAAGCGCCACTTTCCACTTCGGCTATGAACTTCTGGATATGCACCTTTGACACGTTGTTGTGCCGCATCTGTAACTCATGCCTATCCTCCGTAACCTGCCAACCGCCAGAGATGCCGGCAAAAGCTTCGCTGCCATAATCCTGAGTATCGGGATGGCATGCCCATGTGGCAGAACCGACCGCCACGTTGTGATGTGTAGCGAATCCGAGTTTATCCACTACAGTCTTAGACCATTGTTCGCCTGCGGTAATGCTGTTTCCGTCGCACCCGAAGTTCAGCTTGCTGAAGTCCGGATAAAGAGATTGCGCGTGCAGCGCAATCCCCATCCAGACAAGAATCCCCAAAACCATCAATCTATTCATCTTCTTATGATAGAAAACCTATGAAAAACGTTCAATAATTTCCATGCACATACGTCCGTTGTGATACGGACATTTCCAGAATCCCGCCTTGTCATCATCGGTGTTCACCGTGCCGTCAGCACGCACGCTCCAATGCCATTCTCCGTACTTGTAGTCTACCAGATGCTGCTTGATGAAGTCCCAACATCGGAGAGCCTTCTGCATGGCCACTTCGTCATCAAAGTGCTGGTAGAGGTTGGCATGTCCCACTACGTTCTCGGCCTGCACCCACCAGTGGCGGTCGGTATCGGTCTTTCCTTTATCCAGAAAAGTCTCGTATATCATGCTGCCGTCGGGCGTCAATCCTTCATCGGCAGCGGCAGCGATGTATTCTACAAGTGGTTCCACTTTCTCCAGGAGGTCCTTATCGCCCAGAACAAGGGCAGCCTCGTGTATCAACCAGGAGGCTTCGATATCGTGCCCATAGGAGACAATGCGGTATTTACTAACCCAATCATCATTGAAGAACAATTCCAGATGACCGGTCTTGATATTCAGAATCCGTTCCGTGAAAAGGCCTATCAAATTGCGCAGTTGCCTCTCCAGACGGGTATCCTTCCACATGCGGAAAAGATTGGTATAAGGTTCCAGAATATGCAGATGGGTATTCATCGTCTTGCGCTCGTTCTCATCCTTGGCGCTGAGGCGCATGTCGGCTATCTCTCCCCATTCGCGGGTCAAGGCTTCACAATAACCGTTCTTCACGGGGTCGAAGCTATGCTCTTCGATAGTCTCGAACAAACGGATGGCATATGCCAGCGCTTCATCATCGCCCGTGGCACGAGCATATTCACTCAGCCCGTAGATGGCGAAACCCAAAGCGTAAATCTGCTTCTTGGTATCGAGCGGATTGCCTTTATAGTCGAGAGACCAGTAAACTCCGCCAAATTCATTGTCGTAGAAACGGTCGATAAGAGTGCGTTTGGCACGCGTAGCCGTTTCCAGATACTCCGGCCTCCTCAGCAAGCGGTATGCAGCCGAAAAGGTCCACAAGATGCGGGCGTTCAGGATGGCCCCCTTTTCAGCTTCGGGCTTCACCTCCTCTCGACCCGTGATACGGCCGTAGAAGCCGCCGTTCACTTCATCCGTCATTCTGTTTATCCAGAAGGGGAGGATATTGGAGACCAACTCCTCCTCCATCTCCTGTTTCATCTTCTTGATATCCACAAGTTTTTGAGTTATGAGTTATAAGTTATTCTGCTGAAGGTTCTCACGGCGCTCTTTCAGGTCTGCATTGATGGCTGCCATACGCGTCTTATTCAATGGATAGATGAATACGACAACGATGGAAAGTGCGGCTATCGCAGCAGGAATAAAGCTCATCAGATACTTCAAGCCATCCAGCGCCTCGGGAGTCTGCACGGCATTCTCTGCGGTATTGTAACCGAAGAATGCCAACAGTGCCATTACTGCCCAGCCTGCAAATGCACCGCCAAACTTCTGCGCCATAGAACCGGAAGAGAATATCAGCCCCGTAGAGGATGTGCCATCCTTTTGCTCGGCATAGTCCGCCACATCCGCATACATGCTCCAAATCAACGGAGATACGATACCGGTGCAGATGGAGATAAGCACCTGGAAAATCATCATCAGCCACCATCCCAGCCCGTCATTCGGCACAAAGAAGAAGAGCACGCTGAGCACTACCAGGCACACGAGCGAAATGATATAAGTGGACTTCTTTCCAAACTTCATGGACAGAGGCACAGCCAGCGCCACACCAATCATATTACACACTTCACCCACCATCAGGAACAAGCCGGCATACAATACCAGATTGAACACCCCGAAATCGAGGAATGCATTGGCACTGATATAGTCCTTGAAGAAGTAGGCGGCAGTAGCTCCGCGTACCGTATTGAAGAAATTCGACAACAACGCCGCACCATTCAATATCCACCAAGGCGAATTGCGCACCAGTGACTTCACATCCTTACCGATGGATTCGGACGCCACACTCTTGACATGCTCGCGCGTCATGCTAAAGCAAAACAGAAAACCCAAAAAGCAGAGCGTGGCAATGCATACCATGGCATATTGCCAACTGGAAGCATTGCTATAGTCCATTGATTTAAACCAATTACACAATGGCTCCCATGCTCCCAAAGCGATAAAACTACCTCCGTATGCAAAAAACATACGGTAAGAAGAGAAAACCGTTTTTGTGTTCGAATCATCAGTCATTACTCCCAACATAGCCCCGTATGGTACATTGATTGCCGTATATACCGTCATCATCAGGATGTAAGTGACATAAGCCCATACCAGCTTACCCGTTGTCCCCATGTCGGGCGTTGTAAAAAGTAAAATCCCGGCAATGGCAAAAGGAGCTGCAATCCACAACAAATAAGGACGGTATTTACCCCAACGCGTATGAGTACGGTCTGCAATGACTCCCATCATCGGATCGGACACTGCATCCCAAATACGTGTCACCAGCATCAGCAATCCTGCATCAGCCAAGCTCAAACCAAAAATATTCGAATAGAAGAACGGTAAGTAATAGGAGAATATTTTCCAGAACATAGAGGAAGACATATCCCCAAAACCATAACCGATTTTCTCTTTTAGTGTTGCCATAGTATGTTGTATTTTTATTATTTCATTATCTGCAAATTCTTGTCTATCAGCTTCTTCAACGTTTCTACCGAAGCTGATGAAGACAAGCCGTCAGCAGGCGTATTCATGCAATAGTCCACCAGCTTATCAATGGTAGAGGTAGCCACATGCATCCGCGTGTCGGAAGAAGCGTAGTAGATGAATACTGTTCCGTCTTCGTCGGCAATCCAGCCGTTGGTGAAAAGTACATTGCTTACGTCACCTATACGCTCCTCACCCTCGGGTACCATAAAGGCCCCACCGGGAGTGGCAATCAGTTTCGTCGGGTCTTCCAGGGAAGTCATGTACATATAAAGCACATAACGCAATCCGGCGGCACAACCGCGGACACCATGAGCCAGATGCAACCAGCCTTTCGGAGTCTTGATGGGATGCGGACCTTCACCATTCTTCACCTCCTTGATGGTGTGATAGTAGCGCCGGTCGATAATCTTCTCTTCCTTCACCTCGGCATGGGTTATGTCGTCCACCAGCGCCCAGCCGATACCACCACCGCTGCCGGCATCAATAAAGCCATCCTGCGGACGGGTATAGAGGGCATACTTGCCATCTACAAACTCCGGGTGCAGCACCACGTTGCGCTGCTGACTCCTGGTCTTCAGGTCGGGCAGGCGTTCCCAGTTCTTCAAATCCTTGGTGCGGGCAATGGCAGCTGTAGCCGTAGCCGAGGACAAATCACCGGCAGGCGCATTGTCGTCGTGGCGTTCGGCGCAGAAGATACCGTAAATCCAGCCGTCCTCATGAGCCGTGAGGCGCATGTCGTATACATTCGTTGCCGGAATCGCGTCTTCGGGCATGGTGATGGGATAATCCCAGAACCGGAAATTATCAATGCCGTTGGGACTCTCGGCTACGGCAAAGAACGACTTACGGTCAGCGCCCTCTACACGTACCACCATCAGATACTTGCCATTCCACTTAATGGCCCCCGAATTCATGGTCGCATTCATACCGATACGTTCCATCAGGTACGGGTTGGACTTCTCATCCAAATCATACCGCCAGAATACAGGTGTATGAGCAGCCGTCACTACCGGATATTTATAGCGGGTGAATATGTCATTGCCGTCTTCCACGGCCACATTCTTTCTCGTAATCAACTCTTCGTGTTTCTGAAAGAGCCTCTCTACCTTTTCTTTAAAAGCTTCCATGTCTGTTATATTGATTGTTTGTTTATTGATACAGATTTACATCAGCTGCAAACAGCGTCTTGGGATTGTTATAGAACTCCACAAAATCCTCCGCAGATGTCTGTCCCGGATAGGGGGCATAGTAATGGGTCACCTTTTCACGGGCATTGCGCCACACCAGCACATAGGCAAGCGGATATTTCTCCAACGCAGGCAGCAGAGTACCAGTCCACCATTTGGCATCGGGAATTCCTTCGTAACCGGTTTCGGTCACAGCAATCACCTTATTGTGTGCTTTCCCTACACTGTTGATAATGGAAAGTGCCCTATCCATCCCGGCAAGATAGGCATCCCGATCGAACTGATAGGTATCGAAACCGATAACGTCTATCAACTCATCGCCCGGATACTTCTTCAAATATTCCGTCGTGTCCTTGGGTTCCGTGCCCGGAGAGTAAGCATAAAGTGCATTGTCCACTCCTTTGGCCTGCAGAGTATCCACTGTCATGTGCCACAATGCCTTATACTCTTCAGGGGTACACAGTTTTTCGCCCCACCAGAACCAGCTGCCGCTGTGTTCGTGCCAGGGACGGAAAAGTACGGGTATCTTCACGCCGTCCGCCGTCTTCAACGAATGAAGGAAATCGGCCACTCCTCCCAACCAGCCGGCAAATTTCTGGTGATTCTCGCCACCAGGCAAGATGGACTTCACCACCGTCGTATCCGATACATCCCAGGCATCACCGCCCGTCTTGGGATTGCGCGCATGCCAACTGAGCGAAACCATGCCGCCCCGCTGATACTGATTGATTATCTCTTTCCTGATTTTATCGAAGGGAACCTTATCCAGATTGGCGGCATTCCCAAGTTCCAGCTCTCCCAAATCAAAGCTGATAACAGCCGGATAGTCGCCACACACGCTTTTCACATCCGAACGGCCTTCCTCACCTTCCCAGCCGATACCATATACCGTATCGTCATGATGGCCGAGCATGATACCTTTGGAAGGGATTTTTTTCAAGTTAGCCAGTAAGTTCTCCGTTTCCTGCGTACGCGCAGCAGCCGTCTCTTCATTCACACTCTGTTCTTTCTTGGAAGAACCGCAGGCGGTCAACAGACTTGCCGCCAGAATCATCATAGCAAATTTTACTTTTCTCATATCCATGTTTTTCAATCTGGTATTGTTATTGGTAACACTAATTCCTGGCACAAAGATAGCGGATTGCACCAAGAGAAAATGATACAATTTTATCCCTTTACTGTATTAAAAAACAGAATATAAAAAACGTATCATCTAACTTTCACCGGAACGCGCTTCCGCGAGACAATTCCCCGTTCCACTTTCCGGCGTTCCAGCTTCACCGGTTCGCTTGTAAAATCGGGAACATTGTACGAGTAGACCAGACGGTCGTAATACTCCCAAGGATTTTCCTGAGGAAGCAGGAAAGGCTTGCCCACCACCCCATTCTCATCCATACTTGCCAGATACAGACGGGTATAAAGCCCATCTCCCCTGCGGCTACTGAACACAAACCATCGGGAGTTACTGCTCCAGTTATGGAAACTTTCCGTATCATCGCTGTTCACCTCCTTTATGGGACGCATACCGCCATCCTTCAAATCCAACAGCCATAAATCGGCTTCTTTATGCCAAATTGAGAAATTCCCGTAATCCGACAAAGTAAACATGATATACTCACCGTCGTACGAGGGCCTCGGGAAGGAGATGCTTTTCTTCATAGCTGCCGCATTGACCAGCGTATCTATCGTTTCGCCAAATGTCCCGTCTTCCGGATTGAAATCTATACTACACAAGCTATAACGTATTTCCTTATATTCTGCCGGTATCGGCTTGGCCTCCGCAGCACAGAAATACAGTTTGCGTCCGTCCGGTGAAAATACTGGAAAGGTTTCGAAGACTTCCTTCTTCTGAAGCAAGGGAGAGAGCAGTAATTCATGTGTCTCGGGATGATAGATCAGTACATCCGATTCCAAGTCGAGCACTTCCACACGCTCATCCTTCACCGCATGGAAAGACTGGCGCGTATTGTTGACGGAATAGGCAATGAATTTTCCGCTTGGATGCCAATAGGGGTATACACCCGCAGAGAGAGTGGAATCCGTTTTCGTATCCAGCATTTCGCGCTTCCCGTCTATCTGCATCAAGGTCCCTCCGTTCTTTCCACGGATATGCAGGCTCAGATGGTCCGGATTTGTTTTGTTGAAAGCATGACAATTCAGGCACATGCCCGGCACCATGGTATTCTCCAGCAAGGGACGCTCCTCGAACGAAGCAAGGTCACGCTCATAAATGCCCATCTTGCTATAAACTTCATATCCGGGAGCCAGCTTGCGGTATACCACCCCATAATCTATAGGATACGGACTGACATACATGGGAAAAGAGCGGTACTGTTTCCACTCGCCGTCTTTCCGGATACATACCGTAAACAGAAGGCTATCACCCTTGTTCTCCTCCAAAAGCTCTTGCCATGCATCTTGCGGAAATGATACTATTTTATCATTTACGTGCATCTCTCCGGACTTTCCTCCGGTCACGGTCACATCCACACGTTCGTACGCTCCACCAATACAATTGAAATTCATAGGAGCAATGGTTGCAGGAATAGTCACACCGATATAGTCGGGATAGATATCCGGCCATTCATCCACCCTTTCCGGGGAAGTCACCGGATTGCCGCAAGCGGCAAACCACCATGCAGCCATTATGCAAACAGCTATATTCTTCATCTTTTTCATTTTACTTTCTTAGTAGCAAATAATTCCAGTATGTACTGCCGAAACGCGCCTCCAACATCTGCCGGGCATTCTGCTGCGAGGTATATATCCGCGCAAATTCCGTTACATCCCGCACCACTTGGGGCGAAATGCTCCACGGCATACCCTGGAAGTTCTTGTGCGTCTGTGTCCATACATATATCAACGCCTCTTGATAGCTGCGGGGAATATGGTCGTAGCCGGCATGCTTACCCAGCGGATAGTACTTCATGAAACGTTCCAAATCACGTTGCTGCAGGACATAGGCCAGCATATACTCAAATGCCATCCGGTTCCGGTGGTTGTGCTGGTAAAGCAGCCCCAGCATGATGTCCGTTTCCTGGCTGCTGAACAAGAAGTCTTCCGTATAGCGTATCTGCCTTAACCAACCCCACTCCTTGTGGGCATTGATTTTTTCCTCATTATACAGATAGGTCATGGCATCCTCTGCCCAATCCCTGTAGAAGATTGTCTTCCTCAACAAACGCAGGTACTTGGCTGCCACTTCGTATTGCCCGTTTATCAGGTTCGTCTCTGCCAGACGCTTGAAGCAACGGCCACTCTTGTTGAAGTTAGGTATGGCCTCCATCGCCTCAAAAGTGAAACGCTGTGCCGTATTGACCATACCCAAATGATAGTATGCCTCACTGGTGGGCAACGGAGAAGTAAAATCACGCTGAAACTCCGGCAGCAGCCCTTCCGTCCCGTTCTGGTAAAACTCGAACATACGGTCGCCCATCTGTCCCGTCTTTCCCAAAGCAAGATTCAGGCAGGTCACGCCGAAAGGTGAAACCGGTGACTTCTCTTCTGCCTTTTCTATAATCTCCTGCCATTGTTTATTACGTACCAGCTGGTCATACTCCATCGCTTCCTCTTTATCCATATCGCAACCGGCCGCCACGTAGTAATAGCCGAACAATGTTACCGCCACCACTTGCAGAACTCCATAAAATACCGGCTTCTTCTTCAAAGCGGGCAAAGCGGACAGCAGGAAGGGGAGAACAACCAGTAATACGGCAAGCCCTATCTCTATCCAGGGAATCACTGCCGGGAAACGGTAATATCCTATACCACCCATCAGACGGTAAATGGGGAATTGTACCCACATGCTTGCCAATAGCGGACAACCGATACCCCACAATCCTACACCCCAGAACACTCCGACACCACCCCAGAAATTCTTACCTTTAAGATTCAACCGGAACTCGCGTACAATCACCCAGCCCATAAAGATGAAGTGTGCCGCACCCGCTGTCCAGTAAAGCAGCGGAAGGACTATCAGAATGTATGCCACACGCTGCCACTTCCCTTTCAAATCCGCATACCAGCAGGATGCAGACAATGCTAACAGCAGAGCCACCACCAATGACAGCATCGCATTTTCATCACCCATGAAATGCCACAAGACAATGATGGGCAGAAAACTCAGCGGATAATACACATCAGCCGCACCCTGCTCCTTCGCCAGTTTCCAAACCAACCGTTGCAACAACACGTACAAAAAAGCCAGAATACAAGCTCCCGCCCACACGTGATAATAGAACTGCGTCAGATACTCAGCGATATAATCGGCCAACCCACCGGGAACCACTATCCGTTCCCACCAGTAGTCGGCATCGAACAAGAAAAGCTGGAACTGCTCCTGATAGGAAATATGGGCCGGATATACGCTTCCCCAAAAGAGAAGCACCGCTACGCCAAAAAGTATCGACAACCCTATCTTCCAAGTCTTTTTCAGAAATAAGAACATTTACTATTTACAATTTATTATTTACAATTTGGTACTCTCTGTATGTCTTGTCATTTGAATTCCTCAGCCTTCAGTTGCCGGTTTATCCGCTTGATGGAAGAAGCATCAAAAGGAACGGGAGTAGCCGACAAATCGGGAATATTGTAGGATTTCAATGTCAAATCGTCTTTTTCAGGGTCCGACTGGGGTAGCACAAAAGGCTTATGCGCCTTCCCTTCAGCATCCAGATAGGCAAAATAAACCCGCCCGTACTGCCCGTCACCCCGCTTGCTGGCAAAGGCAAACCAACGGCTGCCTGACGACCAACTGTGATAAGTGTCCGAACGGCTGGAGTTGACCATTGGCAGGGAGTCGATGGCGCCCGTCTGCAAATCCATCAGCTGCAATTCCGTCTCCCGGTGCCAAATGGGGAATGTTCCATAATCAGCAACGGTATAAAGCAGGTAGCGTCCGTCCGGTGAGGCTTTCGGATGACACACGGAGCCTTTCTCCAGCCGGGCATTCCAAAGGGTATCCACGCGGTCACCCCATGCGCCGTGATTGGCATCGAACGCAATGCGGCAAAGCGAATAGCGTAATTGCTGTACGCTGTCCGGCAATGGCACAGTCGGAGCTGAGCAGTAATATATCCATTTCCCATCGGCAGAGAATGTGGGAAAAGTTTCCAATACGGTGGAATCCGCCGTAAGCGGAGATAGAATCATCCGGTTTCCGTCAAAATCGGCGACAGCCAAATCGGAGACGGTATCGTAAACTTCCAGACGGCGGTTACTTTCCGTATGGAACATGGGAATAATCACATTAGACGAGAACACACCATACCGCCCGTCAGGATGGAAATCCCCGTAGACAGCCGCAGATATCATCTGTTCATTCTTCAAGGCAAGCTTACGGAGCTTGCCGTCACGGTTCAGGACAGTCCCCCCTCCCTCACCCCGAAGATGGAACATCGAAAGGTTGCCACTATTTCCTCCGTGCACATGACAGTTCATGCACTTGCCGTCTGTCTGACTGTTATCCGCCAAAATACGCTCTTCGAAATTCTCAATACAACGTTCACGTATCTGCAAGGTATTCCATACCTCATAACCGGGCTCTATCAGACGGTAACTGACATAGGCGTCAAGCTTGTCCGCCACTACCTGCCATGCAAAGGAAGGATAGCGCAGCCAGCGGCCGTCGGTACGGGCAGTAACAGTTACTTCCAAAGTATGTTCCTTCTCCGCTTCAAGCAATGCACGCCAAGCTTTCAAGGGGAATATCGCCTTGTTCCCGCGCGCATTTATCTCCAAGCTGTCCGATGCTCCCTTTACACTCACGCATACCGCATCCACCCCTTCATTCCGCACAAGGAAATTCAAAGGAGCCACATTGTAGGGAATGGTTACATCCTGATATTCCGGATAGAGCATCAATAACCGGTCTGCAGGCTGTACAGACTCCGGACGGGGACTGCAAGCATATAGGCAGTAGCACAGTAACAGCCCCACAACAACTTGTATATATTTCATATCTATGTTCATCATAAATCACTTCCCCTTTTTCATCGTAGCATAGTGGAAATAAAACCAATATGTTTTTCCGTATTTGGCTTGCAAAGGGGCACCATTACCACCATTCGCCTCGTACAGTCGGGTATAATCGCCAAATTCATCCAATACTTGAGGCGGTATATTCCATTTTTCCACTTCATCCAACGAAGCCTTTTTCCCGGCAAGATAGATAAGTAAACCTTCGGCATACAATCTGGAAGGAAACTTCTTTGCAGCAAACTCCCGATAATCTCCGGCGAAAGCCCCAATATCCTTATTCAGCAAATCAAAGCAGAGAAGGTAATCGCATGCCAACGTATTATCAGGATTGTTACGCAACAGATGACGAAGTGAAAGCGGAATGTCGGCAGAAGAACGCAAAGTATCCGTTGCAGGCAACAACAACCGCTTCCGTTCCAGCCATTGGCAGACTTCGGCCGTCTGTTTTCCGGGAATACGTCGTTCTGCCCAATCACGGTAACACATTGTCTTTTGCAGGAGACGAAGATATTTCATAGCCGCCGCCTCATCACCGTTCACCAGGTTGATTTCCGCCAAACGCTTGACAGCTCTTGCCCCGGTGTGGTGCGGAGAAAAAATCATTCCCAGAATGGCGGCATGTTCAGCCATCGTCATATCTCCCAACGCAAACCAGACTTCATTGGCTGCATAAATAGTGAGGTAGGTAGAATGGGGAGCCACAGGCAGAAACAGCCCTTGCGAAGCCGGTTGATAACCATCCATCAGCCGGTCGGGAAGCCGGTTCTGCTGTGCATTCAGCAAATTATAATAATAGGCAGTGAACGGAGAGCGGTATTCACCCTCCACCAACAGTTTCCGTACTTTTTCCGAACGGCCGAAATACATTTCCGAATCCAACGCCAAAAGATATTCCCGCCCTAAATCGGGCATATTGTACCATCGTGACGACCAATCGCCACAGCCAAACAGCCAATAGCCGGACAATACCGCCAATATGCTTACCGGTAAGCCCGACTTCCACGAACGTCGCATGCAGCTACGGCACAACAACAAAACACCTCCGATACCGGTTAAAGCGATTGTGCCGGAAAGCGGATAACTCAATCCGCATTGCCTTCCTGCCTCCCAAGCCACCGCCAACACCGTAGGAATCCACGCCCAACGTCCCATGTACGGAGCCAACAAACGAAACACCACCACTCCCCAAAGCAACAGCACGACAGCCATTATGGTCGGGCCACCCCCTTCGTAATAAAAGAATTGAGTGAGGAAATCTCCTGACAGACGTGCCAGAGCCGCCGGATGCCGCAGATACCCGGCCAATGGTTCGGTGGCAAGCAAAAAGAGCTGTGTCTGCTCCCGATGGAACAGATGATAGGGCAATATCCGGAAGAAAAAAAGAAACAACGCCAAAGCACCGATTCCTGCCGCTCCCCATTCAATGTATTTCCTTCTGCAAGCTTTCATCCAACAGTTTTTGTTGTTCTTCCGTCAAGGAGCCACGCACCATCTTCCGCATGAATGTCCCCAACGTATTGTTTCCCTGCTCTTTCAAAAACAGAAAGTTCGTTTCCTGCTCCTGCATCCTCAGACTGTCACGTATCCGTATCAGATGCAGTGAATCTTTTCCGGTGGCATTCCGTAGTCCCGTCCGGATAAAATGGTAAGCCTCTTGCTTCTTTTCCCTCCCCTCTTTCCATTTCTGAAGGGCATCATTTTGCGGAGTGCCCGTTACCGAACCGACAGAGTCGGCCTTCACATGTATGGTTCCCGGCTCCGTCACCACCAGCAGTTCCTGGATGTAGATACGCAGCAGATGGCGCAGACGCAACACCCTCATCTCCTCCCCTTGTCCGGAAAAAGAAAAAGAGGCATTGGTTATCTTTACAGAATCCACCCGCCCCGGCGCATTCTCCATCGGCACGAGGTATATCCATTCCCCGTCGTATTTCACCGACGGCAACGTTCCTTCAATCACATAATTCTGTCCGGAATTTCCACAACTTGCCCAAAGAAGGCAACTGATACAGAAAAGCAAGATACGTGTTTTCATCCTTATACATTAGAATTTCAACAAAGGTAGGCGTTTACCAACTGTCAGCCTAATATTCAATTAACCAAAGATAATATTTTTAATCAGAGATTTTCTTCACCGCCATACACTCCATTTCCACCAGCCACCCCGGGCGACAGACGGGAGCCAGCGTAATCACTCTCGGCGTATCGGGAAAACGCTTGTCAAACATCTCTTTCACTACAGCATAATCCGCAATATCACGCAGATAGACAATGATATGCCCTACATCTCCAAAGCCGCAGTCAGCTTCCTTCAGCAGAGCCTCCACATTCTCCCACATCCGTTCTGTCTGACGGCGTACATCTCCGGCATACATCACTTCCCCACGGTTGTTGATACTCGCCGTACCGGAAATGAGTACTTGCCGACGGTCGTCGTAATCCACCGCCGTTCCCCGTTCGAAACTGACTCCATACTCATAAGTGGGGTTCAGATGTGTGCGGGCATAGAGATATTTGATTTGTCCGGGCTTTAATCCCGCTACAGCAAAAGCGTCAAGCATCACCAATGCTTTCGGATCGGCATGACGCCCACCGATACCGGTACTGGCAATATAGTGCGTGTTCTCCGTCAGGTTCTGGGTGACGAACATCTCATTGCGTGCCTTGACTACACCGGCATAATTGCAATCCACATTCTGCACAAATATCCAGGTACGCAGGCAATTGTCGGCCAGAGTACACCCTTCCTCCATCAGTTGCATGGCATAGTCGTTGAGCAAAAGACGCATCTGGTATTCCGAATTGGCGGCACGATTGAAGCTGCCTCCCATCCAGAGCTGGCGGTAAGCACCGTGTTTCACTTCATACAGTCCGTTCGGCAGCACTCGTGTCTGCACATCGGTCTGCAGATAGGCCCACAAAGCAATCTTGGTGCCATCCAGCGGAGGCTGTTCCACCACAGACAGCGCGCAATCGGAGCTTTCCGCCGTAGCGGCAAGCAACAGTTCCGCTTGGTTGGCGGCATCACTCAGGAAGTATCTTTTAAAAACCGCCACGGCTCCGGACAGTTCTTTTTTCAGTAAAGCGGCATACGCATCCAACACGACATTCATCTGTTCACGATAGGTCTGTTTCGGGTCAGTGGCATGTATCATCACATGGTATTCCGTCACTCCGCCGGTCACAACAAATGCAGCCACTTCCGCCCTGCCTGAAGGATAAGAGTATGATGTGTATTTCATATCATTAACAAGAGATTGTTTCAATCGCAAAGATAAGTTTTTTATCCGACAAGGAGTAGTGAAAATCGCAACTTTCGCTTGTTTTGTTCTTATAAAAAAGTTACTTTTATAGAAATCTATAAAATATACAGTTATTATGAGCGAAAATATTTATCCCATCGGCATCTACAACCTGAATTAATAGGAATCTATGTCAATCCGTAATGAGACTATAAACCGGCTTTCTCTTCCTTCACCCCTTCACCTTTCGCATTATTTCCCTATCGTTCAACCCTTTCCGGTGAAACTTCTTTCTTCCTTCTCACCACCTCATATACATTGCCGTACTTCGTATGCCGGCGTTTCAGTCCCACCCGCAGCAGCACCGAACCGAACTGCATGGGATTGCTGCCACGCATCAAGGCGGGATGCGTTTTTTGTAACTCATCAAAGATGTCGGCGGCAGTCAGGTCGAAGCTCTTCTCTGCCGGAAGCGGGGTACGAAACAAGCTGTGAACCGCCTCCTCCACAAGGCTGACACGATAGAAAGCCTCGTTATGCCATTGCAGTTCCTCCTCCTCCGGCTTGGTGAACCAGTTGCGCCGCCCGGCAATGAGTTCCGCTTTCAGTTGGGCAAAAATCTGGTCGTGCTCTATGCCTATGCAGTCAATATTGTGCTTCACCTCGATGCAGAGGAAGCGCCGGCTCCCGGTGGGGTCGGTCAGCAGGTCGAACCGGTTGCTGGTGCCGATGAACGAGGCGATACGGGGCAGTTGCCTGAAGTTCTGCTGATAGGCCTTGCGGATGTTGAGCACCGACATCTGCATCAGATTTTTCAGTAAGGGCATTTTGTTGTCGGCATACTTGTCGAACTCGTCCATATTGAGCAGCCCCATTTCCGCCAGCATTCTCTCAGCTTGTCCCTGCGAGGTCAGTTTCAGGTTGTCGGCGTAGTAACGCGTCAGCACGTCAGGCATCAAGGCGCGACAAAAGCTGGATTTCCGTCGTCCCTGCTCGCGGCTGACGAGAACGGGAGCCACGCTGTTGGCATGCAGTCCGGACACGCCCATCCATTGCGAGGCAAGTCCCAGCATCCAGGTATGGAATCCCCGCACCCAGTGAGGCCGAGAAGAGACGCGGCAGGCAAGCGCAGTCAGCCGGTCCTTGCCGTCCCAATCGGGCAGTTCGTCCATGTAGAGCAGGAAGGGATGGTAGGCAGGGATGTAAGTGGAATAGACGTATCGGTTCAAGTCCTTGTCCCAGCAAGGAATACCTTCGGCATGGGCTTCGATGCAGAAAGTGTTCAACTCGCGCTTGCCCACGGGGGTGAAGGCGGCAGAGCGTTGTCCGGCGGGGCGGAACTCGGTTTCATCCGTCAGCAGATTATAGCGAAAGTCGTAGCGCGAAGTGAGGAACTCCTCGATGTCGCCGCTCAGTGCAGTCACGGTGCTTGCGGCTTTCGCGCTCCGGCGGCGCTGCTCTTCCCGCTCCTTCCAGTTTCGGTCGGTCGTTTCTTTTTGTGCGTGTTTCAGCCTTTCGGAAAAGGCTATCAGTTGTCCCGCTTCCTTCAAGAGCCGGTGTTGCTGCAAAGTCATCAGTTTTTTCTTCATAAATATTTTTTATTAAAATGATTATTGGGAGGTTTCGAGGAAGGGAATCATCCTTTCTTTCCTCTCGCCTCTTCGCCAAAGTTACTGCCTGCCGAGGGCGTTTTGCAAACCATTCTCCGCTTATTCTTCAAAAATCATTCCTGCCGACAAACATACTTATTTATGCTTCGGAACCCTTTATTTTCAGTACCTTTGCACGGTTCTTTATAAGTGAACGCCCCGGGTCGTCCAATCGACTGACTTAGGTCGTTCAATCGAACGACCCGGGTTATTCGTTCGGCCGACCGGAGTCGTTCACTTACAGGAAGACACTTCCGAGGGAAGAAACAAGTATGTTGAACGCACTAAAACCTATTGATATGGCAATACTATATGACTGGTACGAGAATCCGGGCACTAATGAGGAAGCCCCTGAAGAGAGAGGCCTCCATCCCCGCCCGTTGCTCAACGGGAAAGTAACCATGCGGCAGCTCTACAACCGCGTGCATGCCCGCAGCTCGCTCACGGTGGGCGACGTGATGAACGCGATAGACTGCCTGGCGCAAATTTGCGGCGAAGAACTGCGCGACGGCCACGAGGTGCACATCGAAGGGCTGGGCTACTTCGCCCCCACCCTGGAAGCCACACAGAAAGTGACCCGCAGCACCCCGAACAAGCACCTGAAACTCCGGCTGAAAAGCATCAGCTTCCGTCCCGACGTCAGGCTGAAACAAGCGATGACGGGAGTCAATGCCATCCGCAGTAAATACACCCGCCACTCCCTGAAGCTTTCGGAAGTGGAGATAGACATGAAGCTGAAAGAATACTTTGCCGACCACGACGTGCTGATTCGCAGTGACTTCCAAGCGCTCTGCGGCATGGCGCGCACCACCGCGAACGTCCACCTGAAACGGTTGCAGCAAGAGGGCAAGCTGAAGAATGTGGGGAAGCCCACGCAACCCATCTACCGGGCCATGCCGGGATACTACGGCGTGTCGCGCGATGCAAAGGCGGGGCGATGAGGGTGGAAAGCGGTTTCACCGGGAAAGCCAATGAACAGGAGGATGGGAGAAGGAGGTGAAGGAGATGCAGGGATAAAAAGAAACATTCTGCGCCCTGAAATCAGGGGTAATACAAAAAGGAATGTGAATTGCATCCGGAAAGGCAATAGAGAATGAATGCGAAAAGGCGAATCTCACGACTCGCCTTTTCCTGATTTAACCATTAAACAATTGTACTATTCGGTTAATGCATTTACAATTATCCGATGTTACGGGCGACTAATAAAGTCGGGGGGGTAACGACAACTGCTTTGAGTTGAATAATTCATTTATAGATTATTCTTAAAGTGCCTTTTTAGAAAACACAATGGAGAAGAATGACGCAGGAACTGTGAAAGTCCTACCAGCAGAAAGCGGTTGTCTAACATTTCCATACTCCAAATAAATATAATTTCCATTGGTAGCACTCAAAGATTTTATAGTGTATGTGCCTGGCTTAATGTAAAAGTAATGAGCACCGCCTATATGTCCGGTATAATTAAAGATACCATATTCTTTTTTGTCAGAATCAACCAACACCCCACCGCCGTTTGTCTCTATTCCATACACTTTCATTATATTGTAACCTACTTTGGAAGGAGGAACATTATCATCAGTACCCGATGCTTGAACAATACTTGGAGTAGAGATTGTTCCTATATAATTTAAAGAAATATAGCCACCTCCTGTCACTTCGAAAATTGTACCAACCGTAAGTGCGCCCCAATTAGATTGTGCTGTACAATCCTCTAAAGCGACCACGCGGTAAACGCCATAAGCCAAGAAATAACAATATGGAGCAGCATTTGGGGTAGTAGTTCTCAAAACATACTGTTGACCACTTTCGTCACAAACAGTTATGCTTACGGCTACCGAAGCGTCAGCACCTCCTATCGGAAGTACAACCCGAGCATATCCGGTTGGTGTGGGAGGTACATTACTATCCATTGTATACGGTCCCAAAACATCCGCTTTAACAAAAAGAGCACAGAAGAACAGTAATATCAAAAAGAAAGTTCGTTTCATTGTTGCATTTTTTTAATTAGTAATAAAAGTATACGAGTGGTCGTTACCCACCCGTACCTTTCAATATTAACTATTTTTTCTTGAAGTTCCAGAACCATGCCGTACCCCAAGCGCCAGCACCGGGTTCAGGAGCACAAAGACGAAGTTCATCTTCTGTAATCTTCAAAATATGATACTCATACTGACGTGCATTTCCTTGATTCGGCTGTATACCTAACAATGGAATAGTACCAGAGAACTCCATAGTACCTACATCCCAACCGGATTGCACCACATCTTCTGACACCTTGACAGAACCACTTTCACCACGACTTGTCTGAACACCAGTCAAACTAAGTGAGAACCAACCATTTAATCCATCATCAGGCAATCCTTTTCCTACAGCTTGTTCATCAATTTGCCCTCTACCGTTTCCGACATCTCCCACAGCATCACAAATCCACCAACCGGGGCCGGTATTGCCGAGATAACCTCCATTACCCCAACAACCGTCTGCAGCTTCTGTATTCCAGACCCAAGTGGTTGTTCCATAACCACCGTCCGGAGTTGTGCCGAATACATCAGCATAAATAGCGGGAAGATCTGTATACTCCGTTACTGCTATTGATTTGGAAGCCGATTTTGTTATGGAGCCGTCCGAATTAATGGTTGTTACATATACTTGCAATTCTTTATTAGGAGGAGCTACTTGAACCGACGGAGCCGTACCTTCTGCCAACTTGATATCAGACGTAGCATCATAAACCTTCACATAACGTGACGGAGTAGGAACAATCTGAATGTTGTTGTTTCCCTGGTTCTTGGCCACAAGTTCAAAAGTAAGATTTTCCGGTGTGACATTGGGATCCGGACTGATTTCATCCACTATCGGATCGCAAGCCACCAGCAGCATTGCAAACAAAGGTATTGCGAATAATATCTTTTTCATATCTTTTTTCATTTTAAATTCATATTCTATTCTTGCCAACCATTATACTCAGCACTTGCATCCGTATAACCCTCATTTTGTTCTACCTTTCCTTCATTCAGGAGGACTTGGTTTTCGGGAATCTTCTGGAAACCTGCCGTAGCCTTATAACGTGCGGCATAACCACCGTTCTGCGCCACATTACGGCTTTCAGCCCCATTTGTATAAACCTTTGCTCCCGTCTGTCTTTCAAGGGCATCGGCAGCAATATGCCAACGGCGAATATCGTTCCAGCGAGTACCTTCAAAACATAATTCCCAACGGCGTTCATTCTGCAATGCAGCCAACGAATATGTACCAATAGGTTCAAGTCCGGCACGACTACGCACTCTGTTTATACCGGAAACATCTTCCTTCAATTCAGACTGCATCAACAATACATCCGCAAAACGAATCAAAACCAAATCATGAATAGAACCGGTTTGCATCAGATTATCATTAATCCAGCCGTCGGCACCATACATTATCTTCTCAAATACCGGCTCAATCGTTTTATTTCCAGCCGCATCCGTACTATAAGCCATGATAGAACCTATTTTCATCTGATAATAATCCGTTTCTTGGATAAAGCCGTCACCACCACCTTTATTATAACTCGGCATATCCTCCGTCTTGAATACGGAGGCCGGACGACGGGCATCATCTTGTTCTGCCACACTCCAATCATTATAAAAATTGGGAGCTACAGGACCGGCACCCCATCCTTGTCCGAAGGGGAAAGAATTGGCCTGATCATTGCCACGTACACCAAAATGCAGAGCATAACCGTTACCATAACCGATAGTAGTGCTCCAAGATGCAAGTTTATTATATTTAATGGCAAACATGGATTCGGGATTTACCGCTGCATCATCTTCTACCCACTTCAATCCCTGACCGGCAGTAAACGGAAAATCTTCTACCGTACATTTATTGGTATATGCCCACAAATTACGAAACTCAGGAACAAGACTATAACCAGAATTATTCACACAATCATCAATATACCCAACCACATCCTGCTTGGTCAAAGTTGTCCCATCAGGCAAATCAACTGAAGTCAACGGACTATAGTTCGTACTAACCAAATCGTTCAGAGTTTCACCATTGCCATACATACCAGTATAATACAACCAAGCACGTCCTAACATAGCTTCAGCCGTATATTTATCAACATGCCCATCCGACTTGCGAACAGCCGGCATATTTGCAGCCGCATCGCGAAGATCCTGCAGAATCTGCCCCCAGATAACAGCGGCAGTCGGAGGAGTAGTATCTTCGGGCAACAAAGCAGTAATCACCAAAGGTACGCGCCCATACATGGAAGCCAACTCGTAGTAATAAAAAGCACGAAGGAACTTGGCTTCGCCCTCAGCCTGCGCTCTTACTTCCGGATCCATTTCAATACCAGCAAGAGCCTCCAACAACGTATTGGCACGGTTGATTCCTTGATAGCGAGCCACCCAGTAGTCCTGCGTAGCATTTGTACCCGTATTACAAATAAGGTCCAAAGATTGCATCAACTTATCATTGGGACCACCACCACCCAACATATCATCGCAAGCCAGCAGAGAATTATACAAGAAAGACTGCTGTGGAAAAGCATTGACATTATTCAGGTTCTGATATATGGCAGCTAAAGCCTGATTGGCATCTTCAGCCGTTTTAGGAAAATTGGTCGTATCTTTTTCCGTCAGACTCATCGAGTCCAAGCTACAAGAAGCAAACATTCCTGCTATCATCAAAGCTGCACCTATTAAATATGCTATTTTTTTCATCGTGTATCAATTTTAGAATTTAACATTAACACCTACCATATAAGTACGAGGTTGAGGATAGTTACCTACATCAACACCGGTTACCCACGGTTCTTTGTCATTGAGGGCTCTACCATTCTCCGGATCCATCCCTTTATAACCGGTAAAAGTAAATAGATTCTGTGCAGCAGCATACACACGAAGTTGCTGGAACGGACAGTTCTTCCAAATTCTCTTGAAATCGTATCCTATAGTCAGATTTTGAATGCGAACATAGTCGGCATCATCAATATAAATATCTGAAATGGCCTGGAAATTCTGTCCACTATTTCCCGGCGCAAGCAGCGGATATCTGTTTGAGGTTCCTTCGCCATGCCAGTAATCGTAAACTTCTGTCGTATAGTTTTCATACTGTCCATCTGAGAACTTTCGCCAAGAGCGAGCTACCTGTGCACCAAAAGCGCCATAGGTTGTTACAGAGAAATCAAATCCTTTATATTCCGCACTTAACGTAAGACCCATTGTCACGTCAGGATGAGGATTACCCAAATCAGTCTTATCGTCATCATTAATCACCCCATTTCCATCAACATCCACAAACTTCAAATCACCCGGTTTAATACTTGCACCTTGCTTAGAGTTTGCCGCATTTCCTTTACAATTCTGGTCAAGATATGCCTGCAAGTCATTCTGGTTCTGAATGACACCATCCGTCTTATAACCATAAAAATAGCCAATAGGATGTCCTTCTTCCATACGGACAAACCGACCCGTACTTTGAGCCAACAAATCATTACCGCCTTCAATAAAATGATTGGCGTTATTAACCTCCGTTACTTCATTCTTATTATAGGCCATATTGACATTCACCCCATACTTGAACTCCTTACCAATCTGATCTCTCCAGCCCATTGAAAGTTCAAGGCCAGTATTCTTTACCGTACCAGCATTTTGATATTGAGTAGCGAAACCGGAAGCCGCATTGGTACCCACTTCCACTAACAAGTCTTTCGTCTGCTTGCTATACCAGTCCATGGTAAAACTCAGACGGTTATCCAAGAAACGGGCATCAATACCGATATTGGTCTGTTCTGAAGTTTCCCATGTCAAATCGGGGTTAGCCAAACGATTCGGGTAAGCTCCGGTTGTACCTCCATTCTTATCCGAGCCAAATGTATAAAGACCATAATCGCCAAACTCGTAACCGGCACGCCAATTTGAATTAGGGATATTGTCATTACCATTCTGTCCCCAACCAGCACGGACTTTCAAGAAACCAAGCCAAGAAGCAGTATTCTTCATAAAAGCCTCGTTTGAAATAACCCAACCAGCAGAGAATGATGGGAAATATCCCCATTGATTGCCTTTCGCAAACTTAGACGAGCCATCGGCACGAATGATAGCAGAAAACATATAAGTTTCCTTAAAGTCATAATTCAAACGTCCAAAATAAGACATCTTAGAACCATAATCCGAGGGATAACCATTTACTGTAGCAGTAGCTTTACGTTCTGTATTATGCAAATAAGCATGTGTAAAGTCACCAAAAGCACTATTATAACCGGTTGCCTCTACTGATTCGCCATAAGTTGGTCTTGATTTAGAATACTCTGTACCAGCCAAAACATCAAAATGATGTAAGTCTGTAATATCAAACCGATAACTCAACGTATTAGTCAAACTCCAGTTCCAACCCAAAGACACGTTATTTATCGTTTGGTCTTTATCACGGCTATCTCCCTGATTATTAATTTGGTAAACGGGAAGATATGAACGCCATGAACTTGACCATTGTTTGTAACTAACCTGACCTTTATAAATAAGATTCTTAAGTGGTTGTACTTCCAGATATGCCGCTGTGTTCAGATTAAAATTCTTATTCTTATTATTCCCAGCCTGATTATATACCATGTGAGCCATCGGATTAGAAGCATATGCAGTATAATCAAGTATACCATTAGCACTCGTTCCAAAATTCTTCAAATCATCATACATGAAGAAATCACCATTTTCATTATATACAGGAATCAGAGGAATAGCACGCAAAGCATTAGAAAGGTCATTCGAATATTGATTACCTAACTGCACACCTTGATTCTGTTTGTGCTGATAATATATATTCTCACCAAACTTTATCACATCCACATCTCCCTTACGATATATCACATGCTCAGAATTAATGCGGAAAGTAAAACGACGATAGTCAGTCTTCACCGGACCACCGAATGCACCATCCTGATACTGATAGCCTATACCTGTCGAAAATTTGGAGAATTCAGAACCACCTGTTACATTCAACGCATGATTAGTAACCACAGCATTTTTATTCCGGAATTCTTTTACCCAATCTGTACCAGGATTGGTACCATTCTGATAAGCAGTCAGCAAATCAGCATCTACGAATTTTGACCAATCATACGGTTGGCCTCCATTATTATAGGCCACTTGATCCATTACCGCCATATATTCTTTGGCATTCAACATATCAGGCATCTTATATATATTTGCCCAACCTATGTTTCCATCATAAGATACAGAAACCTTTCCTACCTTACCCTGCTTCGTAGTAATAAGGATAACACCGTTGGCACCGCTCGAACCGTAAATTGCACAAGATGCAGCATCTTTCAACACGTCAATACGTTCAATATCGGCAGGATTCAAGGCGTTAATATCGCCACCGGCTACACCATCAATAACGTAAACTGGAGCTGTATTTCCGTTAGTACCAGCACCACGAATATTAATTTTAAACCCATCACCCGGCTGACCGGAAACGGCCTGAATATTTACACCCGGAGACTGGCTTTGTAAAGCGCCCAATGCCTGCGTAGTATTTAATTTTGCGATGTCTTCGCCTTTTACCTCAACCGTAGCACCTGTCACCAGTTTCTTCTTCTGTACACCGTAACCCACTACGACTACTTCATCCAACAATTCCGTATCTTCCTTTAGCTGAATCTTGAAACTAGTCTGGTTACCTACCACTATTTCTTGCGGCTGATAACCGATAAAAGACACAACAATCGTTGCTCCCGGCTGAACATTCAATGTGAAATTACCGTCAATGTCGGTAATGACACCATTTGTGGTTCCTTTCTCCAATACATTGGCACCGATGACCGGTCCCATTGCATCTGTTACAGTACCTGTGATTTTTTTTGCTTGCTGCACAGCATCTATTGCATCGACCGATGCGGCGAAAAGTTGCGGAGTATAAGTCAGGCTGACAGCCGAACAGATACCCACGAGCAGCGCGGTTCTTCTGAAATTTAAATTCATACTTGTATTTTTCTTAGATTAATGAATTGGTATTGCCTGGCGGCATCTACCGTTTAATATAAGGTTAAACTTCTCTTTTTGAGGAAAAATTAAATATACCTTATTCTATAAAGTGGTTGGTATACATATCACTCCTTTCTCATAGGCATTTTTCATTTCATTAGCGGTTAAACATTATATGATTATTATCAAATTTTAATTAGGCTTGACAAAAGTAGACTTTTAGCAGCAAACCTTATAATACTATTTTATCAAATAACGACACTCATTTAACATCCATTACTATTTTTCCTAAAAAGTATAAAGCATGAATTCTATAACCAACAACTAAAAGCTATAAAAGACAGAAAGGGTTGCCCCGATACTAACCAGAGACAACCCTTTCTATTTTATTATTAAAAATTGCTATTCCATAGAAGGAAGCTCTTCACGGGAAACAACAAATTCCTGGCTCATAGCATCCTTCCACCATGCTTCATCAGCATGGACTACCGGGCTACCATCCTCATTTGTCCCGTCATACCACGGCATGAACCAACTCCAACGTGCACCAGATGCCCATTGTTCGGAAATAAGTCCGACCGTACCACATTCACTCAGCGAAACAATCTTGTTTCCATAATTTTCGGCAATGGAAGTATATTCTGAAACACAATCTGCAGTTTCCTTATTATAAACATCACGTCCCACGATGTCTACATATTGATCTCCCGGATACCAATCGGCATCATTGCCCTCGGTAGTCCAAACCCAGATAAGATTATCCAATCCTTCAGTCTTGAAGTAATTGAACATAGCAATCCACAGAGATTTAAAGCTGGCAGCATCCTTACCCCACCAGAACCAGCCACCGGCTGCCTCGTGGAATGGACGCCACAATACCGGAATATCCGCATCTCTCAATAGCTTCAAGTAAGCGGCAGCATTTTTCAAGTCTTCGGTAAACACCTTGTTTTCCCAAGTGCCTTCCACTGTGGCATTGGTAGCATCAAACTCCGTATCTGCCTTATAAAAGGCATAATCCTTATTCGGGTCGAGAGCTGTACCGTTATTTTCAAGATAAACAGCAACTGCTGTATAATCATGTCCACCAATGATGAGACCACCTTCTTGCAGGGATTTCAAAACATCTTCGGTAATCACCAATGTATAGTCCCCGGATATGTCAAAATAATCAGTTCCTGAAGCAATCTCGCTCCAACCACTGTTTTTGAACGAACCTTGTGCACCCGCTGCCACATCCTTCACAGCCACGCGTATCACCTGACCCACTTGTGCATCAGCAAAGACAGCTTTTGCAGCATCATCCGTCATCTGTACATTTCCACTCCAATCACCCGGCATTACTGTCTCTCCTTCCCATATTTGGGTAGAAGAAGCTTCGCCTACAGCTTTCTTGGGTACATTCCAATGCCACATGGCAGCTACGATGCCACCTTTGTCAGACCAATCCTTAACAGGAGTAATGTCACCGTAATTAATCCAGTCTGCTCCAGCTACAGATGCCGGCAGATGAACATAGTCGAAACAGTTGATAGCCGGATATTTTCCAGTCCATCCATACACCTTTTCGGACATTTCCGTATTCCAGGCAACATTGGCCATCATAGCTGAAAGTGTCTTCGTCTCGAAGTTATCCAATAGATAATTGTACAGTTTCACAGCTTTGGCCGAACTAGCGGCAACCAGTGCCTTGTCCAAAGCGACAGTAGAGAACTGAACCGATACAGCCGGAGCAGGCATCTGGTTCGGTCCGGTTACTATTCCCTCGGGGATAGAGAGAGAACAAGCCGTCTCTCTCCCGGGAACATTCACTTTTACAGTCAGTATATTGCTTGCGCCAAGTACATCGGCACTTATCAGTTCACCACCGGTAAACTTGATTTCGCTCAGATTGTCTGTTGCAAAGAATATATTCTTGTCATATTTCACCTCAATAGTGATTTCTCCCGTTTTCACTTTGGCTGCTCCACTTTCAGGAGTAGTAGACACCAATACCGGTGTATCCACTGCTGGGATATCATGATCGACATCAGTATCGCAGGAGGCAAAAGTAAAAGCTGCTATCAACGAAAGCATCCATTTTATATTCAGTTTCTTCATCTTAATTATGATTTTATTTCATTCTTAATCAGGGCATCCATAGTCACATTCTTCAAGCCACAATTCATCAATTTACAATCGTTATTTTTGTAAACGTCAAATCACTGCCCTGAATAATGATACCTACATTTGTCTGGTCTTCACAATCTCCTTGTTTAGCTTGAATATTATCAAGTATCTCCTGAGTCAACGTCAACTCCATCACACGGCTCTCGAAACTCCATCCGTAAATGTCTGTCGGTACCATAGTCGTATCAAACAAAGAGAAAGCTATGCCACTCCAATCGCCATAGTTAAACTGAGCCTGTGCCCAAGTCTGGTCTTTCTGATCAAAATAGACTTTCATGACAGTGCCTGCCGTTACCTTGGCAAAAGATACAGCCGGTACCAACACACGTCCTCCATCACCCCAACTAATATCAAGCGGACCAGCCCAAACTGTTTCTTCATTGGCAACTACAAGAACATCATAAGCAATTTCACCATTTGAAGAAATCAGTTTTAGGCTATAAGTTCCATCCAGCTCAGCCGGTACATTCAACATCAATACCCCTTTAGCTGCATCATTGATATACTGAACAGCAGCCTCATTCAGCAATACATTTGTCAGCTTATCAGCATTAACAATCTCAAGTTCCACAATTCGTCCCCGAACCAATTTGTCAGGCAATGCCGGCAAATAGGCACATACCGGTTTCTCTATTGTCAAAGACGGTGCTTCCACAGATTCACCATTGGCCATCTTCAAGAGTAAGGCCCCGGTTTCAGCAGTTGTGGGTACAGTCAAGGAAATGGCAGTAGCGGTGGCATCGGATACGGTAACCTCCACATTACCACTGAATACAACAGCCGAAACTACATCCATATTTACTCCTTTGACAGTCAAAGCCTCTCCTGCCGGGACCGTCGCCGCACTATAAGAAATGTTTTCCGGCTTTGCCGTTGCAATAGATACGGCAGTTGCTTTTCCACTATTTGTATTCAATTGCAAATCACCACTAATAGCCGCAGCCGGCATCAAGACCTTTATTTCAGTCGAGTTTTGTGATTCCAATCCTACTGCTTCTTCTACACCAGGGAACGTTACATCAGTCACCAAATCCATATTGGTACCTTTCAAGGTAATCATATCTCCACCACGCAAGTTTACAGCAGGAACAGCCACTACGTTCGAAGGCGTAGCTACTACAACAGTAGCGACCACAACTTTTACATCCGAAGCAGGAAGTACCGTAACTTCTCCGTCCGAGACATTATCCGGCAATGTAAAAGTAAGTTCATCTCCTTCGGAAGAGGCAGTCATCGTAAATTCAACTTCATCCCCATTCGGCATCTGCACTTTCTTCACCAAATCAAAGTTTTCACCAGAAACTCGAATGACATCCCCCGGCTTCTTATCTACCAGGTCGAGTGGAGCCTCTACCGATGGCAAAGTAACCTCCAGTTCCCCTTCAGAATAAATCCAATTGGGGATTTCAGCTCCATCAGACAAGATGAACTTACCGGTCTGAGCAGAATCAGGAACAATAACTTTAATCTCCTGACGGCTTTGACTGACAAACTCATCAGCAGGCACTGTTACCTCGTCAGCAAATATCACTTCTTTAATCAAATTCAAATATTCACCAGTAATGGTCAATTCACTACCAGGCTTTACTTCTGCCGGTGCAAAAGCCTCCAAAGCAATCGGCTCCGTAAATGTCAACTCGGTTTTTGTTGTAATATCCCCTTTCGGAGTCTTCAAGACAACCAACCCCGGCTGGGCTGTCTGAGGTACAGTGACACGGATTTCCGTATCACTGACTACTTCGATGTCTGTTATATCGTCGCAACCGGGAATAGCGACCGCAGTCACTTTATCCATGCCACTGCCTAGGAAACGGAGTACACCGCCGCGGGATACGGGACTCGGTCCGAATACATTCAGACTGATTCCCCCTTTATATTGGTTGGTATCTTCATCATCCCCATTGTCGCAGGCCGTAAACGTCAAGCAACTGAAGAGCATCAGGCACATCATCCACAGTGCCGGAAATTTATATGTTTTATTCATATCAGTATTCTATTTAAAAGGTTATTCAATAGGTACCACACGGATGTTGTCAATCATAATCACCGGATTGCAATCCTTACCTTCCACACCACCTGCCCAGACAAAGAATGTCAATCCGGTCAGCATAGTCTTGTCAAAAGTTCTATCACACTTATTACCTTCATGCGTCTTGTTGAACTCGGACAGATTCATGGAAACGGTTGTCCATTTACCACCCGTATCATACGAACCCGTATTCTTCCAAGGCAACCACAAACCGCGCGGCACATTCGTATCACTAAAATAAGCATTAGTTCCCGTCGCATAAGTCACCACATCATTACCCGTAAACATCACTTGTAGAGCGCAAGACTGCCACGGATTGGAAGAAGGAATATTCACCTCGAATTTCAGTTGCAAGCCATTGACGCCATACTCCTCGAGCAGTTCTGCAAACTCAGGACGTGCAGAAAGTTCGGGATAACCGGCAGACGGTTCCGGCCAATAGTTGAACGAGAACTCATCTTCTGCCCAAGTAGCTCCGATAGCACCGTCAAGTGCTCCGGTGAGACAGATATAAGCACCGTCAATACTGTTTTCATCGGCTTCTCTCAACACCTTGCTACCATCACGCCAACCGTGGGCAATAGCCATACCGCCATGAGAACCGTCCCAGTCAAAGAGAATGTTACGTGTATCATAATAGCGGAACTTGGAACGTCCGGTACCATAAATGGACTTCACGTTGATATAGCCTGCAGGAGCATTGTCCGGAAGAATAAAGCTGACCGCAGTCTTGGTTATGTTCGTAATATTAGTCACTTCCACATTACCGGCCATCGTAATGGTCAGCGGCACATTCGGGTCATCAATGAAATAGTCACCAATCAGTGTCACCTCACTACCCGGCTTTGCAAACTCACAAGAAATGGAGTTCACGGTAGGAGCCGGAACCAACACCTTGAAATCATAATCTATGGTATCCTTTGCTTTGGTCACCATATAAATCTTATCAGTCACTACCGAAGGAATCTCTTTCGGAACATCTACCATAAGTGTATGGTCAGTGATGTAACTGGTATTAAGTATCGCCTTCTGGTCATTGAAATAGAGCTCGTAAACACTCCGCAGATTTTCACCGACCAGACAAATCGTATTCGCCATATAAGCCCCCGTCAGCAAAGAGTCTGCCGCTGCCGGATCAGGGACACGAACATATTTCAAGGTAGGCTTTCCCCCTGCCACTTCATATTTATCCGGTTCATCCTCACAAGCCGCCATGGAAAAGCCTGCTACAACAACAGCTGCCGCGAAGAACCAATTCGTATATCTATTATTTTTCATCTTTTCAAGCATTAAATTAATAACTGAATTCAGAACGTACATCTACGTGTACCGGGTCTTTCATCAAATTAGGATTGAACACCACGTCTTCTGTCGGGAACGGCAATGTAAAGCTGGAGACTGTCACATTCGGCGCCTTTGCATCCGGATTGTAACGGGTCTCGTCCGGATTCACCGTCCAACTGCCGTTTTCATAATAAGCCTTATAAGTAGTACCCAGACTATAATAAACATCACGGCGCTGTGCCTTCAGCTCATTGATAGCACGCTGGGAATCATAATATGCCAAACGTACATAATCATACCAACGGTCGCCTTCGCAAGCCAGTTCCAGCCGGCGTTCCTTCCAGACGTCCTCCCAAGTAATGGAGGTTTTCGGAGTAACTCCCGGAATGGCACGGCCACGTACTGCATTGAAAGCATCCAGTGCACTCTGGTCTGTAGTAGAGGTAGCCAGTCCCATTTTCGCCTCGGCATATACCAGATAGATATCGGACAGGCGCAGGATATGGGTTGCCAGGCCGCTGTACATATTACCAGCCGATACGCCCAAGCCCAATACATGGTCATTATTGTTACCATAGAGATGCTTCACGTGATTGGCACCGGTAGGAGACTGGTAATCGCCATTAGGTCCTCCCTTCCCATATTCGGCATCATAAATAAACCGCAGATAATCAAATCCGCCCTTGTCCTGCCAGAAATAATCGTATACATCACCTGCCATCATCATAGTAGCCTTACGACGGGTATCCGTATCCGAACGCGTCTCAGGACTTTCCAAAGCGGAAATTCCAAATGCATCCTGCAAATCAACCGACGGACCTGCATAGCCGCCCCAGCAATCACCAAATTCATCGAATCCCACCATTGCCAAGTCCGACTGCAACGTATTCTGCTGTGTCCAGGGGTCACGTCCTGCCGACCAGTGCCAGGAGAAGAGACACTCTTCATTCTTGTTGTTTGCCAAACGGAAAACATCGGAATAGTTAGCCAGCAAGTTACGGCCGGAATTATTAATTACATCCTTGGAATATTCTGCCGCTTTCGCCAAATCATCCGCATTGCGGGTACCGGAAAGGCCACTCTTAGTTAGATACACCTTAGCCAAAAGACCTTCGGCACAATAGCGGTCAATACGTCCCGTTTCACCTCTGGCCGGAAGCAACTCCATAGCTTTCTCCAGAGTCATAATGATATATTCGTACACATCTGCTGCCTCCACTTTGAATTTGGAGTTATAATTACCGGAATTCAATTCGTCCGTATTATCATGGATAATGGGTACTGCGCCAAAACTACGTACCAAATAGAAGTAAGCCATGGCTTTCCATGCCAGACACTCGCCCATACACTGATTTTTCACTGCTTCTGACGCATTTGCCGTCTTCAAACGAGTATATACAGTATTGGCATGGCCAATCACTGCCCATAGAGAATAGGACATGTTCACAAGGTTTTCATCCGTACCATTCACCGTAAAATTCAAGTAAGGGCTGTTTCCCTCGTATACGTTTCCGGACAAGATTTCACCGACTTTAATAAAACCGCGCTGAAAGTCATACCAAGGTGAGTTATAAAGATAATTAACCCCCTGCACACATTGTTCGTCATTCTGATAGAAGTTCGATTCGTTATAATTGTCTTCGGTAGGACGGTTCAGGAAATCCTCGCATGAAACTGTTCCCATACCGAGTACAGCTGCAAACGCCCAATATTTAATATATCTGATTTTCATGTTTTCTTCAATTTAAAGTGTTAGAATGAAACATTCAAGCCGAATGAATAAACTGTAGGAGACGGATAACGTCCGTTGTCCAAACCATAGACATTGACGCTTGAAGTGCTGGCACCAATTTCAGGGTCATAGCCGTCATAACCGGTAATGGTCAGCAGGTTCTGGATATTGGCATAGATACGCAAGTTGCTCAGTCCCAGTTTATCAATCGTCTTTTTCGGGAAAGTATATCCCAAAGAGATGTTCTTCAGACGGATATAAGAACCATCTTCAATATAACGGTCACTGATACGGTCGTTGTCATTCGGGTCATTGATAGTGGCGCGTGGAATGGAAGCTCCCGGGTTTGCCACCATGACGTTAGACACATCATTATACCACATCGTTCCATCTTCGTAGACCTTGTTCGGATTGATAGGAACAAGCTGTGCACGTCCGTTTACAGCATTCAGCTGGTTAGTCCAGGGAGAGTTCATATGTGTCAGCTTCATGGAAAGGTAGTTGTACACCTTGTTGCCATAGGAACCGTTGATGAAAACGGACAAGTCGAAGTTCTTGTAACGGAAAGTATTGGTCCAGCCAAAAGTAAACTTAGGCATCGGAGAACCGATATTGGTCTTGTCATAGTCGTCAATAACGCCATCGGGCACACCGTCAGGACCACTGATATCCTTATATTTCACATCACCCACCCATACGGTATTGGTACGGTCGAATACACCGTTTGCCGGGTACTTGGCAGGTTTCGGAGAAGTCTGAAGGTCCTCCAGGTCCTTGTAAACACCATCACAAACAAATCCATAGAAGTTATAAAGTGATTCGCCTACACTGGATACACTGACTACATCGGTCCACTGTCCGTAACCCACAATCTGCGCATTGGCTGTACCAGCCAATCCTTTCAGTTTGTTCTTGTTGAAAGAAATCTGGAAGTCAGAATCCCATTCAAACTTACCCGTAATAGGATGTGTGTTCAGAGAGATTTCAAAACCGGTATTCTCTATGTCACCATAGTTACCTTTCGGAGCAGCCAATGCAGAAGAGGCATTACCGGAAGTACCCATATAAGAAGGCAACTGCAACGGCATCAACATATCACTGGAAGTTTTCTTGTACCACTCTACCGTCAGGTTGATACGGTCGTGCAGGAATCCCAAATCCACACCGACGTTCCATTGCTCCTGGGACTCCCATTTGATGGAAGTATTCGGTATATTGGAGGGGCGATACCCCATACCCAGACCGGAAGGCATACGACTCATGGATGTACCCCAAGCATAACCACCGATGTTGGCATTACCAGTTTGTCCCCATCCCAGACGCAACTTACCGTTACTGATGACCTTCTTCAACGGTTCAAAGAACGTTTCGTTGGAAAAGCGCCAGGAAGTAGCCAATGAATGGAAGCCTGCCCAACGGTTCTCGGGACCGAAGTTTGAAGAGCCGTCATAACGATAGGTATAAGTACCCAGATAACGGTCGGCATAGTTATAAGTCAGACGTGTAAAGAAAGATGCCATAGACGAGCTTCCAAAACCTGCATTGATAGTCGGGGTTCCCGTACCCAAGGCAGGATTGTGCACTTCATCCGAAGGCAGACCGCTATTGAACACACTCGTGAAGTCATAGCTGGACTCCCAGCACTCCTGGCCCACCATGGCTGTATAATGATGCTTGTCGCCTATGTTTCCGGAATAGGTCACATAGTTCTTCAATTGCCAGAATGTACTGCTGTTTTTCTGGATATTGCTTTCATTACTGGAACGTACCCATCCACCCAAATCAACCATCGGCTTGTAGCGCTCACCTTTGCTGGAACTGATGTCATAACCCAATTCGGCATGCCATACCAGATTTTTAATCGGAGTAACCTCAAAGAAAATATTACCCGTCAGTTTCTGACGGTCCAGCAGAATGTCATCCATCATGGCAAGGGCAATCGGGTTAGGATTCGTGTAGCCTTCGCGAACAACGGTGGCATAGCTGCCATCCAGATTATAGATAGGTATATCAGGAAGAGTGGTCAACGAGTAGTTAATCAAACCTTCATCACTGTCTGCCAGTTTCAGGTCATCACCCGTTGCTGTATAGGTGGCGGTCAAACCGAGTTTCAACCACTTCTTCAGTTGGGCATCCAAGTTGGCACGGAAGCTGTAACGGTTAAAGTTTGAACCGATGATGGTACCGTCCTGATCCATATAGGAAGCTGATACGTAGTATTGTATCTTCTCTGTACCACCTTGTGCCGAAATCTGGTGCTGATGCTGCAAAGCAGTCTGGAAGATGGCGTCCTGCCAGTTTGTACCTACTCCCAGCAGAGAAGGATCGGCATAATAATTACTAGGGTCAGAGATTTCACCCATGTTTGCCAAATCATTATAATAAGTGGCATACTCACGCAGATTCATCATATCCAGACGCTTTGTCTGGCGTTGAACGGCAAACATACCGTCATAAGTAAACTTAGCCTCACCCGCCTTACCACGTTTGGTCGTAATCAAAACCACACCATTGGAACCTTGCGCACCGTAAATGGCGGTTGCCGAAGCATCTTTCAGAATTTCCATACTGACGATATCAGCAGGGTTGATGGTGGAAAGCGGAGAAATGGTGGAAACCGAGCCATTACCCAGTGCATCGCCCAAACCATAAGATGAACCGCTTTGTCCCTGACTCTGTACAATCACACCGTCAATTACATACAACGGCTCGGCATTAGCATTGATAGTGGCCTGACCACGTACGCGGATAGAGGAGGAAGAACCCGGAGCACCGGAAGTGCTGACTGCCGTCACACCGGCAGCACGCCCTTGAAGGGACTGGTCGAGATTGGTGATAATAGAACCCTTAATCTTGTCTTCACTCATGGAAACGGAAGCACCGGAAAGGTCGCTTTTCTTCATCGTACCGTACCCCACAACCACCACTTCGTCCAACATCTCGGAGTCTTCCTTCAGCGTGATGTTCACTGTTGTCTGGTTCGTTATCTTTATTTCCTGGCTGACATAGCCTATAAAGGAGACTACAATGGTAGCTCCTGGTTTCACATTCAAGGCAAAGTTACCGTCAATGTCGGTAATTACACCATTCGTTGTACCTTTTTCCAATACATTGGCACCGATAATAGGGCCCATAGCATCACTGACGACACCCGTAATTTTCTTTGTTTGCTGCACTGCCTCAACGGTATCCGTCGATGATACTGCGAAAAGCTGAGGAGCATAACCCAGACTGAACACCGAGCATATCCCCGCAAGCAGCGCTGTCTTTCTAAAATTCAAATTCATACTGTATTTCTTAGATTTAAAACAAACACAAAACCTCCCAAAAGAAGATTTTTTTAGTTAACAAAAATGAGACTGAGTCAAAAAGCCCTGATATACTATCACAGCCTTGACATTTAGGTTTACTTCCAAACAGTCCATGTCTTCATAGTTCCGTTTTTCCTTTTTTCCCATAGGCACAATTCTTTTTTTCTTAAATTATTAATGGTTAAATCATATTGCTTTTTCCCGAAAGGGTCATTTCTTCAGTTCGTCCCGTACCATTCTTCCCCATTCCTTCATATCTGCATCTTTCCAGTTTCCCTCGGAAGAAGCCGACGGATAGAACATGGAGCAAGTCTCATCCTTGTCAGACAAAGACCAGGCCACCCAGCTGATGGAATGCCGCTGCATCCAGTCCAGCCAATTCCCCCACTCTTCTTTACTGATGGGGCCGTCCCCACTTGCCTCCATACCGGCGCATTCGGAAACGAAAATCGGCAAGCCCTTGCCCAGAGCATAGTCGGCGCGGTCGCGCAGCCACTGTCCGTGGGTGTTGGCATAAAAGTGGAGTGTATACATTATATTGCTATATCCGGTAATAGGATCGTCCGCTGCCAAATGGATGTCCTGGTCCCAATGCGGACAACCAACGAGGATAACGGCATCCGGTTCTATGGCACGAATCGTCTTGATAACCTCCACAGAGTATGACTTCACCTGCTCCCAACTGTCTTCCACCGGTTCGTTGAAAACCTCATAGATGACATTAGGAACCCCTTTGTAACGGGTAGCCATTTGGGTGAAGAACTCCTTTGCTTCTTCCTGCCGCAGATTGTGGCTATGCCAGTCGATGATGACGTAAACGCCGTTCTCGATAGCAGCATCCACCACTTTCGTAACACACTCAATACCGAACTCGGGCTTGTTCACATAGCAGGCGCTATCCAAATCCACTCCCATAGAGGCCCGAAGCACTTGTGCGCCCCAGTCATTGACCAGATAAGCAACCGAAGAGGCATTGTAGAAACGGGGCCAGAACTGATGCCAGCCATAGCTGACACCGTGCAATACCACCGTGTCTCCTTCGGTATTCATCAACTGCGTACCATTGACCACCAATGCCGGTAGCGTTTCCTTTACATTTTCATTCTTCGACGGGTTTGTTCCACAACCAATGGTCATACCTAGGCAACAAACCGCCAACATAACTTTCCATATGCTTTTCATATCATACTTAGTATTTAGAGTAATAATTTTTCTTATATAACGGTACAAACGCTTTGTACACGCTTACATTCTAATTTTCAGGCAGGGATTACACGGAAAAGCACGGATAGGTTCAATTTTGCAGCTTCCGGTTTTCCGCTTTAATTATTTCAATAGTGCTGTCTGTGGCAAAGACAGAGTTCAGTCCTTGTTGTTCTTGAGCCGGGTCACCGGTATAGTCATCTCCCTTTTCCCAGAATACATGGTCGGGATTTTGTCCGGCAAAACCACCCCATGCCCAGAAGTTGCATCCGGCAAAGAGTCCGCCGCTCTCACGGTCCTGGCGGATGAGGTCGAATACATAACGGTAATATTCATCGCGGGCAGTGGTCGGTGCCTCTTTGGAAAAGCTGAAACCGTCACGGGGAAAACCGAACTCCTCCAAAACAATCGGCTTGCTGTACTTCCGAGCAATGACCATGTGGTCATCTATATACTTCTTAGTATTTTCCTTGGCACACGGAAGAAGTTCCTTCAGGCTGTCCGCCTTCACCCAACTCCAGTTGTAAGGCCAGATGTGGATATTCAGATAATTGATGTTGGGGTCGGCATGAATCTTCTCGAAAAGATTCATATCCATTTCGCATCCCCACGAGCCCTCACTGCCAGAAGACACCATGTGGTTCGGGTCAAGTGACTTGATTTGTGCAGCCACATCGGCCATCCAGCGGGCAAACGGTTCCTTGTTCTCGTCAGAGAAAGCGCGAGGCTCGTTACCAATCTGCCAAGACATAATAGTGGGGTCATCCACATATTTTATCTGATTATACCTATTGGTGCGTGAAACAATATAATTGACATGATTGGCAAACAAGGCCTTCGCGCTGTCCGATTGGGGGAACTGCTTGACATACTCCATATAGGCGGGCCATCCGTCTACGGCAGGTACCACGGCATCACCGTGTCCGGACCATTGCAGGTAAACGGAATAGCCACCGCTCCATTCCCAGGAATTGTTCAAATAGAGGACAGCTGTCATATCACGTTCACGCAGTTCATTCATAAAATAATCCAATCCGGCTAAAATAGTATCATTATAGACGCCCGGTGCCACTTGTAAAGAGGGCTCTACCCGCGTCTTTATGCCATTTTCACCGTCAGCACCCACCAATACGCGCAGGTTGTTGATGCCAATACTTTTCAGAAAGTCCAGCTCCTTATGCAACCGTTCACGATTGCCGCCTTCACCTTCGGAACCAAGAATGGCACCGTACCAGAAATTGGTACCTACAAAATAATAGGGTTTTCCGTCGCGAACGAACTGTCCATCGGCATTGACCTTAATAAACGAATGCTCCGCAGGCTTAGGGGCACATGCCCCCAAAAGGAATAAAAGTACTGTCAGCAAAAGGAATTGTTTCTTCATATTATCAGTTTTTAAGCGATACACAAAGATACGCGGCTCATATCATAAAAAATGATACTATATTATCAGATTAATGTGCCAATGTGATTAATCACATTGGCACATTAAGTTGTCTCCGTATCCAGTCCAGCCATTCATCCCACTGTTCCTGATACCAGTAATGCCCGGTTTCCAGATAAGGATGCAGTTCCTTCGAAGAAGAAATCACATTGTAGGCTGCATACATGGAAGTGGGAGGACAGACCTCATCGTTATACCCCCAACTGAACCAACCGGGCACATTCAGCAGGCGGGCAAAGTTTGCCGTATCATAATAGCGCACCGTTTCAAGCTGCTTTTCATCAGGAGCACCGTAATAATAAAAATAATGGGGCCAGCCGCAAGCGCGCTTCTTGAAGAACGCTTCGTGGTCGCACAGGGCAGGATGAACAGCCGCCAGGAAAGTAACGCGCGAATCAAGAGCCGCCGTAATCACAGACAAGGCACCGCCCTGGCTGGAGCCCGTAACGCCCAGCGCTTTCCCGTTGTACTGCGGCAGCGAACAGATAAAATCCACAGCACGCAAAGCGCCTACCACCACACGGTTATAGTAAGAAGCATCCCGATTGTCGCGGCCGAACATCCAATAATTGCTCAGCCCCCCACCTGCCAGCGCATCATATACAGACTGCTGCATCGTGACGGGAATGCCGTGGATACCCACCTCCAATATAATTACCTTTCCAGGAGCCGTATACGTATCTCCCGCATAAGGGCGGACACCCGCACCGGGCACACGCAGCAAAGCCGGATACTTCCCTTCTTTCTTGGGAATACTGAGAATACCGTAAAAACGTCCTCCCCAGGCTTTTGTCTGGAAGCTGACCTGATATACATTATCCGTTTCCGTACAGCGTTCGGGAAGCAGCGTCATAAGGGGATTCAACGGAGTCTTGCGCGCCTCTTCCAAGGTCTTGGCCCAATAATCCTGAAAATCGGCAGGAAGTTTCGTCACGGGTTGCAGCTGCTCAGGAGCATAGGCCGATGTAGCCAGCCCTTCATAAGTCCGGCCGTCCACATGCGCCTTGACCTTGCAACGCAAGAAGCCTGCAGTCTTCATCGTGCCTTGCAACTTCAAGGTACCATCTTTCAGCACCATGTCTTTCTTTACTTCAGTAGGATACATTTCGGGGCCCAGTTCATAGTCAATCTTGACATCGGGCAAGAGGTTCTGTGCCTTCAGCACCCGGACGGTAAACGTACACTTCTCATTCAGACGATACACCCAATCGCTATGGTCAGGTGAAACGACTACACGGATTTCATTGCCACGTATCTGCGCCGTCACAGCACATACACACAGCAGACATAAAAATAAGGAAAAAACTCTTTTCATGATATCAGATATTAGTATTAATCATCGGTGCAAAAATAGGCACTTCCAATGAAGAATACCAATACTTTTTTATCATATCACCAGCTTCTTTTTCCGATAATTCTCACGGAATTCCTTCGGCGAGCATCCCTTCTTCCGCTTGAACATACGATTGAAATTGGACAGATTGTTGAAGCCGCAGTCATAGCACACCTCTGCAATAGTACGCGTGGAATCTACCAACATACGCGTGGCAAAGCCCAGACGGATATCAATAATGTAGTCGGAAAGCGTCTTGCCGGTGCGCAGGCGAAAGAAACGGCTGAAAGAGACCGGGGTCATGCCCACCATATCGGCCAATGAAGCCAACCGGATATCCTCCTGATAATGGGTGGAAATGTATTTCTGCACCTTCTGTACCCGGCGGCTGTCAGAGAAAGTCTCTATCTTGGCAAACGAAGAACTGGACAACACCCGAGCATTGTCATAGAGGGAAAGTTCGTAAAGGATACGGAGAAAGTTCATCACGGCATAAAAGCCCTGCTCCTCGGAAGCCAGCTTATCCAGCCAGTTGTACACCTTCATGATGGCCTGCATGGGGAAACTAAGTCCGCACTGTGCACGCTCCAGCATCCGGCGGATACTGTCGAACTGGTTCTTGTTGACAACGTTCCCGAAGAACAAGTCGGGAGAGAACTGAATGGTAATCTCCCGAATATCCCCGGAGGTACATTCATGTTGCTCCCATACATGCTCCAACTCCTTACCGGTTATCAGCACCAGGTCATAATCACCGATAATCTCGGCAGAATCGCCCACCACACGGCGTACGCCGGAAGCATGTTCCGTGAAGTTCAGTTCATACTCTGCGTGACAATGGATGGGGTAGGTAAATTCTGTTTTGCGACGATCGGCAATATAGAAACAGTCACGTTCCGACAGAGGGGTTATCTCCCTCATGATATAGTTCTGGTTTTCCATAGGCATTGGTTAAAAAAATATCATGCCACAAATATACTCATTCTTTTTAATCCCACAACAGTACCATTTGTTACATTTAGAGGTAATAATTGTTATATATGAGCAGATACCCGGGAAAGTCCCGCCCGGAAAAGCAAAACTTCCGTTCTTCTCCCCCTCAGGCTCTAATGTAAGGATGTATGAGATGCGCATCTCGTACACTTACACACTATAGTTTGAGGAAGAAAGAAGCGGAGATCCCTCTCCTGCCCCATAAACAAAAGAAAGGTCTCCGCTTCGCCGGATGATATGAATGATAAGTCGCTTACTTCTGCAGCTTCAAGACGCAGGAAGTTTCCGGCAGGTTTTCCGAAACGACCGTCATTGTGGCTTCTCCCACTTCGCCGGTACTTTGCAACAGCACCTGTGCAAGTCCATTGAATGCCTTTACCTGATAGGTGCGTGCATCAGCGTCGGCCGGACGTTCCGTAGCCCGATAAGCGGGGTCTCCATTCCCCACCCCAAGGATGCGTACCGGACCGGAGACGGTTATTGTCAAGTCGTTGCAGGCAGTGGGGACAAAACGTTTCTTCTTGTCCTGCAACTCAATGTTACACACTGCCACATCCCGATTGTCTGCCTGAATGACGGAACGGTCTGCCGTCAGGGAGATACGGGCAGGAGCACCGGTAGTCTCCACAGTACGGGCCAATATTTTTTTGCCGTTCTTATAGCCTACAGCCTTCACTGCACCGGGCTGGAAAACGGCTTTCCAGGAAAGATGGCCGTTTCGGGGCATCGGTTTGCGCTCCAGTTTCTTGCCGTTCACAGTCAGTTCCACTTCATCGCAATTACTGTATACCCAAATGTCGATGCTATCACCTTCGTGACCTTGCAGATTCCAGTGGGGAAGGATGTGCAGCACCGGCTCATCCGTCCACCAGGACTTCAGATACCAGGCTTCGTCCTTGGGAAAGCCACAGTAGTCCAGAATGCCGAATTGTGAGCCCGTAGCCGGGAACTTCATGGGGTTGGGTTCACCGCGGTAGTCGAAACCCGTCCAATAGAAAAGACCTGCCAGATAGGGGCGTTCGTCATAGAATTTCCAGCCACGCTCGATGCAGTTCAGCAGGCTGTCAGGCCCGTTCGGTTTACGGTTGTGCGCCACCATGTGGCCTTTGCCGTGGGCATCAAAGTAGATGCCGCGCGTACCACAGCCCGTGGTCTCTTCCGAACCGAGCGCCCGGCGACCGGGATAATCCTTGCGGTGCTGCTCCACAGGGTTCTGAAGGATGTAGTTATAACCGGCCACGTCTGCGGGAATCAAAATGGCAGGGCCACTGCTCGAAGCAACGGTCATGAGGCGCGTAGGGTCGAAACGGTGGCAATATTCGCGCATCGTGGCAGCAATGCGTGTACCGCTTTCTTTCCACTCGATGCCCCACTCCTCGTTGCCTACGCTCCAAAGGATGATGCACGGATGGTTGCGGTCGCGGTCTATCATACGTTTCAGCAGGCGGGTATGTTCCTCGTTGACGCCCGTCAGACGGTTTTCCTCTATTACAAGAATGCCGAGGCTGTCGCAGGCATCGAGCATTTCGGGAGTCATCGGGTTATGGGAAGAACGGTAGGCATTGCAGCCGAACTTCTTCAGTTCCTTCAGTCGGTACACTTGCAGGGCATCGGGAATGCCGGCACCTACTCCGGAGTGGTCTTGGTGCATGTTCACACCTTTCAGTTTCAGAGGCTGTCCGTTCAGGAGGAAGCCCTTGTCGGCATCGAAGCGGATGTCGCGAATACCAATCGGGGTGGCCACCACGTCCACCTGCCTACCGTTTTGCCAGACGCTGGTTTCCATTTTATAAAGGTAAGGATGTTCTGTACTCCATAGCTGGGGATTCAGCACTTTGGTACGCACCTTTACGCTACGCGTTTCTTGCGGCAGCAGGGTTATCTCTTCCGCCTCGTCCTCCATCTGCACTTGTCCGTCGGCATCAAGCAGACGGCACCATACTTTGCCGGAGACGGGGTCTTTTCCCGAATTCTTCATCTGCACTTCGGTCACCAGCACAGCCTTGTCGAAAGGAGCTTCCAGCGTGGAAGATACAAATACGCCGAAAGGAGCTACATGCAACGGCGCCGTCTTGTTCAGCCATACATGGCGGTAGATGCCCGCACCCTCGTAAAACCAGCCCTCCTCGAGCGTGGCATCCGCACGGACGCAGATAAGATTCTCTTCTCCGTAATTCAGGTATTCCGTAATGTCGTATACCTGCGTGGCATAGCCGCTGGGTTCGTGTCCCAGGTAGAAACCGTTTATCCAGATACGGGCATCACGGAAGATACCGTCGAACTGAAGATAAAGATGCTTGCCGAGGTCCTCTTGCGGAACAGTGATACTTTTCCGATACCATCCCACAGAGTTTTCGGGGAATTTATAGCCGACGGCTTTATAGCCATGACTGTGGCTCGCCTCTTTGGCATAAGGCAAATCAACCACCCAGTCATGCGGAAGATTGACCGTCTTCCAGTCCACACCCCACTTCTCCGGATTGAACTTGGGAGAGTAAGGGCCCTCATTATGGATAGAGGCTGCCTTGGTCAGATAGTTGAAGTACTCCGTTCCGCAGCCGAAGTCTTTCTCCGGTGAGGAAGCATTGCCAAAAGCAAACTGCCAGCCGTCGTCCAGCAAAATACGTTCGCGGACGGATTGGGCAGAAAGAGAAAAGGTAATTCCAAGAAGGAACAGAAATGCGAATAAGTGTTTCATATCGGTTAATCATAAAATGTGTTTACAAAGATAGAGCGAAAAAGATTCGTGCGGTGATACTTTTGTATCATTTTCCGGTACTTCATGTTTCCGAGGGGAAAAAACACGCCGGGCAAACAAGGGTGATAGGAGAAAAGTTTTTAAATTTGAAGCGTGCTTCCGGGAAAATGGCCGGATGGCACAACTAATGAAGAATGTATCAAACTAAATACAAGAAATAATATGCAAGACAAAAGATTCGGATATTTCGATGACGACAACCGCGAATACGTCATTACCGACCCCAAGACACCTTGGCCATGGATTAACTACCTGGGCAATGAAGATTTCTTCTCACTCATCTCCAATACTGCCGGAGGCTATTCCTTCTACAAGGACGCCAAGTTCCGCCGCATCACCCGCTACCGCTACAACAACGTGCCGATGGACAACGGGGGACGCTACTTCTACATCAATGAAGGCGGCAACGTATGGTCTCCCACCTGGAAGCCCTGCAAGACTGCACTCGACAGTTACGAGTGTCGCCACGGCATGAGCTACACCCGCATCACCGGATCCAAAGACGGCATCGAAGCCAGCCTGCTCTTCTTCGTCCCACTGAAGACCTGGGGAGAGGTGCAGAAGCTGACCTTGCGGAATACTTCTGCCAAAGTGAGAAAACTCAAACTATTCTCCTTTGCCGAATGGTGCTTGTGGAATGCCGCTACGGACATGGAGAACTTCCAGCGTAACTTCTCCACGGGAGAGGTGGAAGTGGACGGGTCTGTCATCTACCACAAGACGGAATACAAGGAACGCCGCAATCACTACGCCTTCTACAGTGTCAATACACCCGTAGACGGTTTCGATACCGACCGCGAAACATTCGTGGGACTCTACAACGAGTTTGCCGACCCGGAACGGGTAGTAGAAGGCAGACCGGGCAACAGCATTGCCCACGGTTGGAGTCCCATCGCCTCGCACTATCTGGAAGTAGAACTGCAACCCGGCGAAAGCCGCGACTTCATCTTCCTGCTGGGCTATGTGGAAAACAAGCAGGAGGCAAAGTTCGAGGAACGTGAAGAATCTCTGCATGAAGCGTTCAAGCAGAGTGTACCCTCTTCACCTATTATAAATAAGGTAAAGGCTAAGGCGATGATTTCGGCCTTCGACACTACCGCCAAAGTAGATGCTGCCTTTGCCGAACTGAAAGCCTACTGGGACCGCCTGCTGGACATCTACGTCGTGAAGACCGACGAAGAAAAACTGGACCGCATGGTGAACATCTGGAACCAGTATCAGTGCATGATTACCTTCAACATGTCCCGTTCCGCCTCTTTCTTCGAGAGCGGCATCGGTCGTGGAATGGGTTTCCGCGACTCCAACCAGGACCTCGTGGGCTTCGTGCATCAGATACCGGAACGAGCCCGCGAACGAATCATCGACATAGCTTCTACCCAATTCCCCGACGGAGGATGCTACCACCAATACCAACCGCTGACCAAACGCGGCAACAACGACATCGGCGGCGGCTTCAACGATGACCCCATGTGGCTTATCTTCGGTACGGTGGCATACATCAAGGAATCGGGAGACTTCAGTATCCTGGATGAGCCCGTCCCCTTCGACAACAAAGAAGGTTCGGAAGTGTCTCTGTTCGAGCACCTGCGCGTCTCCTTCAACCATGTCATCGAGAACCTCGGCCCTCACATGCTGCCCCTCATCGGCCGTGCCGACTGGAACGACTGCCTGAACCTGAACTGCTTCTCCTGGGATCCGAATGAATCCTTCCAGACCACAGAAAACCAGACGGAAGGCAGCCAGGCAGAATCGCTGATGATTGCCGGCTTGTTCGTCGTATGCGGACGCGACTATGTGGAACTATGCCGCCGCCTGGGTAAAGACGACGAAGCAAACAGAGCGCAAACCTATATAGACAATATGGTGGAAGCCGTGAAAAAACATGGCTGGGACGGTGACTGGTATCTGCGCGCCTACGATTACTTCGGCCACAAGGTAGGCTCCAAAGAGAACGAAGAAGGACAAATCTTCATCGAATCGCAAGGCTGGTGCACCATGGCAGGCATCGGACTGGAAGAAGGCATGGTAAAAAAAGCGCTGGACTCCGTAAAGGAACGCCTGGACTGCGAGCACGGTATTGTACTCAACAATCCGCCCTTCACCCGCTACGTTGTGGAGTATGGAGAAATCTCCACCTATCCCGCCGGCTACAAGGAGAATGCGGGTATCTTCTGCCACAACAACCCGTGGGTCATCATCGGAGAAACCGTACTGGGACGTGGTGACCGTTCCTGGGAGTATTTCCGCAAGATATGCCCGTCGTACACCGAAGAGCACAGTGCCCTGCATAAAGTAGAACCTTACGTATGCTGCCAGATGGTGGCCGGCAAGGACGCCGCCCGCCCCGGTGAAGGCAAGAACAGCTGGCTGACTGGAACGGCTGCCTGGATGTGGTATGCCATCACGCAATTCATACTCGGCATCAAGCCTTCGTATGAAGGTCTGGAAATCAATCCTTGTATCCCGTCAGACTGGAAAGGCTTCAACGTGAAGCGCAAGTTCCGCGGAGCGGAATATCATATTACCGTGAAGAATCCCGATGGTGTATGCAAAGGCATCAAGTCCGTCACAGTAGACGGCCAGCCGATAGAAGGCAATGTGGTGAACCATCTGCCGGGCACGCATACAGTAGAAGTAATAATGGGGTAACCCACAAAATACAATATCATGATAAACCCTATTTATTCTCCAGCGCCCGAACGCTATGACAACGGCATGAAATTCCGCCGTTGCGGGCAAAGCGGCATCCTGCTGCCGGAAATATCACTCGGATTGTGGCACAACTTCGGTGACGTGAACACATTTGCCAATTCCCAGGCCATGGCGCACTATGCCTTCGACCGTGGAATCACGCATTTCGACCTCGCCAACAATTACGGTCCTTCCTACGGTTCCGCCGAAGAGACTTTCGGAATGATTATGAAGAAATCCTTCATGCCCTATCGGGACGAACTATTCATCTCCACCAAGGCCGGACACGACATGTGGCCCGGCCCCTACGGGGAGTGGGGTTCACGCAAGTACTTGATGAGCAGCCTCAACCAAAGTCTGAAACGGATGAACCTGGAGTATGTGGACATCTTCTACTCTCACCGCTACGACCCGGTTACTCCGCTTGAAGAGACCCTGCAAGCACTGGTTGATATCGTACGGCAAGGCAAAGCACTCTATGTAGGAATCTCCAAATATCCCAAAGAGGCGGCCGAGTTTGCCTACAAATACCTGGAAGAACGGGATGTACACTGCCTGCTCTATCAAGGCAGATACAATCTCTTCAACCGCGAACCGGAAGAAGAAGGTATCCTGCAGCAAGCCAAAGGGAACGGGACCGGCTTCATCGCCTTCTCCCCGTTGGCACAGGGCCTGCTGACCAACCGCTACCTGAATGGTATTCCCGAAGATTCGCGCATGGCAAAGGGGGCTTTCCTGAAGAAAGAAGCACTGACCGACGAGACGCTGCAAAAAATCAAGGCACTCAACGAAGCTGCTGCCTCACGCGGGCAAACCCTTGCCGAGATGTCACTTGCCTGGCTGTTGAAGGACGACCTGGTGACAAGCGTCATCATCGGAGCGAGCTCCGTTGCCCAACTGGCAGATAACCTGAAAGCGACTGAAAATACAGACTTCTCTGCCGAGGAACTGGAGAAGATAAAGAAAATCATTCAAAAATAAATCAACATGAAAAGCCTCCTTATTCAAACCTTTTGTTTATTATTCCTTTGCTTGGGCACGGTCCGTGCACAGCAATACCAACTTGCATCACCCAACGGAAAACTATCCGTTACGGTAGATGCCGGAGAAGCCCTCACCTGGCAGATAGCACACAACGGAACCACGGTGCTGCAACCCTCTGCCATCGCCCTGCAAGGCAGAGATGAAAAATCAGCCAAGAAAGCAATAACTTTCGGTAAAAATGTAAAAGTAATCCGTGCAGAACGCAAGTCCGTGGAGTCCTCCTTCCCCACTCCCCTCTACAAAAAGGCAAGTGTGGAGGATGTCTACAACCAGCTGACACTGAAATGCCGCGGAGGCTACAGTGTACAGTTCCGCGCATACGATGACGGCGCTGCCTATCGCTTCATTTCCGAACAGAACAAGCCGTTTATCGTCCTCAACGAAACAGCGGACTTCAATTTCGACAAGGATTACCAAGCATTTGTACCTTACATAAACGACAACCGCAATGGTGAGCGCTATTGCTTCTCCTTCGAGTCTTACTACGACGAAGCCCCGTTGTCCAAAATGCACACCGACTCACTCTCCATCACCCCACTGATGGTTTGCCTGGACGGAGGAAAGAAAGCCGTTATCATGGAAGCCGGATTGGAAAACTATCCCGGCATGTTCCTCACTGTAAATCCCCAGACACGTCAAGGACTGCAGGCAGCATTTGCCCCCTATCCGCTGGAAGAAATAATCGGCGGACACAACCGGCTGAACCTGATACCGACAAAACGTGCAGACTACATCGCCCGTTGTGCCAAGCAGGAGCTCCCCTGGCGTGTGGTGCTCGTCACCGAAAAGGACACGCAGCTTGCCGACAATGACATGGCACAGCGTCTTGCCCCCGCCTGCCGCATCAAAGACATTTCCTGGATTAAACCCGGCAAAGTGGCTTGGGACTGGTGGAACACCTGCAACCTGACTGGCGTAGACTTCAAAGCCGGCATGAACACCCCGACTTATAAGGCATTCATCGACTTTGCCGCCGACAACAACCTGGAATATATCATCATCGATGACGGCTGGAGCGGAAACGAATCCTTATTGAAAGACCTGAATCCGGATATCGATTTAAAGGAACTGGTAGCCTACGGAAACCAGAAGGGCGTCGGCATCATTCTCTGGGCAAGCTGGCGAAACTCTGCCAAAGATACGGAAGCTGCATTCAGCCACTATGCACAGATGGGTATCAAAGGCTTCAAGATAGACTTCTTCGACCGTGACGACCAGCCACTGGTACAGTCTGTAGAACGTATTGTAGCCTGCGCCGCCGAGCACCGCCTGGTATTGGACCTGCATGGCCTCAAGCCATACGGTATACAGCGCACCTATCCCAACGTCCTGAACTTTGAAGGTGTAAAGGGATTGGAGAACGCCAAATGGGAACCGATAGTGAACGGAGCCCCCCTCCACAACTTCCCACGCTATGACGTGACTGCTCCCTACCTGCGTATGCTTATAGGCCCGATGGACTACACACCGGGAGCCACAATGAACGCAACCCGCGAAACCTTCCGTGCCGTCAACGACCATCCGATGAGCCAGGGTACGCGCGTCCACCAGATGGCGATGTACACCCTCTTCGAAGCCCCGCTGCAAATGCTTGCCGACAGCCCCAGCAAATATATGAAGGAGCAGGAATGCACGGACTTCATTGCCAAAGTGCCTACCGTTTTCGACGAGACCGTGGCACTGGACGGTGAAGTAGGCGAATACCTTACACTGGCACGCCGCAAGGGAGACGTCTGGTACATCGCCTCCATGACCGACTGGACACCACGCGACTGTACCATCGACCTTTCCTTCCTCGGAGAAGGAAGTTACGAAGCCGAAATCTTTTCCGACGGCATCAATGCCGACCGGGAAGCAACCGACTACAAGAAAGAAGTACGCACCGTGACCTCGGGAGACAAGCTGAACATACACATGGCACCCGGAGGAGGATGGACAGCACGGATATGGAAAAGATGATAGGGTGATAAAGTAATGACATGATAAGTGCAATAGGGTGACAGTTACGTTAAAAGTGCTGTCACCCTATTCCTTTATCACTTTTAACATACCTCTACGTGAACCTTTTATATCCTATCTTGTTTTTTCTCACAAAAGCCTAAGGTACCATAGGGCAGGAATTTATATTAAACCTAAACAATTATAAAAGTATGAAGAAATTTATTCCCCTATTATTAGCGGTCTTTGCAGTGACGCTTGCATCTTGCGAAAAAGACCCTGACATGGATAAGCTGGACAATAATTATCTGGTTTATACCAACTATGACAAGAAGGCGGATTTCAAAACCTTCGAAACTTATTACTTGCCGGACAGCATTCTGGTCATCGGTGATAAGGAAAACGCCGAATACTGGAAAGATGAGAATGCCCAGGAAATTCTCAGCGCTTATGTTGCTAACATGAACAGCCGCGGCTACATCCGTGTGGATGACCGGGAAGAAGCCGACCTTGGCTTGCAGGTAAGCTATGTCAGAAGTACCTATTACTTCACCGACTACGGACGTCCCGAATGGTGGTGGAACTATCCAGGCTACTGGGATGCTCCTTACTGGGGCAACTGGGGCGGATGGTATTATCCCTATGCCGTGAACTATTCCTACAGTACCGGTTCCTTTATCAGCGAATTGTTGAATCTGGAGGCGCCGCAAGGCCAGAGCGAGAAACTTCCTGTTCTGTGGACCAGCTATATGAGCGGCTTGCTGAGTGGTTCTACTTCTGTCAATACCAAACTTGCCGTGCAAGGTGTGAACCAAGCTTTCACTCAATCAACTTACCTGACTAACAAGTAGTGACAAGCTACGAGCTATAAGTGACAAATGACGGGTTACCCAATATTAAGGTAACAAGAATAATACGGCAGCATCCTTTCCGGACTGGGAAGTTGCCATTGAACCAAAAAACAAGAACAAAGTATGAAAACAATAAAATATCTTTCCTTGAGAGTATTTGCGGTTGCCGCTCTTGCTCTCGTCTTCGCCCTACCGACGAAGGCACAGATGACCGATAACGGTTATGCCAATATCGACTGGCAATATAACTTTCCCCTCAGCAACAACTTCGCCGACAAATCAAGCGGCTGGGGTATGAATTTTGAAGGCGGTTACTTCCTGACAGACAATTTTGCATTGGGAGCTTTCTTGAACTACCATAGCAACCATGAGTATTTCGGTCGCCAGACACTTCCCGTAGGCGAAGGCGGCAGTCTGAATACCGACCAGCAGCACACTGCATTCCAGTTGCCTTTCGGTCTGGCCTCCCGCTATGTATGGAACCGTGGAGGTGCATTCCAGCCGTATGCCGGTGTAAAACTGGGTGCTGAATATGCACAGTTGAAGTCAACTTTCAACGTATTCGAAGCCAACAAAGATACATGGGGTTTCTATGTATCTCCTGAAATTGGTTTCAATGTGTATCCTTGGGCTTATGGACCGGGCTTGCATTTCGCAGCCTATTACAGCTACGGTACGAACAAAGGTGACCTCTTTACGTACAGCGTAGACGGTTTGAGTAATTTCGGTCTGCGCGTAGGTATTGCGTTCTGATAAGACACACACTTAAAGCTTAACAGATAGAATTTAATTGTTTCAAAATTGAAGAAGAAAAGAGCCTTTCCTGCGTGAGCAAGGGAGGCTCTTTTTAATTTGTACCAATTATTTTTTTCCTCTCAGCATCGCCTTATATACCGCCTCCTGAATCCTCGTCCTTATATCCAGCCTCATCAACTTGTTATTCCACACATCCGGATAGGTGCGGTTGCTCAAAAAGACATAAACCAAGCCGTTCTCCGGGTCTGTCCAGGCGCAAGTGCCCGTGAAACCGGTATGACCGTAAACAGAAGCAGGGGCAGACTCTGCGCAGGGACTCTTCTGGGGATTATGCCGGTCGGGCTTATCAAATCCCAGCCCCCGGCGGCTTATCCTTGAGACGGTGGTAGTAAATACCCTGCAGGTCTCCTTGCTCAAATAGCGTTTACCGTCCAGTTCACCCCCATTCAGCAGCATCTGATAGACTTTTGCCACTTCTCCGGCAGTGGAGAACAGCCCGGCATTACCGGAAACGCCGCCCTGAAAAGCTGCAGATTCATCATGTACAAATCCTTGCAAGGTAGTCTTACGCAAGAAAGGATCTGTTGATGAAGGTACAATATCTTCCTTCTTCAAGAAGCGCAGAGGAAGATACCCCGTACGCTCCAATCCCATCGGAGTATAGAATTCCTTGGCCAGATATTCGTCCATAGACATGCCGGTGCGCGCCTCGACCAACTGCTGCAACAAGATAAAGCCCACACAACTATAACGGTAACGTTTATCTCTAAGCGAAGTATCCACAATCTTCTGCAAGTACTCTTGCTTGAAGGAACGGTTCAGCCAAAGGCTGTCGGACACTTGCATCGTATATTCCGGTGTCTGCACCTTCGACGTCAGTCCCTGACGGAAGCGGAACTTAGGGTTCGCCCAAGTCTGCCGTCCGATGCGTGCGGAATGCCGGGCATCGGGACGTGCCTTGAACAAAGTGCCGGTGTAGCTCTCTTCATCAATCGCTTCCTGATAGAATAGCAAGGTAGAAGGTAGACCGGATTCATGCATCAGCAGTTCGCGTACCGTAATATTCTTCTTGTCCGTATCCTGTAGGAAAGGCAGATAATCCGACACCCGGTCTGTAAGATTGAGGCGTCCGCCATCGTACAACTTCATCACAGCAAGCAGCGTGGCTGTGGTCTTTGTCAGCGAAGCGATGTCGTATACATCCGTCTTCTTTACGGGAAGCGCCTTGCTTCCGGCCTCGTTCCAGACGTGGGTACCGAAAACTTTATTATACATCTCCCTACCATCCTTCAGCACCACCACCTGGCAACCGGGGTAAGCCCCTTCACGAATGCCTTCTTCAGCTATCTTGTCTATTTCAGCCAGCAGACGGGAATTCATACCATGCTCTTCGGGTACAAAGCGGGGGGCGCTTTGAGGAGTCAGCGTCACTCCCGCACCGGCAGCAAACCGACTACCGATACTGGCAGACAAGCGTCCCTCTGAACAAGCGCTGCCATAAACAATCCGGGCAACCTGCCGCTGTACCTCCTCGTTGGAGGAGTGTGCCAAAATCACCGCTTCAGCAGCAGCGTCCCCTTGTTTTATCTGCAATACCTGCTTGCCAGGAATAAAGAACAGATAAACCACCGGTACGTCAGGAGCGAACTTTGCAAAGAAATTCTGATAGGGCGTCAAACGGTGTTCGGTGACACAGACCAGAATACGTTTGTACTTGGCCAGCGCATTCCTCAAACGGTTCCCGTCAGCCTCCGGCAGATTCTTGCCCAAATGGAACTCCACAGGACGGGTATACTGCGACAGTTCCTTGAGGAACGGCTGGATTTCCTGCGCTTCTCCCACATTGAGCACGGCAACTTCACCGATGGAAGGGTCCAGCGGAAGTACCTCGTCCCGGTTATCCAGCACAGTGATGGCCGCCAAGTTCAGCCGGCGCATCAAATCACGCGTTTTCGGAGTATTGATGCGGGTCCCCAAACCTGAAAGCTGTACATGGGGTTTCTTTTCCAACCCAAGGGCATATTTATATTTCAGTACTTTACGGCATTTCGCCTCTATCTCTTTCTCTGTCAGCTCCCCTTTTTTCACAGCGGCAAGCACAGCCTCCACTTCTTCCTTAATACGCCGGGGGACAAGCAGCAAATCATTGCCGGCTTTCAGCGCCTGCAAACAGATGCTTTCATTGCCCGATACCCCTTTCATGGCAAGGGCATCTGTAAAGACAAGCCCCTGAAAGCCGAGGTCATTCACCAACAGACCGGAAACTACCTTACGCGAAAGCGAAGACGGGAGCCCCTTTTGCGGCTCTATGGTAGGCACCTCCAAGTGCCCCACCATCATTCCTCCCAATCCGGCACGAATGGCTTTTCTGAAAGGATAAAGCTCTATACTGTCCAGACGGGCACGGGTAAAAGGCAGCACGGGCAACGCCTTATGAGAATCCACATCCGTATCCCCATGCCCCGGAAAGTGCTTGCTGACAGAAAGTACACCACCATCCTCCAACCCTTTGGAGTAGGCAACAACCTTGTTCGCCACATTGAACGGACTTTCACCGAAGGAACGGGTATTGATAACCGGATTCTTGGGATTGATATTCACATCCGCTACAGGAGCAAAATTCACTTGCACCCCCAGTTCACGGCATTGGCGGGCCACTTCGCGCCCATATTCATAAATCAGTGTATCGTTCTGTATGCAGCCCAGCACCATGTTTCGCGGAAAGTTCGGAGTACCGCGGAGGCGCATAGCCAGTCCCCATTCACCGTCAAAGGTAATCATCAGCGGAACTTCCGCCATCCGCTGCGCCTCATTGGTCAACATCACCTGGTTCTGCATCAATCCGCCGGAGAATAACAGACCGCCTACCTTATAGTCCTCCACCACCTTACGCAGCAGTTCCTTGTTGGCCTTGTCCTGCTGGGGGGCAATCGTATAGATGAACAGTTGTCCGATGCGTTCTTTCAGAGTCAGACGCTGCATGACGGAATCCACCCACTGCCTGCACCGCACGTCACTGTTCAAGAGACGTACAAGCGAAGGGTCGTTCGGCGGCACCGGAGTAAACGGCATCGGGCCAAGCTGCGCTTTCAGAAGCGGACAAAGACAACACAATATAGTGATATAGGCAAGCAGGTATATTCTCTTCATTCCTTATAGATAGATTGTTTTTAGGGGATTTGCGGAATAATACTTTTATAAATCAATTCCTGGATATCTCTTCTTATATTCATGTCACCCAGTTTCGTGTTCCATACATTGGGGCACAAGCGGTTGCTGAGGAATACATACACTGTCTTGTTTTCCGGGTCCACCCAAGCACAAGTACCGGTAAATCCGGTATGTCCATATACTGCTTCCGGAGCGGAAGGAGCACAAGGGCTGCGCTTCACAATGGATACATCCGGCTTGTCGAATCCCAGACCGCGACGGCTGATGGCGGATTTCTCCGTCGTAAACAAACGGCAGGTTGCCTTACTCAAGAAACGCTTGCCATTGAATTCACCGCCGTTCAGCAACATTTGATAAACCTTTGCCACCTCTTCGGCCGTAGAGAAAAGTCCTGCATTACCGGACACCCCACCCATGCAGGCAGCAGTCTCGTCATGCACATATCCGCATATATCCTGGCGACGCAGGAAGTCATTGGATGCCGTGGGCATGATTTCCGCTTTAGTGAACTTCGTCAAAGGCAGAAACATAGTACGTTGCAATCCCATCGGGGCATAGAACTCACGGGCAAGGTACAAATCCATCGGCAGCTCCGTCACCTTCTCCACTACCTGCTGCAACAGCACGAAGCCGAGGTCGCTGTAAACATAACGTTTGCCATCCAACTCGCACTTGGCTATCCGCTGAAGGATGGAATTCTTGAAACTCTTGTTCAGCCACATGCCATCTGCCATGTGCAGAGTATAGGCCGGTGTATTCTTGTCGGACACCATCCCTTTCCGGAACTTAAAATCGGAACAATAATAGCTATGCTCGCTTACCTGCGTACGATGCCACTCGTCCACCCAACTCTGGGAGTACGGGCCGTGTACCGAATTCGGGTCTATGATGTCCAGGTAGAAGCGGATATAGGGAGGAAGCCCCGATTCGTGGAACAAAAGTTCGCGGATGGTAATGTTCCGCTTGTTGCCATTGCGCAAGAAGGGCAGATAAGCGGAAACCTTGTCATCCAGTTTTATCTTGCCCTCATCATACAGTTTCATGACGGCAAGCAACGTAGCCGTAGTCTTGGTCAGCGAAGCCAAATCAAAAAGGTCCGAAGAACGGACAGTAGTGGTATCCTTATCAGAGTGGGTTCCGAAGCCTTTGTCATATACCGGCAGTCCGTCTTTCCACACCAGCACGCGGCAACCGGGATAAGCTCCCGCTTCCAGTCCCTTCCGGGCAACGGCATCGATACTTTGCAGCACATACGATTTCATGCCGTAATCTTCCGGAACAGTCTTCCCCGGTTTCATGCCCGGCTCAATCATACAGCCCGTTCCCGCTGGAAACAGTTTACCGATACTCATCGACATTCTGCCACTGGCCGGCTTTTTGGCAAAAAGAACATCAGCCACGTATTGCTGCAAATCCGTCTCTGCCGAATGTGCCAGCACCACAGCGCTAGATTTGGCAAGTGCGGGCATCAGAGGTTGCAATGTACGGTAAGAAGTAAAAAAAGTATAGACCAGCGGAGCACGCAGGTTCAAGCCTTCCAGAAAGGCCACATCACGGTCGCTGACATAAGCCGAACCGGTGATGCTGATAACCACGCGACGGAAAGCAGCCAACTGCCCCTGCACTTCCTGCCAGAGAGCCTCATCGGCATTCCAAGGCAAGTGGAAATGGCTGATGCCTGCATTCTTTTTCATAGCTTCCACAAAGGGAGCATCCGCCTCCTTCTCTCCGATGCTGAGCACGGCAATATCACCTTCCACCGGTGCCAGCGGGAGGACATCGAAATAATTGTTCAATACAGTCACTGCCGAACGGCGCAACTTGGCAGCCAACGCCTGCGCTTCCTCCGTATTGATGCGATAGCTCATTCCGCTGACCCGAAGTTGCGGCTGGCGGTTTCTCAAACCAAGCATATACTTGTACATCAATACCTTGCGGCACTTGGCATCAAGTTCGTCCTTACTCAGTTGTCCCGACTCCACTGCATCTACCAGCTCCTGCACCGCATTCTTCGTATTGAACTGTACCAGCACCATATCATTTCCCGCCAGCAGCGCTTTGGTAGTTACCTGCGGAATGGCAGACACACCCTTCATGTCCAAGGCATCGGTAAACACCAGCCCTTTAAAGCCGAGTTCATCCTTCAACAACCCGGTCACCACATTCCGCGACAAGGAAGAAGGAGTCACCCCGTCCGGGTCCAGCGCCTGCACTTGCAGATGGCCTACCATGACACCCCCCAATCCGGCACGTACCATTTCCTTGAAGGGATAAAGCTCCACACTGTCCAGGCGTGCACGGTCGTAGTGCAAGGCGGGAAGCGCCTTATGAGAATCCACATCCGTGTCGCCATGCCCGGGGAAATGCTTGCAAACGGAAAGTATGCCCCCGCTTTCGAGCCCACGGCTGTATGCCACCACCTTTTCCGCCACCCGCTGCGGGTTCTCGCCAAAGGAGCGTACGTGTATCACCGGGTTCAGCGGATTCGTATTGACATCCGCATCGGGTGCAAAATTGACGTGTACCCCCAATTCGCGAAACTGGCGGGCCACCTCACGTCCATATTCTTCAATCAGGCCATTGTCCTCGATACATCCCAAGGCGGCATTACGGGGATAGTCCGGAGCGCCTTTCAGCCTCATTGACAGTCCCCACTCTCCATCGAAAGTAACCATAACGGGAATCTTGGCATCCTTCCGGGCCATATTGGTCAAGATAGCCTGCTCTTCCGGAGTACCTTCGGAAAACAGCAAGCCACCGACCTTGTATTTCTTTACCAGCTCGCGCATCTGCTTTTTCGTGGCCTTGTCTGCTCTGGCCGGAATGGTGGCAACGATGAGCTGCCCCACTTTTTCGTGTACATTCAGACCTGACAACACGGAGTCCACCCATTGCCGGCACCGGTTGTCTGCAGCCGAAGGAAGAAACGGGCCTCCCGTCTGGGCGTGAAGTGAAGATAATCCCAATATAAACAATCCTGCAACCCATAAAAGGAGGGTGAGTCTTTTCATCATGCTATTTTTCAGTTAAAGTAAGTACCATTTCTCCTACGTAGATGCCACTCTTTCCGGTGTGCAGCACGGGAACGCTCTTGCCGTCCGCATTCAGATAAACGGCAGGCTTTTCCATAAAAGTATGCGAATGTCCTCCCAAAATGACATCAATGCCACGCGTCTTGCCTACCAGGTTCTCGTCGGAAGCGCCTTCGGGATTTGCACTGCGGATACCCAAATGAGACATGCAAATCACAACCTCGCAATTCTCCTTCTCCCTGAGAAGGTCTGTCATTTCCTGGGCCACCTTTATCGGGTCGTTGTAGACAATGCCTACGCATTTATCCGCCTGCACCAGCCCTTCCATCTTGGGGGCCAGGCCGAAGATACCGATTTTCACCCCTTCGCGCACCAAGGTGATATAAGGCTTCACCAGTCCTTCGAGTACCGTACCCGTCACGTCATAATTGGAACAGACCACGGGAAAATCCGCCATACGGAACAATTCCGCCATATTCTCAAGTCCGAAATCAAATTCATGATTACCTATCGTCATGGCATCATAGCCCATGAGGTTCATCATCTTGACCTCCAGCTCGCCTTTGAAAAAGTTATAATAAGGGGTGCCTTGCGAGATGTCTCCGCAATCCAGCAGCAACATATCCGGATGCTTGCCGCGAAACTGCTTTACAAAACCGGCACGGCGCACCACACCGCCCATCCCGGCATACTCGTCGGCAGCCTCGGCGCTGATGGGTTCTATACGGCTGTGCGTATCGCTGGTGTGCAGGATAAACAGTTGTTTTCCGGATTGGCCGGACGATACAGAATCGGCGGACACCAGGCAAAGGGGTTCTTCAGTAATGACACGCCCCTCTTGCTGTGCCGATGCGGGGAGCATGAAAAGCAGCAGGGCTGCCAAGGAATACATATGTTTCATAGAACTTCTGTTTTTTTAATGCTTACTCTTTAACGACCACTCTTCCCTCCATGCGCGAAGTCACCTTCTTGCCGGCTGCCGTCTGCTTCTCCACATACTTCATGAACAGACCACGCAGTGTAGCCCCATCCGGGCACTCCCTTTTATCCGCCTGCAGGAAAGCCGTCATTCCATCGTTTCCATCAGCCAGATAATCAATCGTGGCAACCGTATAGTCACGGTCATCCTCCACCGGCTTGCCGGCAATGGAAGCCTGGAGCAGCTTGCCATCCTTGCTGATTTCCAACTGTATACCACTCACCCCTTCACCAAGTCTCACCGCAATGTTTTCAAACAAGTGCTTCATGGCAGAGCCTTTCATCGTCAGCACACAGAGCGAATTCTCAAAAGGCAATATCTCATAGATGTTTTCGGTAGTGATGTCTCCTTCCGTCAGGGAGTTCCGGATTCCACCGATATTGATTAGCCCCATATCGGCCGGTTTGCCCAGCACTTCCACCGCAGCCTCACGCAGTACATCTGCAATCAGATTGGATAAAAGGCTTTCGGGCCGGAATCTGTCCATCGACATTTCTGCGGTTCCCACCACATGATACATAACGCTGTCCATCCGGGCCTTGTAGGGCGCCAGCAGAGCCACGGCTTCGGCATCCGGCTCGGCATCCCAGACAGAGTTCATGGGAATTCTGCCTCCCTCTACCTTGGTCACTTCGTAGGAAGAATGGCAGGAAACCAATAGAAGCGCAACCGCCAACACTGCCCCCGAAAGGAGACTGAAAGTTTGTTTCTTCATATTCATTTAGTTTTAAATTGCTACAAATATACTTTTCTTTTGCGACTGAGCCACACAATTAACCGATTATTTAGACTTGCGTTTAGCAGAATGAAACGCTCAAAAATCATCCCAACTGGCGAAAAAAAGCTTGAAGCACTTGTGTATCTGGCAAATAATTCGTTCCTTTGCACCGCTTTCGCGCAATCGCTGTCAGGACACCAAGAGAGAAGCCTGGTATGTTGCGTTGTAACGATGAAACAATTTAATAATAAAAACAATGGATTTAATTAAAATTGCAGAAGAAGCATTTGCTACCGGAAAACAGCACCCGAGCTTCAAGGCAGGTGACACTGTAACAGTAGCATATCGTATTGTCGAGGGTAACAAGGAACGTGTACAGCTGTACCGTGGTGTTGTTATCAAGATTGCCGGACATGGAAACAAGAAGCGTTTTACAGTACGTAAGATGTCAGGAACCATAGGCGTAGAACGTATTTTCCCGATTGAATCACCGGCTATCGACAGCATCGAAGTGAACAAAGTGGGTAAAGTTCGTCGCGCTAAACTGTACTACCTGCGCGCTCTTACCGGTAAGAAAGCAAGAATCAAAGAAAAAAGAGTTAACGGTTAATTCCAGACTCCTATTTCGAAATAAAAAAGGGAAACTGACAATGTCGGTTTCCCTTTTTTAGTGATATACACAGTAGACATACACACCATGCGATACTCTACTGCTACTCCCTCATTCAAAACATTGTAAGCCTGCGCTCCTTTCCTTTCACATAAGCCTTCCTTCTTGCTGATATGTTAGTTTATCAGCGCCCAACGGCCGTGAGGCGCTCTGCTAACGACCGTCAACAAGGTGCTTTATGGCCGTTAGGCGAACGCCTCACGGTCGTTAAACAGCTCTCATATGCATAGCTTGCCTATACTGAATACCTATCTTATCCATACCAAAAGCCTGACTTCCACCTATTATCGCACGGGCTTTTACGAAGTTAATACCGTGTTTGCAGGAAACCAATAGCTTGTTTACACGATATTGGCAAATTGCCCCATATCCTATTAATTTATTGTACTACAAGACATTAATAGATTATTTGGCGTAAATTTAAGGTGGAAGCAACTTTTGCTTCCACCTTTTCAAGTTGCTTCCACAGCATCCGCAACCCCGATGAATAAAGGGATACAGAGAATGGGTGGAAGTGTGGAAGCAACTTGTGCATAACTTTATTGCTGAGGAATATGTGCCACCAAAGAAAAAAAGGTGTGTCGAAACTCTCATAAACTAAAAATCACCCTCGCCACAGATAGGTGTAGCGAGGGTGACTTCGATAGAAGGGGAGTTTTGACATATCCCCTCCTTTATCAGTTTCCCTAATATTGATTACTTGATATCTCTCAGCTCCCAGCCCAACGCACTGGCACCCAGCACTGCAGCATCAGAGTCCTTCAACTCGGAAGCCAGCAACTTGGTCTTGCCTTTGTAGATATTCAATACATTGTCGTCAATAGCTTTCTGGATAGGCTTGAAAATATAGTCTCCCGCTTTTGCCAGACCACCGAACAACACGATAGCTTCCGGACTGGAGAAAGCGATGAAGTCAGCCAAAGCCTCACCCAAGATGGTTCCGGTAAACTCAAAGATGTCTTGAGCAATCTTGTCACCCTTCACCGCTGCATCATACACATCCTTGGAAGTAATGTTTTCTGCCGGAATGTCGCGCAACAAACTCGGTTCGGTACTCTTGGTCAAGAACTCACGTGCAGAACGCGCCACACCCGTAGCCGAACAATAAGTTTCCAGACAGCCGTGACGTCCGCATCCGCAGAGACGTCCGTTTTCACGACGGATAATAGTATGTCCCAACTCTCCGGCAAAACCGTCATGGCCATATACCATCTGACCGTTAATAACGATACCGCTACCTACACCGGTGCCAAGAGTTATCATGATAAAGTCTTTCATACCACGAGCCGCACCGTAAGTCATTTCACCGATACCGGCAGCATTGGCGTCGTTTGTCAAAGCGGTAGGGATACCCAAGCGCTCTTCAAACATGGCAGCCAAAGGAATTACACCCTTCCAGGGAAGGTTCGGGGCAAACTCAATAGTACCGCTGTAATAGTTTCCGTTAGGAGCACCGATACCGATACCTTTTATCTTGTCTACTCCACCGTTGGCAATAATGAGCGGCAACAGATTCTTGCAAACTTCGTCTACGTAATCATTGACGTCCTCATAAGCTCCGGTTTTGATGGAACTGCTTGCAATAATAGTTCCGCGTGCGTCTACAATACCAAAGACGGTGTTTGTTCCGCCTATGTCAATGCCCACTACATAGGGCTTTTCCATGTTTGAATTCATGATATTACTTTTGTTTAAAGGGTTAGTTAATCACATTCATGGTTACAAAAATCACAAAGAAAAACGACACTGCAAAATCTTTTTTTAAAAAAGTTTGCAACTTTTGCAACTTTTCGTAGCATTGCTGCGTCTAATAGTGAAAATTAATAAGAGTAAAGCAATAAACAGGGAAAACAGTGATACAACTAAAAGACATTAACAAGACCTACAACAACGGAGCACCGCTGCATGTGCTCAAAGGTATCAACCTCGACATTCAGAAAGGCGAATTTGTTTCCATCATGGGCTCATCGGGTTCGGGAAAGTCCACTTTACTCAATATACTGGGTATTCTGGATAGTTACGACACGGGGGAATATTATCTGAACGGTACCCTCATCAAGAACCTCAGCGAAACGAAGGCAGCCGAGTACCGCAACCGTATGATTGGTTTCATCTTCCAGTCCTTCAATCTCATTTCCTTCAAGAATGCAGTGGAGAATGTGGCGCTTCCTCTCTTTTATCAAGGAGTGAGCCGCCGCAAACGTAATGCGCTGGCACTGGAATATCTGGACCGCCTGGGGCTGAAAGAGTGGGCACACCACATGCCAAATGAGATGTCCGGTGGACAGAAACAACGTGTAGCCATCGCCCGTGCCCTCATTACCCAACCGCAGATTATCCTTGCCGATGAACCTACCGGCGCACTCGACAGCAAGACTTCCGTAGAGGTGATGCAGATTCTAAAGGAACTGCACGATACGGGCATGACCATCGTAGTCGTGACCCACGAAAGCGGTGTTGCCAACCAGACGGACAAGATTATCCATATCAAAGACGGTATCATAGGTAGCATCGAGACGAATCTGAACCACGATGCAAGCCCGTTCGGAAAAGACGGATTCATGAAATAATAAAGGAAGAGCCCCCTCCCCCTTTAATTTTTAATTCTTAATTTTTAATTATCAATGATAGACCTTTGGCAAGAAATATACGGAACCATCAAACGCAACAAACTGCGTACATTCCTGACGGGCTTTGCCGTGGCATGGGGAATCTTCATGCTCATCGTGCTGCTCGGAGCCGGAAACGGTATCATACATGCCTTCGAGCAAAATGCGTCGGAGCGCGCCTTGAACTCTATCCGCATCTTCCCCGGCTGGACCACCAAGTCATACGACGGTCTGAAAGAAGGACGCCGCGTCCAACTGGACAACCGGGACATGGATGACACGGAGAAGCAATTCACTGAAAATGTCATCAGTGCCGGTGCCACCGTGCGGCAAAGTAATGTAAACGTCAGCTTCGGACAAGAATATATCAATATCTCTCTGCTGGGCGTATATCCCAACTACACCGAAGTGGAAACCGTGAAAACAGCGGACGGACGTTTCATCAACTACAACGACCTGAAAGACCGACGTAAAGTCATCATCCTCCATAAGAAATCTGCAGATATCCTTTTCGGAAAAACGCATACTGAACCCATCGGACAATTTGTCAATGCCAGTGGAGTGGCCTATCAAGTAGTAGGCCTCTACAATGACCAGGGAGACCGCGAGGCAAACGAAGCGTATATCCCCTTCTCCACCTTGCAGACCATCTATAATAAAGGAGACAAGCTGAATAACATCATCTTTACAACCAAGAACCTGCACAGCATAGAAAGTAACGAAGCCTTTGAAAAAGAATACCGCAAGGCTATTGCCACCAATCACCGCTTTGACCCCACGGATGAGAGCGCCATATGGATATGGAATCGTTTCACCAACTATCTGCAGACACAGAATGCAATGGGTATCCTCCGGACTGCAATCTGGGTTATCGGTATCTTCACACTGTTGAGTGGGATTGTCGGCGTGTCGAACATAATGCTGATTACCGTGAAAGAACGTACCCGGGAATTTGGTATCCGTAAGGCATTGGGAGCAAAACCTTTCTCCATCCTTTGGCTGATTATTGTGGAAAGCGTGACTATCACTACGCTATTCGGTTATATCGGTATGGTGGCAGGCATCGGGGTGACGGAATGGATGAACTCTGCTTTCGGTAGCCAGACGATGGATGCCGGCATGTTCCAGCAGACCATGTTCTCCGATCCCACCGTAGACCTCAGTATTGCTATCCAAGCTACCTTGACCCTTATCATAGCGGGTACGTTGGCTGGGTTCTTCCCGGCTAAGAAAGCGGTAAGTATCAGTCCTATTGAAGCACTTAGAGCAGATTAAAGATTATGAGAATAGACATAGATACGTGTGAGGAAATCCTCATCACAATAACAAGGAACAAAACGAGAAGCCTGCTTACGGCGTTCGGCGTATTCTGGGGTATCTTTATGCTGGTGGCGCTTATCGGTGGCGGCCAGGGCATGCAGGAAGAACTAAAATCCCAGTTCGAAGGATTTGCAACCAACTCGGGCTTTATCGCTGCACAAAAGACAAGCGAGGCTTATAAAGGTTTTCGCAAAGGACGATGGTGGGATTTGGAGATGGAAGATGTGGACCGTGTACGCAATGTGGACGGTGTGGCGCTTGCCACGCCTTCCATTGCCTTATGGGGACAAGTGGCTGTCTACGGAGACAACAAGTACGACTGTAGTGTGAAAGGCTTGTATCCCGAATATGAACAGATAGAACATCAAGAGATGACCTATGGACGTTTCATCAATGATGTCGACATTAAAGAGTCGCGTAAAGTGTGTGTAATCGGCAAACGTGTTTATGAAAGCCTCTTCAAACCCGGTGAAGACCCCTGCGGCAAATATGTCCGGGTAAATGGTATCTATTACCGGGTTATCGGAATGTGTTCATCCGAAGGCAATGTCAATATACAAGGGCAGGCCTCTGAAGCCATTACATTGCCTTTTTCCACCATGCAACAGACCTACAACCTCGGAAAGAAACTGCATGTAGTATGTTTCATCATGAAACCGGGAGTAAAAGTGAAAGACGTGCAGCCCGAAGTGGAACGTCTTGTAAAAGCGGCGCACTACATTGCTCCCGATGACAAACAAGCCGTCATGCTTCTGAATGCGGAAGCTATGTTCTCCATGATGGACAACCTGATGATTGGAGTGCGCTTTCTAATCTGGATGGTAGGTTTGGGGACGCTGTTTGCCGGAGCTATCGGCGTATCGAATATCATGATGGTAACCGTCAAGGAGCGCACAACGGAAATAGGCATACGCCGTGCCATAGGTGCCCGTCCTAAAGACATTCTGCAACAAATTCTTTCGGAAAGCATGGTGCTGACCACTATAGCGGGTATGGCAGGTATTTCTTTTGCCGTATTTGTACTGCAAATACTTGAAAAGGCCGCCAATGACCCTGGAGTTATCAAAACCCACTACCAGGTTTCATTCGGACTGGCTATCGGAACCTGTATCCTCCTCATCGCATTAGGAGTGCTTGCCGGACTGGCACCTGCCTATCGCGCCATGGCAATCAAGCCAATTGAAGCCATCAGGGATGAATAAACTTATAGAGAGACCACTAACCGTAAGCCATGAAATAATGGCTATATCAATCGTAAATAATTAAATCGTAAATATAAGATGAAAACAAAGAAGTTTCTGAAAATCGCATTATTGGTAGTAATTGCTGCCTTATTCATTTGGACATTCGTTTTTCTGTACCAGAAGTCCCAACCTAAAGTAACAGTATACGAAACGATAGTTCCGGAAGTGACAGACCTTGAAAAGACTACCGTAGCCACCGGCAAAGTGGAACCGAGAGATGAAGTCCTTATCAAGCCGCAGATTTCCGGTATCATTGCCGAAGTATACAAGGAAGCAGGACAAAGTGTGAAGCAAGGGGAAGTGCTTGCCAAAGTAAAGGTGATACCCGAACTGGGACAATTGAACTCTGCCGAAAGCCGCGTACGATTGGCGGAAATCAACGCTGCCCAAGCCGAAACGGATTTCGCCCGTACCCAGAAACTGTACAACGACAAGCTTATCAGCGCTGAAGAGTACGAAAAAGGGGAAGTAAGCGTGAAGCAGGCACGCGAGGAACTGCAGACAGCAAAAGATAACCTGGAAATTGTAAAGGAAGGCATCACCAAGAACAGCGCCTCTTTCAGTAGTACCCTGATCCGTTCCACCATTACCGGTCTGATTCTGGATGTACCCATCAAAGTCGGTAACTCGGTTATCATGAGTAACACTTTCAATGACGGAACCACCATCGCTACCGTTGCCAACATGAACGATTTGATTTTCCGCGGCAACATTGACGAAACGGAAGTGGGCCGTGTGCACGAAGGCATGCCGGTGAAACTGACAATCGGCGCCCTGCAGAATCTTTCGTTCGATGCCACACTGGAATACATATCTCCGAAGGGTGTGGAAGAAAACGGTGCCAACCAGTTTGAAATCAAAGCTGCCATTGCCGCACCGGACAGCGTACAGATACGTTCCGGCTATTCTGCCAACGCAGAAATCGTATTGGACCGTGCCCAGAAAACGCTTGCCGTACCGGAAAGTACCGTTGAATTCAATGGTGACAGCACCTTTGTATATGTAATGACGGACAGCGTACCGGTACAGAAGTTCGAACGCCGCCCCATCCAGGTCGGCATGAGTGACGGCATAAAGATTGCCATCAAAAGCGGTATCAGTGCCCAGGATAAGATTCGCGGTACAGAGAAAAAGGATTAACAAACGGAATAGCTTAAAAAGATATACGATATGAATAAAAAGATATTCTTATACCTCGCAATATTCGGCAGTATCTCAGTGCAGGCGCAGGAACGATGGTCTTTACGCCAATGCATAGACTATGCCATCGAGCATAACATCAGTATCCGCCAGACAGCCAACGCTGCCGAACAGAGTGCTGTCGAAGTAAATACAGCCAAATGGGCACGACTGCCGAACCTGAATGCCAGTGCCGGCCAGAGCTGGAACTGGGGACGTACGCAAACAGCCATCAAAAATGAGGATACGGGAGACTATTCCACTGTATACGTCAACACCAGCAGCCACAGCACTAATATGTCTGTCAATACCAGCATACCTATCTTTACCGGTCTGGAAATTCCCCACCAGTATGCATTGGCCAAACTAAACCTCAAAGCTGCCATTGCCGACCTGGACAAAGCCAAGGAAGACATTGCCATCAATATAGCTTCGGCCTACCTTCAGGTGCTGTTCAATGAAGAGCTCCACCAGGTGGCGTTGGGACAAGTGCAATTGAGCAAAGAGCAATATGTCCGCATCAGCCGGCTTGCCGACTTGGGAAAAGCCTCTCCGGCAGAACTGGCAGAAGCCAAAGCACGTGTGGCACAAGACGAGATGAATGTAGTGCAGACAAACAACAACTATAAGTTGGCCCTGCTCGACCTTAGCCAGCTTATCGAACTGGAAACACCGGAAGGGTTCAATCTGGAATCTCCGGCAGTCAATCTGGATTTAGTCCCTCTCACTCCTCCGGATGAGATATTCCAAACAGCCATGGTGAGTAAGGCTTCCATACAAGCTGCACAGTTCCGCTTGGAAGGCAGTAAACACAATATCCGTATTGCCCAGAGCAACTACTACCCGCAACTGAGCCTGAACGGTAGTCTCGGTACGAATTACTATTCTACCATCGACCGTACTTTCAGCCAGCAGATGAACGATAACTTCAACAAATATGTAGGATTCAACCTCAGCGTACCTATTTTCAACCGTCTCTCTACCCGTAACCGGGTACGCACGGCACGCCTGCAACGTGAAAACTATGCCTTGCAATTGGATAATGCCAAGAAGACACTTTATAAAGAAATCCAACAAGCATGGTACAACGCCGCTGCTGCCGAAAGCAAATATACCAGTAGCCATACAGCCACCGTTGCCAGCGAAGAGTCTTTCAAGCTGATGAGCGAAAAGTATGAGAACGGAAAAGCAAATGCCGTAGAATACAATGAAGCAAAACAGAACCTTATGAAATCCCAATCAGACGAATTGCAAGCCAAGTATGACTATCTGTTCCGTACCAAGATTCTGGATTTCTATAAGGGAGAACCGATTGAATAAAAAAAGAAGTATAATTTTAGTTGTTGTGTTTGATTCTCCCCTCTCCCTGCCTCCAGGCTGACAAGAGGGGAGTTTTTTGTTCTTCTATCTCCTTTCCGAAGAGCGGGAAGAGCTACTGCCGGTAGAACTGCGGGTAGTGCTTGAAGAGCTGCTGCGACGGCTTTCGGAACTCCGTACGCCGGAAGCATTTCTTCTTTCCTTGCTTGCCGTCTTTACCCTGCTACGGCTGGGGCTCTTATCATTATTTTTAGTTCTTGTGGTTTCTATTTTCTCTTTACTCGACTTTCTGCCACTATCCACACTACTACGTCGCGTACTGCTGTTACGTGTACCTGTGCTAATGCGATTATTACTACCGTTGCTACGTCGCGTGGTATATACATCATCCCTGCCTGCCGGACGCTTATGCGAATTAGGGCGGATGTTCACCGAACCGAAATCTGAACGGCGGCTGGTGTGGTACGACTTATCATTCCGAATACTCCACGAACCGGTATAGTGCGGATGATGGTAACGACCGCGATAATAGCTGTTGTGATAGTGCGTACGATAATGCCCACCGCAATATGTACGGTAATGATACGGCCGCGGGAAATAGAAATGATTATGGTTGGTGTAAGTGATGTAAACCCTAAAAGACCAACGACCACCACTTACATAAACCGGACGGTAAAAATAGGCGGCCTGCATGAAACGGCCGTACTGCCGGTTATTCAGCACCCATCGAAGGTCGTCATTGCGCACATCCAGATAATCGTAATAGCGATTTAATGCCCATTCCTCCCCCCGAAGAACGTCATCCATCAGATAGCGTATACCGGAAATGAAATCATAGTTTATTTCGTACACGTCATTATACTGTTCTGTACTCAGGTTCAATTCATAGGCCATCTTGTCCGTAAGAAAGCGGGTCTCTTTACGCACTTTGCTGTTGCTCATTGCCGCACTACAAACAGCTGTACTCATCATAGCGGCAAAAAATATAAATATAATCCGTTTCATAACCCCTCCTTTTTTTAGTTATTCTTCTCATGATATTGTTTGATGAAGGCATTTATCTCGTTCTTGTCCGACGAGAAGGTCAGCTTGTCTATCGCATAATAGAAATTCGGTTTATCGGCTATTTTAGGATAAATCTTCTTCATCAACTGTTTCTTTTCACTGTCGAAACGATAAAAATCCATCAGACGGATACACTGGTCAGTAGTGAACCAAGAGGTCAGCAAGGCATGGTCGAGCACTTCCTTACGGTCTGAATCGAAACTCTGTTTTTCCATCAGCCCCATAAACTGTTCGAAGGCAGATGGTGACATCACCGGTTCATGCTGCTCGCCTCCTAACGGTCTGTCACCGGGTCTGCCAGGCTTGTGATGATTAGAAGTACCCCAGTTTCCACCAGGTCTTTTGTCCTCTGGAATGAAAATATCTTCCACTTCATTGATGGAGCAATGCACACGTTCATCATATAGGAGTTTTCCTCTTCGGGAATTCTCCCCACGGGATGGCGCTTCATAAACCTCTACCCGACAACTACCACGCAGATTGGCTACAAAACAACTGAAAGTAGGCAGGCAAACCTGCTGTCCGTCGACCAGTACCACCACTCTACGGTATGGACTTTCTATACGGATTCCGTCTATGGGCGCCGCTTTTATTGCGGGAAACGCTACCAGAACTAGACAAACACTTAATATCAAATGACGTATCATGACTTTTCTTTTTTTATTGTACGACAAAAATAGGGAGAGGAAATTCCCCTCCCTAATGATTGTCTCTATTTACAAGTAGGGAAATTCCTAATGACTGGGACTAATACCTAATCCTGATTCCATCTTCCTCCAATACAACCAGATGTTTTTTGTACAAATCTCCCACAGCCTTTTTGAAGGTTTTCTTGCTGACACCGAAAGTTGCATAGATTTCTTCTGCCGGACTCTTGTCATTCAAAGCTATCCGTCCGCCCTGTTCACGGATATAGTCCAGCAGCGTAGCTGAGAAATCTTCTACTTTAGCCTGCCCCGGTTTTTGAAGCAGCAGGTCTATCTTGCCGTCTTCACGTACCTGCTTCACATAAGCTTTCATCCTCATGCCCGTGTGCAGTGGCTGAAATATCTCGCTCTCATATAGCAAGCCGCTATATTCATCGTTGATGATCGCCTTGAATCCCAAATCCGTCTTCTGCCAAATCAGGATATCCACCTCCTGCCCCGACTCATAGGCGGCCTTCTCTTTGGAAAGATAACGGTCTACCTTGGCCGATGCCACGATACGATAGCTTTCATCATCCAAATGGGCATGAACCACATACTTCTTTCCCACCTGCATCTTCATTTTCTGTTCGCGGAAGGGGACGAAAAGATCCTTCATCAATCCCCAGTTAAGGAAAGCACCATACTGGTTTATCCACGCCACCTCCAAGCAGGCAAACTGCCCGACCTGCACTAACGGTGTCAGAGTAGTAGCTACCAGACGTTCTTCGTTATCAAGATATATAAAAACGTTCAGTTTGTCTCCCACCTTACAGTCTTGGGGGACATAACGCGACGGAAGCAGAATTTCACCTTCTTCGCCACCGTCCAGATACATGCCGAAGGCTACCTCCTTCACCACTTCCAGCGTATTGTACTTTCCTAACTCAATGCTCATAGTTTCTTACTTATCTTCATTTTCCCAACAAAGATAAGTAATTTAGGTACAATACAGCAGTTCGGAAAGAAGAAATAACTTTTTGCTCTAAAAGATAACTTTTTTCTATGAACAACTCTCTCCAAAAAGGGTTATCTTTGTATCGTGACAATTAGCAAGAAAAGATATTACTCACCTTTAAATAAAAAAGATTATGGAATTTCTGACAAATGACAAATTGACAATCGTCGGCGCAGCCGGCATGATCGGTTCAAACATGGCACAGACTGCAATCATGATGCATCTCACTCCCAACCTATGTCTGTACGACCCTTATGCTCCCGGACTGGAAGGTGTGGCCGAAGAGCTATTCCACTGCGGATTCGAAGGAATGAACATCACATTTACCTCCGATATCAAAGAAGCGCTGACCGGTGCCAAGTATGTGGTATCATCAGGCGGTGCCGCCCGCAAGGCCGGCATGACCCGCGAAGACCTTTTGAAAGGCAATGCCGCTATTGCCGAAGAATTCGGTAAGAATGTAAAAGCCTACTGTCCGGATGTGAAGCACGTGGTTGTCATTTTCAACCCTGCCGACATCACCGGTCTGATTACCCTATTGTATTCCGGCCTGAAACCTTCACAAGTGACCACATTGGCTGCCCTCGACAGCACCCGCCTGCGCAGTGAACTTTCCAAGCACTTCGGCATCGCCCCCGACAAAATCGAAAATTGCCGTACCTACGGCGGTCATGGTGAACAGATGGCTGTATATGCCTCTACCGCCAAGGTGGACGGTAAACCGTTACTTGATATCATCGGTACCCCTGCCCTGACTAAAGAACAGTGGGTCGAAATCCAGACTAAGGTAACCAAAGGCGGTGCCAACATCATCGCCCTCCGTGGACGTTCTTCCTTCCAGAGTCCGGCATACGTCTCTATCGAAATGATAGCTGCAGCGATGGGTGGCAAACCGTTCCGCTGGCCTGCCGGTACATATGTACACAGCCACGGCTTCGACCACATCATGATGGCAATGGAAACTGAAATTACCAAAGACGGTGTACACTATAAGGAACTGAACGGCACGCCCGAAGAAGAAGCCAAACTGAAAGAAAGCTATGCCCATCTCTGCACACTTCGTGACGAGGTGATAGAAATGGGTGTACTGCCTGCCATCAAAGACTGGCACAGCATCAATCCGAATATCGACTGATGTCTTCGATAGCAAATGATTTTTAGAAGTAAGGTGCCTCGCTCCATAGAGCAAGAGGCACCTTTTTTAGATATTTTTCCTCAAAAAGCCTTGCGGTATAAAAAAAACTCTTTATCTTTGCACCCGCAAACGAAAAAGGTGCCATAGCTCAGTTGGTAGAGCAAAGGACTGAAAATCCTTGTGTCCCCGGTTCGATTCCTGGTGGCACCACTTTTCAAAAGCAATCGGAATGTAGCGCAGTTGGTAGCGCACTACGTTCGGGACGTAGGGGTCGGGCGTTCGAGTCGCCTCATTCCGACAGAAAAGACTTAACTTTTAGAAGTTAAGTCTTTTTTTGTTTTATACCTCCTCTCCTCCGGTTTCCCGACCATAAGAGCGATACTCCAATGGAGTGAACCCCGTACGTTTCTTAAACGAGGAGAAGAAATGCTCGGTAGACTTATAGTCGAGCATAAAAGAGATTTCTTTCACCGATAAAGAAGTACCCACCAGCAATTGCTTAGCCTTACGCAACTTTAGCTCTTGGAAATATTTTGCAGGAGCATAGCCGGTATAATCCTTAAATACTTTGCGAAACCAAGAATAACTGATATTCAACTTCATTGCCAGTTCTTCCGGGTCAACATCCTTGAATACATTCTCGTTCATGATGATTTTAGCCTGCTCTATTTTCTGATCGACATCACCCACTTCGAAAATCTTGTTTTTAGAGATGGACAATATCATCCCTATCATATGTAGCACAATACCGGCAAGATATTGCTGGGAAGAAATCTTATCAGCTTCCGCAATTTCCAAAGCGCGAGAGAAAAGTGAAACGAGCTCTTCATTCAACCCCACCTCCAACACTTGATTCTCTTTCGATAGAAAACCACCTTTCACCATATCATCAATCACAGCTCCCTCGAAACCAATATAATATTCATTCCAACCCGTCTGCACATAAGGATAATATGTATGCCACTGACCAGGAAACAGCACCATCAGTCGTCCTTTGCACACTTGCTTCTCTGGCGTGGTCTCCGAAGAGAACACCCCCCTCCCTTTAGTAATATAGACCAACTGGTACTCGCGCAGAATCCGTCCTTTCTGCGCATTGAAAAAATAACCGGTAGGATGATCCTTCAACGGATAAGGAGAATTAGGCTGGATAGACTGAAAGCCCACAGTATTTACCCAAAGACCATATTTCTGGTCCATGTCATTTACAATAAGGTACTTAAACTCTACTCCTAAATCATTATAATTTTTAGTCATAACACGTGCCTTCCATAATAGCTCCGGAACAAAAATAGAGATTATTTATGAAAAATCCCGTCCGCAGCGAATATTATTCATCACGGACGGGAATAGACATGTAACCTAAAATAGCGCTTGCCTTAAAAAGCTTTATGATACAGAGCTTCTATATCTTCCACAGATGTAGGTCTCGGATTGCCACCGGTGCAGACATCATTGAAAGCATCGATAGCCAATTGATGCAAATCCTCTTCCCTAACATTGATTTCACGCAACCGCTGTGGAATGCCAATACTTAAAGACAATTTCCGGACAGCATCAATAGCAGCACATATACCTTCTTCCACGCTCATACCTTCCGTATTGACTCCCATCGCCTTCGCAATATGGACATATTTAGGAGCAGCCGGGGACGCTGCATTATACTCCATTACGTAAGGAAGAAGCAATGCGTTGGCCACCCCATGCGGAGTGTCATAATGGGCACCCAAAGGATGGGCCATGGAATGAACGATGCCCAGACCGACATTGCTGAACCCCATACCGGCAATGTATTGCGCTTGAGACATGGCCTCGCGGGCAACCGGATCGCTGCCATTGTCTACGGCAGCTTTCAAATGGACAGCAATCATTTCAATGGCTTTCAGTTCGAACATATCCGACATAGCCCATGCACCCGGCGTTATATAGCTTTCTATGGCATGAGTCAGTGCATCCATACCGGTTGCAGCAGTCAATCCTTTCGGCATGGAATACATCAGCTCCGGGTCAACAATAGCTACTGCCGGAATATCATTAGGGTCTACACAAACCATCTTTTTTTTGACCTCTTCGTCAATGATAACATAATTGATGGTCACCTCAGCAGCAGTTCCCGCCGTAGTAGGTAAAGCAAAAGTAGGGACAGCCTTTTGACGAGTATCCGCCACACCTTCCAGAGACTTCACATCTGCAAAATCCGGATTATTCACAACAATACCAATACCTTTTGCCGTATCAATGGAAGAGCCGCCACCCAAAGCCACGATAAAATCGGCACCGGATGCCTTGAAAGCAGCCACACCATTCTGTACATTGGTAATGGTAGGATTGGCCTTCACATCACTGAAGAGCTCATAAAGTATGCTGTTCTTCTCGAAAACTTCAATCACTTTATCAGCCACCTTGAAACGGATCAAATCTCTGTCCGTTACAAAGAAAGCCTTTTTGAAACCTCTGCGGGCAGCCTCCACGGCAATCGTTTCGCGACAGCCGGCACCGAAATAAGAGGTCTCATTCAATATCATTCTATACATAATTACACACTATCTGTTAAAACAATTATTTGGGCAAATTAAACGCTACGGACATTTCCTTCATTTGAAGCTGGCTCATACCATCCGGTTCAAAACCCATATTTTTGGCAGCGATATAAATAAGGGCGGATTTATTGAGTACATCCACCTGGTCGAAAGCAGCCATCACATCCACATCCACAGCAAACACACCATGTTTCTCCCACATCACTACATCATAGTCATCCAGTTCGCGGATGGTAGCCTCAGCCAATTCTACCGAACTGGGAAGTTGATAAGGGATGATGCCCAAACCGCGGGGACAGAAAGCCTTTGTTTCCGGTATCATACTCCAAAGCAGGTTCGAAGCTACATCTTTTTCCAGAAACTTCTTGTTGTGAGTCATGGCTACCAGCTCAATAGGATGCGTATGCACCGAAGCTTTATAGGGAGAACCTTTCGCTATCAGATTGTTGTGTACACTAAGATGGGAAGGAAGTTCCGATGTAGGCTGTACAGACTGGTCGGCTATAATGACATAGTTGGCACAGTCATCCAGAATGCGGATGACCGAACCGTTCTCCATCGGCCAACGGGCCAAATCGCGCATACGCTTGTTGGTGCCTTTGCAATAAAAATAGCAGTCTTTCAAATAAGGTAAAGTAGCACCGATTGATTTCACCTCACTAATGGCGGGCATAGCCTTGATTTCATCGTCTACAAACTCAGTGATGTTGACCGTAATATTGCCCCCATTACGTTCTGCCCAACCTTTCTGCCAGAGATAACCAGCCACCTCAGCCACCTTATTAACTTCCGCAGCCAGCGCCGGACGATTTTCTAGAATTGATTTCATATATGCAGATATATTTTAGTTTTATATTCAAAGATAGGTATTTAAACTTACCCCAGCAACTGTGGCAGGAAAGAAGAAATTATCAAGACTGCCAAGCCTATGACAAGCACTGTAATTGTCTTGGGTGTACACCCTTTCCATTCCTTCAAAAGGATCCCCCAAACATTGGAGAACGTTACGTTCAACGACATCAGGATGCACCACGAGAATGTGAGCAATACCGGAGAGGCAGCAAGGAATCCCTTACCCAAGCTAAGACCAAAGAACTGGCTGTACCACAACACACCGGCCAAAGCACAAAACAAGACATTGTTTACATAAAGGGATTTCTTGCCATAATCGCCCCAACTTTTGTTCCTGGAATTCTGATAGAAACAATAGACGGCATTCGTAATGAAACCACCCAGTGTCACCATCAATGTAGCAGGCAGTGTCTTGAATATATCCGCACTTTCAGCAAAACAGAGTTTCTCTCCAAAACCCAATCCTATACTGAAACACGCACTCATAAATCCGGCAAGAAGGGCTACAATAATACCTTTAGTAAAATTGAAATCCTTTACGGCCTTCTTCTTCTCTTCTTCGCTCAGGCTGGCAGACTTCATGCTACCGGCCAGACCGATAATGCCAATACCTACCAACGTGACCACTACACCAACAATAACCGATGTTGTCAAATCTCCTGCCTTACCAGTAAATACCGGAGTCAATATCGTTCCCAATCCGGCACAAGTACCCAAAGCGATAGACTGCCCAAGAGCTACGCCCAAATAGCGCATAGACAAACCAAACGTCAGTCCCCCCACTCCCCATAAAGCTCCGAAGAACATAGTCCAAAGCGTATCCGCAGGATTGTTTGCATAAATCTCGAACAGCGAATTGTCGGCAGGTACTGCCAGCAACGCGCCCAAGAACGGAAAAACCAGCCAAGCGAAAACACCTTGTACAATCCAATACGACTCCCAGCTCCACTCCTTGATGCGGTTAATGGGTACATAGCAACTGGATTGGCAGAATGCTCCGATGGCAATAATCAATAACCCTAATATTATTTCCATTTCTGTCAGTTACAAGGGTTTCCTATCCTCTTTTAGAGGTTACATTAGCTTCATACTTCTCTATTTCAGCGATGAACTCCTCACCTACCGGAACATTGTTTTTCAGACAGAACATGTCCCAAACAGCGTTCCAAGGCAAAGCCTTAGCCTCTTCGAGTAAAGCAAGGCGCTGGAAACCTTGACCGGTGGCCTCATATTCGCGAAGCTTTGCCAATGGTTCTAGTAACGCACGCAACATGCATTTCTGCGCCGCACGGGTACCGATTACATAAGCACCGATACGGTTGATGGAAGCATCAAAATAATCAAGACCAATGTGTACACGGTCCAGTGCATCGCAACGGACAATTTCTTGGAAAAGTTCAAGAGTGGGGTCATCCATGATAGTTACATGGTCAGAATCCCAACGTACCGGACGGCTTACGTGGAGCATCAGCTCAGGGACAAAGAGCAACATGGAAGACACCTTGTCTGCAGCACTTTCCGTAGGATGGAAGTGCCCGGTATCAATGGTAATAAGTTTCTGATGCTGTACACTATAGCCCATACAGAATTCATTGGAGCCTACTGTATAACTCTCTAAACCTATGCCAAACACCTTCGATTCAAGGCAGTCCTTCATATGCTTGTATTCCGTAGCAAAAATACGGTCGAGAGAATCTTTGAAAAGCACACGATACTTCATACGGTTTACAGTGATATCCTTGCTACCATCATGCACCCAAAGATTCATGATGCAGGGATCTCCCTGGCGGCGCCCCATTTCTTCGGCAATGGCACGACAACGTTTAGTATGTTCGACCCAAAAGTCACGGATACCTTGGTCCGGATGAGCCAGAGAAAGATTACCGCTCTTCGGATGAGAGAAAGAAGTGGAATTAAAATCCAATTTTATACCATTCTCGGCTGCCCATTGCATCCAGCTTTCGAAATGTTTCACCTCTACCTGATCGCGATCTACGAAGGTACCGCCAAAGTCACCGTAAATCTCATGCAAATTCAAACGGTGCTTACCGGGGATATAAGAAGCAGCTTTCAAAATATCGGAACGCAGTTCTTCCATATTACGGGCTTTACCGGGATAGTTTCCTGTTGTCTGGATACCACCGGTCAATGAGCCGGCAGATTCGAATCCCTGAACATCATCGGCCTGCCAACAATGCATAGAGATAGACACTTTCTGAAGTTGCTCCATTACTTTTTCTACATCCAATCCGAGAGCTGCGTAACGCTCTTTAGCAATTTCATACGCTTTGTTTATCAATTCTTCTTTCATGATACGTGATTTGATTATGAGTTATAAATTATTGGTAATCATTATCCATTATAATTAGTCATCGTCAATTGCTTGAAGTGCAGGTAAGCGGTATTCCAATCCTCCATATCCTGCGGATAGAAAGTCTTTAATGGTATGGAACGGTTGATGAGCTGTCTCATGGAAGCAATGTCTCTAGCTGCTCCGGCAGCCAATGCCTGAACCATAACGTTACCGATAGCAGTAGCTTCGGAAGGTCCGGCAATCACGGGAATACCGACAGCATTGGCTGTCCACTGGTTAAGCAGTTCGTTACGGCTACCGCCACCGATAACATGTAAAGCCTCCACCGGACGTGGTGAAAGATTTCGCAGGCTATCCAGCACCTGACGGTATCTCAAAGCAAGACTCTCAAAGATACAGCGTACTATCTGTCCATGTGTCATGGGAATAGGCTGACGATAATCGGAACAATAGGTCTTGATGGCTTGCTCCATATTCGCCGGATTGGCAAACAAAGCATCATCCGGATTAATTAGACTACGGAATGGTTCACAAGTACCAGCCTCAACGATGAGTTCGGAATAAGAGATTTCCCCCCATTCGGTACGGCAACGTTCAAGCAGCCACATACCACAAATATTTTTTAACAAACGAATGGTTCCTTCCACACCGCCTTCATTCGTAAAATTCAAGGATTCTGTTTCAGCAGTAATGACTGGAGCATCCGTCTCCACTCCCATCAGAGACCAAGTACCACTACTTAGATAAGCAAAATTACGGTCCATGGCAGGTACGGCAGCAACAGCAGAAGCCGTATCATGCCCGGCAACAGCTATCACGGGGACAGCGCCAAGTCCGGTTATTCGTTGTACTTCCTCCGTCAAGCCCCCTATTTTTTCACCAGGATAGACAAAACGCCCGAAATGAGCTTGTGTCAGTCCAATCTCCTGCAGCAAGGCATCCTCCAGCCTGCAGGTATTGGCATTTACCAACTGTGCCGTACTGGCAATAGTATACTCCGTTACCATCTGACCGGTCAACATATAGCTCAAAGCATCAGGCATAAACAGCAATTTATCTGCAGCTGCCAATGCACTGTCATGATTACGGCGTAATGTATCAAGTTGGAACAAGGAGTTGAAATTCATCACCTGAATCCCCGTCCATCCATACACATGGCTACGAGGTATACGTGTGAAGAACGCTTCCGGAGCACCCACCGTATGAGGGTCACGATAGGAATACGGCTGGCGAAGAAATCCCCCATCCTTACCTACACTGACAAAATCTACTCCCCAAGTGTCGATACCGATGGAAGTTATTTCTACACCTTTACGGGCGGCAATCCTTAGCCCTTCAATAATATGACGGTAAAGTTCATAAATATCCCAGTAAAAATGTCTGCCAGCTTCAATCAGATGATTTGGGAAACGGTTTACTTCTTCCATTTCCAAACCATTCGAAGTAAAAGTTCCCAGAATTGTGCGACCACTGGTAGCCCCCAAGTCGACCGCAAAAAAGCATTGTTTCATGGTAATTAGTTTTAGTTGCTATTCAACGATACAAAAATAGGAGATTATCCCCCTACTTTTTGTACAGTTTTTGATTGAAAGGGTGTCAGATTTGGCAATTTATTATAAAAAGAAGAATTAACGATGCACCGGAAAAGTTTCTATTTCCAATGACACCGGCCCCATCAATCCCGACGGTTGCAAAGAATCACCATTAGTCCAGTTATTAATAGGTATCCAGGTAGTCCGTTCAGATTCAGGCAAATGACTATCACCAATCAAACGATTTTGCCAAGTAGTAACCAGTTCGATCTCCAAATGATTCTTACCGGGTTTCACCAAATCCGTCACTTCAACCCGATAAGGTGGTGTCCAAACTCCTCCAGCATACTGACCGTTTACCTTTACCTTCGCCATTACACCGACACGATTTAGGTTCAGATAAATGCAACCTTTAGGCTTGGCGGTGAAAAAGAAGTCCGTTTCATATATAATGGTTCCAGAATAATAACGTATGTTTTCCTCTACGCTTTTACTCAAATCCTCCAATACATTATGCGTTTGTATCTTTTTGGGACCTCGCAAGGTATCACAGAAAGTCAACGTCCAAGGTTGGTCAATCTGAAAAAGAATTTGTGGATTTGGAAAGTTTTGCACCAGCAATTCGCCAGCCGGTTCCCCACCTGTTCTACGGAACACAATAAACGCACTCTCATAAGGATAGAGTTTTAATGGAACGACAGTTCCAGTTTCTGTCCTCCAATAAGCCGGTAAAGAACGGATCTTTCCATTAATGGCATTCCATAATTCCGGTTGCTTCCGCTGCACACGGAATTCCGGGTAGACTGTTACCTCCTTATTTTCCTGGTTGGAGATAAAATAAATCTCCGTTTGCTCCATTGTTCTATGTCCGTACAGCAATTGCACATCTTCTGGAAGCTTGCAATCCGGTACACAGCGAATGGTAGCCAAGGCCTCGTCCATATCCATATTCACCATTAAAAGCCCCTTCCCTATACAAGCCATCTTTTTCCGGTTACCGTCCAACCCATCCCAAAGCTCAGCAGCCAAAGCCTTCACTTGTTTATCCGCCTCTCCATAATTTTGTCCACTGGGTGAGCGTTCAGGAGCAGGTCCTAAAACGACAGCCCCATCATACAATAATTCTTTGATCTTTTCTAATAACTCCGGCCGCATAGTTTTAAGTTGTGGTAACACCAATATACGGTATTGTGTACCATGAGGCAAAGTCAACAAACCATCTTTCACAAACAAGTCACGCTCAATCACCTCAGCGTTAATATAGTCAAATTGAAACCCTTTAGGTAATGCCGGTTCGGCAATTCCAGTCATTTTAGGAGTATCTTCACCGATAAAATAGGCTACATCTGCCACATTTACCCCTTGCTGTAACATATAGTTTACCCGTTTCAGATAAGAAGTAAACAAATCTAATTGGGAGTACCATGTATTCAAACGGTTAAATTCACTACTGAAAAAAGCATTGACTCCCGGAACCCGTTCATCAGACGGTTGAGAAATATATACATGTAGCAGCGTATTATTAATACCTTCCGTAAAGAAACGATCCCCTCTCTTTTTCATCGTAGCGGGATAGCATTCAAACGGACGGCCACCACTTGTAAAAGACTCAGCAGATATCTTATTCTTCCCATAAATATGCCCACAAGAGGAAGCAGCCCGGTTCTCAATATTGCCCAACTCACCAAAACTCCAGAATTCACCACCAATTTCATCAGACTGCCCACCATATTGCAAGAATTCACCTGGAAATCCCCAATGCCCATAATTTTCAAGCCATGTCTGTAACCCGTATTTATGACTGATATCACGCAACCCACCTACATAATCGTACGCTATACGGTCGGCTACCAAGCGACGCATATCCCATAAAAAGCGGTCCGTACGATCCTGGCTTTCCACTACATATCCTTCATAAGCGGGTAAGAATGGTAATGCGTCATAACCATAACGCTGACAGAATGACTCCAGGAAGTCATCGGTAAAGTTTTGCCCTCCGGTCTCATAACTATCTTGTACCACAACCTTCCAACTCCTACGGTCAGCCTCTGGAATACGACGGCAAATTTCCCCCATTAATGCCTCAAAATGTGCTGCAACATGTTTGCGACTCATTTTATCAGTCTCCAAACCGGTAGCTTCCGGATCTGCCGGACTGTTTTTAACCCCAGTCGGACGCATTCCCATACGCATAATAACCCAATCTCCTGCAGGAGCATCCCATTCCAAATTATCACCTTTCAAAAATGAAGATATATCCAATACTCGGTTTGGGTCAACAGCCAACGAAGCATCATCCAACACCGGTTGTTCCCGCCATTGATATTCATGCCAATAAGGAAGAGGCGTCTGATACATTTTAGCCAGTAACTTCTCCGGATAACGTTCCACCAATGGCTGTGACAGCAACTCTATATTTTCCAATTCATAACTTTCCACTTTCTGATCCAACTCCAATCTGAAGTTTCTGCCCACTGTAGCAGGAACAGAAACCACGACCGGAGCATAAGGTTCGAAACCAACGTTCAAAGCTGCATTAAAACGGGAAATCTGAAACTTCGCCAACTCACGGTACTCGTTTCCGTCCTTCACCGATAAATATGCATTAGTCTGAATAGCCTTAGTGGATGGATATATCCGGATACTTCGTAGTGTAAAATCTTCAGTTGCCAAGAAATCTACAACAGTAGCGTCACCAGATGTCTTGGGGAAAACGACTTTACCGGAAGACAGAACAGTCTTTTCTTTAGTAGCTGGAAATGCTATGACTTTAACATCTTGGAAATCATCGGCAGGCTTTTTCAATGTTAAATTGACTTTCTGTCCACCTGATACCTGGCAACTGACAGAAGTAAGATACCTCATTGCCTGCTCTGGCTTCACCCAAGGGCCACCGGATTGGCTCCATCCCGGAGAATTGAAAATACCAATTTCAATTCCTAACTCCGTAGCTGTTTTCAAAGCTATATGCAACACCTTCCACCATTCCTCGCTTCCAAACGCAACCTTAGGATAAGGCGACTTCATGGATTCATCTCCTATACAACCTATGAAAGCACGATTAATTCCTGCTTGTTTCATGGCATATAAATCTTTCACGACTCCTTCTTCTGAAATATTTCCGGCTATCCAATACCAATAAACAGACGTCTGAATTTGCTCTGGCGGAGTCTTGAAGTTTACCTCCAGCATATCCGATGTCTGTTTACATCCCACAAATACAAGGGACAAGAACAAACCGAGTACAATCTTACGATACAATTCTTCCATATTTACCTTTATTTGATATTGCATGATTAATTAGTATTAGTCACTGTTTTACTGAATAATAAAGGTAGGGAATTTGCGCCCTACCTTTTGTGTGTTTTTGTGGAAAAGCATTAGACAATATACCTAATTTATACCCCATGAGAAATTCGGAGTATTTCCCATTTCCAACTCTAAAATACCTCCGGCCATTATGTCCTTGTAATCCAAATAACATTTGGTATAATCCCGTCCATTTAATCGAACTGATTGAATATAAATATTCTTATCCGAGTTTTTATTAGCTTTTATCATAAAAGTCTTTCCTGCTCCTACTTGAATCTCAATTACTTCAAAAATAGGACTGGTAATCTCATAACGGGTATCACCCGGACAAATAGGATATAATCCGCAAGCAGACAGCACATACCAAGCAGACATCTGTCCAACATCTTCGTTACCGACCAGGCCTTCTACCTTATCATGATAAGCGTTATCACAAATGAACCGTGACCATTTTTGGGTTTTCCACGGTTGTCCCAAACGGTTATACAAATAAGGGACATGGTGTACAGGTTCATTGGCATGGTTATAATAGGCATTCCATAAGAAACTATCCGGGGTTTTTGCAAACATAGTATCCAAATCCGCAATGACTTGTTCGGTTCCTCCCATCAATTCCACCATGCCTTGTATATCATGAGGAACAAACCAGCCTTGTTGAAGCTCGTTACACTCTATACATCCGTACCACTCATGCAATTTTCCATCTGCGGGCCAAGGTTCAAACGAGCCATCCGCTTCCTTCGGGCGAAAACTATGTTTTTCTTTATCATACAGATTCTTATAGGAACGGGATAATTTTGCATAGTATTCAGCATCCTCTCGTTTTCCCATAGCTACTGCCAGCTGAGACATACACCATTCCGTATAGGCATATTCTAAAGTTTTGGAAATACCCAACGGATTGGGAGTATATCCCAGTTCCGCATTCCCGAACATTTTAGAGGTCTTGTCAGCACACTCATAAGCTTTGTCCATATCCAACCGGCAAATACCTTTTGCATAAGCGTCTGCCAATACAGAAATGGCAGGATTACCTAACATACAGCCGCTATAAGCATTCAAAAATTCCCATCTTTCATAATAGCCCTTACCGCTTTCCTCTGCCATTGTAGTTAAAGACAACAATAAGTCATTCACCAAACAAGGATTGATGATGGTCTGCAAAGGCATTTGACTACGGAACACATCCCAACCACTAAAAATTGTTCTTTTAGTAAACAGCTTGGATTCATGAACCCTACCGTCAGCTCCCATATACTTACCATCCACATCAGTAAAATCTCTCGGATCAATCATTGTATGATACAAAGAAGTATAAAAAATCTTTTTCTGTTCATCAGTACCTCCCCGGACTTTTATTTTCGACAAAGCCGCCTCCCATAAATTCCGTGCTTGTGCTTTCACACCATCAAAATTCCAGTCTGCAATTTCTGCCTTAAGATTCTTTTCTGCACCAACCTCACTGACATACGAAATCCCTGACTTAAACAGCACTTCCTCACCTGCTTCCGTTTCAAATTCTGTAAAGAAGCCGATATGCTCTCCTTCATATTCCTCCACATTGTATATGACAGAAGCATCTGATGTTAGTTTCTGAAATTCCGGACTTTCAATAAATTCCAGTTTCCGATTCTGCCCCTCCGGTATTTTGACACTCCACACACCGAAAGTCTTCAAAGGTTTTGAGAATTCGGCATAAAAATACACGGTATAATTCGCCTTTCCCTCTCCATTTCCCCAACCTCCTCCATCGGGAGTACACTCCATTCTACCTGAAATCGTATGCTCATCAATGACTTTCACTGCTTGAAAAGTTGAAGTACCACCTACACGACGGGCAAGGTCTATCTGTATCCGTGACTGTTCACTTTCCGGATAAACCAGCCTCAACATGCCACAATGAGGAGTGGCCGTAGCCTCCACTTTCACCTGATAATCACTCAATAGAACTTTGTAATATCCAGCACTAGCCTCTTCGGAACTTTTATCATAACGAGAACGATATCCACTCATGCCTTTCTCTTTACCCGAATTTGTACGCATAGTACCCACTGTAGGCATGACCAAAAGATTACCCAAGTCTCCTCCCCATCCGATACCGCTCATCTGCGTAAAAGCAAATCCTTCTATAGTTTCATGCTCATAACTATAACCGGAACCATTGTCTCCTCCAGTTATTGTATTAGGACTTACTTGAACCGCCCCAAAGGGAGTTACGGCCCCTGGAAAAGTTTTACCCAGACCATGATAAGCCCCGGCAGCCTCTGTATTAGTACTGGCACCGATAAAAGGATTCACATAATCAGAAACATGTGCCATTTCATCTTTACCCGAATATATGGAACAAGAAGTACAATTCAAAAGAATGCATGCTGATAAAAAGAAACTCCCCTTTCTTACTTTATAAAAAATAGTGTTTGCCATAACCTATATTTATTTTATTAATCAAAAATAGAATACTACTTCAAAACCTTAAAACTGTATGAACCGGACAAAACCTGGATAGGTTCTTTTGCACATTCTTTCCCCCATTGAGGGAGTACAATAGTAGCTGAGGTATTTACTGGAATTTCCACATTCAATTTAAAATTACCTCTTTCGTCTATATGCCAATCCGAAATTATCTTCCCATATAAAGTGTTATATGACGCCCTACAATAACTCAAATCAGATACCGGTGCAGGAGCAATATAAAAATGTTTCATACCCGGTTTGGATTTATCCGGTCGTATACCCGCAAGCGAATGATAAAACCATGCCACGACGCTTCCAAACATCGGGTGACAATGCCCACATCCTCCCGGATCTCCGCTACCATCCCAAGTTTCCCACAATGTACTGTTTTTTTCATCCAGCAAATAGCTATATCCTGGAAAGTCTCTTTGATTCATTAGTCTATATGCCAGATCGGCCCTTCCATTATCCGTCAAAACCTTCAATAAAAGCGGAGTGCCAAAAATGCCTGTATCAAAATGATAATCAAGTTGTTCTAAATGGCCCAGCATTGCAGAAAACACCTTTTCATATTCATCGTCAGGAACAAGTCCAAACCCCAATGCAAAAACATCGGCTCCTTGCCTTCCTTCCCAATAATGATTGGTAAGAGGATTATAAAAGGCTGAATTAAAATTTTCTTTTATACTCCGAGCCGAAGCCCTAAAAAATTCTGCATCCGCTTTCTGCCCCAATACCTTTGCTATGTCTGCCATTATACAAGTTACATGGTAAAAGTATGCTGTATTGACCAACGCCGTCGGAATTTCTATATGGTTATACAAAGTACACCATTCTCCCAAACACCAGCCATTCGGTTCTTCCTTAACTATAAGCCCACGGTCATTAGTCCGTGTACCAAGGTACCCTATCCACTGCTTCATGCCATCATAGTGTTTCTGTAATATTTCGGTATCACCGTAATGACAGAAATAAGCCCAAGGAACAATAATATAAGCCGATCCCCATGCAGGCCCACCTCCTCCACCGCTAAAAGGTGCAGTATGCGGTACATATCCGGTAACTTTATTCCGCGCATCATCCATATCATCTATAAACTTCCGGAGAAAACGCGTCATATCGTACGAATAAAGCAGACTTTCAGTTATAACTTGTCCATCCCCCGTATAAGCCAACCGTTCACGATGCGGGTCACTACTTACAATCCCTTTAAAGTTAGCATGCATAGTACGATTATAAGCCTGACAAATACGATTAAAGAGTTCATTGGAACATTCAAAACTCCCCGTATTCTTCACATCTGTAAATATAGATTTCACAATCAGACTAGACTCTGAAATTTTTGTGTTCCGAGATACGACCTCCACCTTTCTGAAAGTGTGCCATGTAAATTTAGGCTCCCATTCTTCCTTATCGCCACCTTTCAAAATATAAGTATCTGTCTGCCCATAATCCAATCCTTCCTCACTGATAAAACGTAACCGTATCATATCCCCGGAATTACCTTCTACATTCAAGGTACACCAACCGGATACTGTTTCGGGCAACGTAAAGATATAGAGTGAATCATTAAGTTGCTCAAAATGAGTATCCACAATCTGCATAACCTTATTAAAAGGGATTGTCTGGAACATCAATGTACCGGTAGGCGGTCAGACTTGTAATGCTGATTCCCATATATTATCATCATAGGACTCTCGATTCCAATGTCCCAAATCTTTACGAGCATCATAAATTTCCCCCGTAAATATAGCATCATGCAATAATGGTCCTGTTGTAGTCTTCCATGAATTATCTGAAACTATCATTTCTTTGGTTCCATCTTCATATTCAATCTCCAATTGTAATATCATTTTAGGAACATCATACCACATATGCCCTTCCACTGTGCGATCACGCTGATTGTACCAACCATTCCCCAATATTATACCTATAGCATTATTCTGCATTTTAAGGTTTCCTGTTACATCAAATACATTATAAAATACACGTTGCGTAGACTGGTCATCATAATGATACAACAATTTCTTAAGAGACCGTCTATCATAGTTGGTTACAGCAGGTGCCAATACTTGTTCCCCTACTCTTTCTCCATTGAAATACATTTCATAGAAGCCCAATCCACAGACATAAGCCATTGCTTTTTTTATAGGTTTTGCAACTACAAATTCCTTACGGAAATAAGGAGCTGGAAAAGTCAGGGTGGAGTCTGGAAATATATCTTCCCTATTCCCTATCCACTGCGCTTTCCAATCCGAAGGACACAGCAAGCCCATGCTCCAGTCAGCAATATTGCTCCATTCAGAAGGGACATCACACTCATCCCAAACCATCACTTTCCAATAAAGTTGCATTCTGGCAGATAACTTCTTGCCTTGATACCGGACGATAGATTCTGAAGACAACACTTTTCCAGAGTCCCAATAATCTCCTTGTCCTCTTTTTATTAAAGACAAATCATCCGATACAATAATACGGTATGCAGACTGAGACTTACCCGTTCCTTCTGAGATCAATTGCCATTGTAATACCGGATTCGGATTATCGACTCCCAATGGACTTTCCATATAATCACAACGCAGATTCACTATGTCAATCCCCCTTTCTGCACATGCAACAAACGATAACATAGCGAACACCAAAGATATTTTTATAAAGAATTTATTCATGATATTCAATTTATTATTCAAAAAAGGAACAACATTCACTCGTTTCTCAAATCAAGGAAAAGAAGGAGGCAGCACTTTGGTACCCCATTTCAAATCAGCCTTACCGGAAGTCTGATATTCTAAAGTAGCACCATTGGAGAGTTCATCCCAATTTATCCAAGTACTATTATATAGTACCCCATTCACCTTTAAAGACTTGATATAGATGTTTTTCTCAGAGCCACCCTTAATAAAAATAGAACCATTTTTCAGATGAATCTTTACAGAAGAAAAGATTGGCGTATTTATGGTGAAACCACCAATTCCCGGAATCTCCGGATATAATCCTATACAAGCAAAAATATACCATGCTCCCATTGTTCCGAGATCATCGTTGCCAGGAAGCCCATCTATCTTGCCAGAATACTGTTCATTCAGTATCCGATTTACGACAGCCTGTGTCTTATACGGACAACCTACCCAGTTATATATCCAAGGAATATGAAAACTTGGTTCATTACCCGAAGCAAACCAAGCATCATTATAATTAGCATCCAAACGTTGGAAGAACTCATCTAAACGTTGCTCTGCATTTTTTTTACCACCAATCATTTCAACCAAGCCTGCAATATCATAAGGCACCATCCAAAAATAATTTTTATAAGTAGATTCACGAAAGTCCTCACTTAACGGTTTCCAAGAGCCATCGGAGTTACGGGATTGTAACCAACCAGTTTCCGGATTGAAAAGGTTCTTCCAGGAACGTGCAAAGTGAAAATAACGCCAGGCCGAGAATTCATCTCCTATAGCACGCAAAGCAAATTGTCCGATAGCAAAATCTGAAGAAGTATACTCCAATTGTTCGGAAGCATTATAGTAACCTTTCTCCAGATATTGCTTTAATCCCGGCCTTTCTTCTATATTCTGCGATTTGGCTCCCGGTATTTCTGCATTTGTTCTCATTGTTTTAAAAATCGGTCTAGGATCATAATTCCTGGCTCCAAACGCATAAGCGTTCGAAATCAGAATAGGAGTAGGATCCCCCTGCATGACTCCCGTTTCTACATTTGCCAACACCCAACGTGGAAAAGCGCCACCGGATTGTTCTGCAAAATCCTGGTGAGAAATTACAATATCAGAAGTCACATCTGGCTCCAGCATAGCCAAAAGCTGAATCTGCGTACGATAAGTATCCCAATTACTAAAAGAAGTATATTGTTTGGAACGTGATTTATATACCCGGTTATCAGCCCCCATATATTCACCGTTTACATCACTGCAAACGTTCGGATGAATCATTGTTCTATACAAATGTGTATAGAACTGGGTGATACGGTCCGCATTGTCGCCTTCAACCTCTATCTTGCTTAAATAGTGGTTCCAACTTTTTTCGGCTTCTCCCCTTATCTCATCAAAGTTCCAGCCTGCATTCTCCATTCTCAAATTTTTCCGCGCATTATCAACGGACACATAAGAAACTCCAATCTTGTATTGTATATCCTTCTTCTTATCTAAATCAAAAGTAAAATAAACACCAGAACATTCTCCTTCGGCAAAAGTTGTATTAGGTTTCAGTTCCTTCTGTTTCCAGGTTCCAAACTCAACTGCGCCTTTATCAAACTCCGCAACAAAGTAGACTTTGTAGGGAGTAGGTAATCCACAAAAATTTCCCCCAACAGCATACCCTTCACACCTATTGGGAGCAGTGATAACAATTGCTGCTTGATTTATAGGGGTGGCTGATATACCACCACCTATGATAACCGTCCCCATGGTCTGATTGGCTGGAAATTCATACTTGGCCATACCTGTTCGCTCAGTAACCGTCAAATGTGCCCGAATATCCTCTTGTACTGTTGCTTCATAATATCCGGCATGACCTTGTTCTTTAGAAATATTGATTCTGTAATTCAAAATATTCTCTGGAGAGGCCTGCAACTTTCCCTTTACGGGAAAAGTGGGGAAATTACCCATATGGTCACAACCGGCTCCACTCAATTGGTTGATTACAAAACCGGCACTTTTTGAAAAATAAGATGGAGTAAACTGTACCATCCCAAAAGGATAAGTGGCCCCTGGATAAAGATAGCCCGACGCAAGGCCAAGCCCTTTCGTACCAATCAACGTATTGACTTCCTCCGCATAATTTTTATCATCAGTCCAATTGTTTCCTAATATGAAGAACGGATTTAATAATAAAAAAAGAGATAATAATATTTTATTTTTCATTCGAATCAATTCTTAATGTACGTATTCCGAATTGAGGAATGGCTAAATCCAAATAACTCTTCCCATTTTCCTCATGTACAAGCAATGTTTCTATAGTCCGGCCATCCAATTCTACTAGTTTAACACTCAAATTCGTTCCGGTTATAGCAATCTTTCTCGAAGTATCATTACTCAGAGAATTGAACAAACGGACATACAAACTCTTTCCTTCATAATACATGGATGACAATTCATAGGCATCATTTTCTACGGATAGGAAAGAAGCAGAAGTCAAAGAAATATCACCCGCCAATGTAGCTATCAACGGTTCATTCCGTTCTTCACTACGTGTCCATAAACGGCATTGCTCCCAATTTCCCTGATGAGGTAATATAGAATATGAGAATTCTGTAGGTCTATCTATTCTATAATCCATTCCCCAAAGCCCTTTGCCTGCATACTGCACATTCAATGCCAAAGGAAAATCCTCCCCATGCACATAGCTGGTTGTATGGTCAGAGAACAAAGCCAGCCCACACGAATTATCTCCGGCAACCTTATCGACCCAATGTACAATGACATTATGTTTAATGCTGTCCCAACGATTGAAGAATGTATTTTCCAAACGACTTTTACACACATCGAAAGGAGCATCCTTGTAAATCAAGGGCGATTCTATCTCCGTAGGAAAATAAAGTAGCAGTTTATACCGGTCATCATAAAAGGATTTGCGCGGGTCTTCAGTCTTAAATTCAATACCCGGTTCACCAATCTGCACATCACCCATCCAATCAATCTTTATATGCATGTCGATTCGAGGTTCACCCTGCGCCAATTGAATTGTCTGTACAAAAGGATGCACCCCTATCTTACCTTGTACGCACACCTTCATCAGTAAAGGGCCCTGCTCTATTAACCGAATCGTAGCAGGTTGTTCGGTACTAGACAAAAAAGAATTTTTCTCAATAAAGAATCCCCGCAACTCATTAAAACTCCGTCCATTACCCAAATCAACCAGTTCTCTGTCTTGAAGGAATCTTACCTTAAGACTTTCCACAGCACCACCTTTAGACGGATTTAAAACCAGAGAATATAAGTCACTCTCCAAACGACACCTACCATCATGCATCCGCTCGAAACAAAAAGTTGCTTTAGTACGGCTTGTTGACTCCTGGAAAGTATAAGTTGCGAACCCCGTAGATGGAACTTTTGCACGGAACAGTAATTTAGTTACTTCCCCTTCATCAATCCATTGGGTAGGAGATTCTACCCCCCGATTATCAACCGCTATCCAATCCTTGCCCTTCCATGAAGAAGGGACTTCGACAGAAACCAGTTCTTCTCTCTCCACAGCCAATGTATTGAAGACCCAAATCTTGTTTCCTCTCCTTTGACCCGCCATTAGCTTTAAAGATTGGTCTATCACTCGTTGGCTCTTTTGGTTTGTATTTCTAGTCCAATCGGTTACCGTTTCTGCCCAGGTTTTCCCACCATTCAAACGGTTATACGGAACAATCCAACAATCATGATGCTGAGAAAGCATCAATGTACGCCATGCCTCATCTATGGAATCCATGGGCCATTTCTCTCCCCGATACAGCTTTGCATAAGAAGCCATCTTCTCCGCTTGGACAATGGTATTTTCTGCTGTACGAATCTCCCTCGCCAGACGTTGCATAACTTGTGTTCCCCACATTAAAGAACATAACACATCCTCCTGTGAAAAATGCCAATCATCTCCAGTACTTCCGTTCGAACAATTCTGTATATAGTCACGCCAAGTCTTATAAGCTGTAGGACAATAATAAGCAGCAGTATCTTGACCCAACCAAGGTCCCTTATTCCAGCCATGGCTCCATGCCGCATCCTGAATGCACATGCCTACCGGATGCTTAATCCCCGCATCCAGGCATTTCCCAATATAATCCCTACTGTTAAACCAAGCTATGGACTGCCAGGTCGAACCCGGCTGTAAATCTTCGCAGCCATAACGGGGTACTGTAACAAGTTTCGTCCCGTCCGGTCCTACCCAATTCACCAATCCCCCCCCATAAGCACTTACATAGCCTCCCCACATGGTATTGGGATTCTTTGTCGAAGCATACGAAAAGCCTAAAGACTTCAAGACCATAGGTAAGCAACTTGTAAAGCAAGGTTCTTCTGCCGAATAAGTGGTGAAAACAGCTTCGGGGAAGTGTTTTCTAAGAAGACGCATCCCATATTGAAATTGACGGATAACACTTTCTCCCGAAGTTCCGAAAAAATAACTTTGAGCATAAGTAGGATTCACATATTCTATGCGTCCGGAACGGACAGACTGGTCTTTGAACATTTGTTTAAAAGCAGAATAACCCTCTGGATCGCGTTGTCTGACTACTTCCCAAGATTCCGGTTCTATCTCCAGATTGACTCTCCAATCCGGATACTGTTTCAATTTCTGGACAATGAATGAAGTCTGCCCCATAGGATAGTGTCCATAGACCCCTCCATGATAGCCATCTATAAAATAGGCTTGCTGGGCTTTTACCAAACTATTAAAGCCCAGCAAACCTATTAAAAAGATTATAAACCTTTCCCTCATACCGTTTCCCTCAATTAAAGCTTAACCAGTTCCACTTTCAAAGCCTGTGGTTTATTCATTTTATAAATACGCTCCACCAATTCCAACTGCTCATTTTCGTTATCTTCACGAACACTCTTATGCATGAAACGCAACCAATAATCTTTCAACATATTAACAAAAGGATTAGTCCTACGATTCTCCAACATAGTGTCAACAGCCTTTTCATCACTTGCCCACAGCAGCCCTTTGTCACGCATCAAGTTATATTCCATCCAGTAATATTCACGCATCTCACGTTCCATAAACCAGCGCTGCTCATTCAACCGGCGTATCTCTTGTGCTTGTTCGTTTTGAGGGGTATTGTCATAAGCAGCCAGGTTGATTCCACGTTTCAAGTCACCGGCTGTTAGACGTGTTATTGTCTTTCCATCAATTTTCAAAACATAATAACCATCGGACAAGCCTTTCACCGCCAAACCCTCATAATTCATTTCATCCATGAACGGTATGACATTCAATGCATCAGCCTGCGTATGCAGTTCGTTGTTGTAATGGCTTCTGTCTATCGGATAAGGGAGTGAATTAGCTAGATAAGTAAAACTGATATTTTCAGAAGAAACAACCAAATCATCAATCTTGCAGTTATCTGAACGGTTCACAGTCCTGGTTAAAGCATCTATAGCTATATCTGCAACAGGCTCATTAGCTAATCCTTGAGCTTTCAAGAATAAATATGCCATCACCAAATGGCCGTCTGTTGTAGGATGGACACGGTCACCGCCACACAACGTGAATGTAGAATCAGCTTGTTGCTCACGCATGTTGATCTCTGTCATCGGACGATTAAAATCCACATATCCCCACCGATTGGCATGTGCCCTTTCTTTCAGAAAATCAGAAATATCCTGAATCAACTTATTCTTTCCCGGAAAAGGGACCTTATTGAAACAAGAAGTTTCGTCATAAGGCGAACTGCCAATCAGCACCTTCTGAACTTTAGGATATTTTTTATAGGTATCTTCTATGACTTTGTAATCACGGCAGGAGGCTTCTACGTTCTTACGCCCTATATTTGCATTCTCTGTAAGAGTGTAATCCATATAACCGGTATCATTCATGCCGAACGAAAGAGTAACCACAGTGGGGTTATGTTCAAAAACCTTGTCCAATCGTTGAGACATCTGCTTTGCCACATCGCCCCCGACACCTTCATTAAAGACATCAATGCGTCGATTCGGGAAATGGGTCATATAATACAACCATATATAGGAATGATAATGTCCTCCACAAGTTATACTGTTACCTACAAAAGCAACTCGCTCTCCCTCCTTAAAAACCGGAATGCTCTGAGATTGCATTCCATTAATACCCATTAATAAGTAAATTGCTACAATTATAAATTTCTTCATCTTATTCTTTTTTATCAGTAAATATTTTCCCAAAAGATGCATAATCAAAGCATCCTTTCTATTACAAAAGAAATGAACACCTAGCAGTTACTCCTTATTTTTGAAAATAGGACTTCTATCTTTATCTCCAGAAAATGATTATAACTACCTGATTTCTATATCATATGTGCCTGTGCCTAATTCCAAATACTGCTTATCCAATTTAACTTCTTGACCATTCACAACACCTTTATTAGCATTGCTGGGAATAGCAACACTTGCCTCCACTCCTACCGGCAACACAACATGCATCATTAAACAGTCATCTTGCAATTTCCAATTCACTATGATAGTTCCATAAGGAGATTCCTTAGTAGTATTTGCCCAAGTCACCCCTTGTGGAATTTGCGGCTCAATAAACACATGCCGGTAACCCGGTTGTTTTTCATCAGCTCGAATACCGCCGACAGCCTGATAGAACCAATTAGCAATACCGTTATAACAATTGTGCACACGGCTACGCTCCCCATTCCAATACTCCCATGTAGTAGTAGCATTATTATTAAGCATGTGCAGATATCCCGGATAGTCTGGTTGCTTCAACATGTCATACATGAAATCGGCTTCCTTATTCCGGATAACCCAATCCGTCAGGATAGGGACCCCAACCAGACCAACCGCTATATGTCCTTTGTACTGTCCAGCTGAACGGGCAAGCATCTCCTGCTTTACTTTATCATATAAAGCGTCAGGCACTGCCCCTACAAGCATCGGATAAGACATATCCAGTTGTGACCCTGTAGCATAAATATTTTCTTCATCGTTATAGAATGTCTGGTGAATCAGAACGTTCAACTTCTCCTTACGCACGGCAAAACCCTCCGCTTCATCCTTGCGTCCCAATGCCGTCGCTATCTTGCACATAGCATCCAGACAGTCACTGACAAAACAGTTGTTCACCAAGTCTATCGACATCTGGTTCCCGCTATCTACACCTATGGGAGCCAACCAGTCTCCCAGATACCAATCACGGTAAGTTGTGTCGGGCCAGCGTTTCAACAATCCGTTTACGGTGTATCTGTCCACATAACCGAACCATTTCTTCATATTGTCGTAATAGCGTTCCAACAGCCGGCTGTCTCCATAGTTTACATAAGTACGCCAAGGGGCCAGAACTATAAACCCACACCAATAAGGACCGCCGCCACCACCACCGGCAGGAGCTACATGAGGCAGTCCACCGTCCTCTTGCATCACATCACCCCATGCTTGTAACCAGTTCATATAAGTCGGAGCAGCATCATACATAGTCTGGAATGCCTGTGTGGACGAATTACCATCACCGCCGTAACCGGCACGTTCCAAATGCGGACAATCCACCATGTAACCGCTGAAAGTCAGACAGCGCAATGTGTAGTTCACCATATCATGTATAGCATTCAAGTCTACATCCGAACAAACGAATGTAGATGCTGGACGATAATCACCATGTACCAAGTAAGCTTTTATTTGCGACGGTTGCGGATGATAAGGCAAATTGGAAATTTTAATGTAACGGAAAGCATGGTGATGGAACTTATTGCAGAACTTGTCACCATTTTTACCGGAAGCAATATAGAGATCACTCTCCCCTTGCTCTTCAATACTGCCATCAGCCTTCATAAAATCGCTATAAACTGCCGTTATTTCATGCCCTTCAGGCAGTTGAGGAGTTTGTAGTTCAAACCAGCCAGTCAACACCTTCCCCATATCCACTAACCATGTATTGTTACCAAGGGCAGTGATACTCTTTGCTGTCAACGTTTCCTGGATCTTATTTGCACTACACATCTGCGGAGTCGCTTTCCGGTCATTCACACATACTTCAACAGCCGACTTCCATTGCAGTTTGTCCAACTCCCTTGCCGTAAGACCAGCAGGAAGCATGCGAGCATCTATCCGTTCACCGCCGAAGCGCAAAGCATTCCAGGTTCCCATATCAGCATAACCACTCTCACGTCCCATCCACGTAACATCTGTCGTGAGAAGTTTTTTCCATTTCCCATCTTTCAAAGTGCTTAAATCGGCCCTTACCACCGGACCGTCATGCTCAGCTTTGAAAGTGGTTTTCTTATACCAACCTTTTCCCAACCATAAGAGTATTTCGTTTTTACCAGACTTCAAAAAAGACGTAATGTCATAGGTCACAACCAACGAACGCTTATCCAGTTGTGAAACTGCAGGTGACAAAACAGAGGAATCCACCTTCTTTCCATTGATATACACTTCATGATATCCTAAAGAATTGACATATAAAAAGGTGGTAGAAGGCTTGTCCACTGTAAATGATTTCCGCAGCAAAGGCGAATCCACATTACCTCCGTCCAGACTAATGAACTTTCCCTGCAAGTTGTCATTTCCCAATATACCTATTGCAAAACGTTGGATAGGACTCCACTCCGAGAGCTCCCCTTTTTCATTGCCCACACGTACACGCCAATAACATAACTGGCGTGATTTCAAGTCCTTACCTTGATAAGGGATCATCACAGAAGCACAAGATTTCGTCTTGCCGGAATTCCACAAATCAGCTTTTCCCCGAGACAACTCAAGGCTATCTGCCCCCACTTGTATTTCATAATATTCCTGACTCATAGGAATATCACACAACACCTTCCAACTGAAATGCGGGGTTATGTTATCTATACCGAGAGGATTCTTCAGATTCTCACAGCGAAGGTCTTCCAGGAGAATCGGACCAGCCAGAGAATACTGAAAACCCAATAGACAAAACAATAATAAAAAAAGAATTTTCTTCATAACGATTGAATTACTAAAAAACAGATACCCGTAGGAAAAAGAGTCTTCAAACAAATACATATATTCTTTAATTCTCTTTTACTCCTCCGGGTATCTTTTTACCATATCATAATATAGCTCTTTTACCAACCCGGATTCTGTTCCAACTTTATGTCTTTATTAGTGTCAATCACACTTTGAGGAATCGGCCAAAGGTTGAAATTTTTATTAGCAAGTGAAGTACGAGCCACATCCCAATAAGCATACTTTTTAATGCGGTCAATAGCTACGGTACCTCCCATACGGAGCAAAGTATTCCAACGATGCTCTTCATAAACCAATTCACGGGCACGTTCATCCAAAATCAAATCCAAATTCACATCTGAGGCCATAACCATATAGCCACATTGTGCTCTTTCCCTCAATTTATTAATATCAGCAGCAGCACCGGCATTATCTCCTAAACGCCATTTCACCTCCGCACGTAGTAAGATAGTTTCCGGTAAACGTGCCAAATAATCATCTCTATAAAGGAAAGAAAAATTACCATCAATACCTGCAATATAACCGGAATATTTATCCGTAGCAATCTTACAGGAAATAGGGAACAAAAATGTTTCAGCTTGCCTATCTTTTACCCCATTTGAAACCTTATGCAACACATCCCATGGAACCACCTTGCCATAATAGTTACCATTTTTTTGGTTCCCCACAAATGTCCTTCTGAATACAGCCTCGGAATTTCTCATATCTTCCGCCCATTTATCTTCATAAATGATGTCACGTGTATAATAGGTAGGCATTACAGCCGTAACCCCCTCACCACCTACATCTTCTAAACTCCCCATCAATTCTCCTTGCACGTCACGGGCTACCGGACTATAGTTACAAGAATGAGCCATACGGTTTGCTGTATATCCTTGCTGACAGAGATCCAAGCTCATCTGGGCTACCCAAATAGCTTCTGTATTACCATTCTGATAATCCTGATTGCCTTCTTGGAACAAATCCCAGTAAACATTCCCCTCAATATGTACCCCAGCAGACTCATAAGTATGCTCTGCTGTCTGGTCCTGTATGCTGATTGCATAATAGTAAGTAGGATTCTCATGCTGACGAGTACCGAAACGGTTCATCATCAGACGATAGATACCTCCATCTATCACAGCATCAGCATATTCCTTAGCCTTACGAAAAGATTCAGCACCATCCTGACCTTCTTCTTGCAATGCTACGCCCTTATCAATATAAAGCTGGCACAAATAATGCTGAACAGCTCCTTTCACCAAACGTCCCGCTTCTGCATGGGTTTCTGGAAGATTCAAAGCATAGTTTTCCAGGTCATCTATCGCAAGCTGATAAGTTTCCACACGACTACTGCGTTGAAAATCATAACGTGGTCCAGTAATACGTTCAGTTACCAAAGGCACTCCACCATACAGCTCACCCAAGTTCATATAAGCATATGCTCTGAAAAAATGTGCTTCTGCCAATGTCTGGGTCTTGTCAACCTCGGAGCTCCACGCGACCTCTTCGGCAGCAGATATGGCCAGATTAGCTTGGGATACCAGATTATAAAAATTATTGTATACTTGCTTGTAAATGTCATAGTCGGCTGCCAACTTACTATAATCATTCATATTCTGTGCATCCCGACCGTTGGGAACATCAAACATATCAGTTCCGTTATTTCCCATATAGAAATGTCTCGGAGAGAACTGCATAGGTGCAGAAGTACAAAATATATCACGCACTTTCTCGTAGCAGGACGTAAGTACTTGTTTCACCTGGTTGGAGCTTTTGAATACATTTTCTATTGCATAGGAAGATTCCGGAGATTCCTTCAAGAAAGCAGAATCATCACAACCACTTGCCATAATAGCAGATAAAGCTATTAATCCAACATTGATTTTATTTTTTAAAATATTCATAATTCATCAAAGTATAAAGTTTAGAAACTAATGTTTGCTCCCAGCGAGAGATTTGTTGAAATAGGATACGTAGAAGATAAAATTGTATTACCTAATTCAGGATCTCCATTTTCCCAACCTGTAATCGTGAACAGATTCTTTCCAGTAAAAAAGACACGCAAATTATTGATACCGAAATTCTTTATTTTAGCAGAATTAAAGGTATAGGACAATGTAATGTCCTGCAGACGAACAAAGGCACGGCTTTGTAAACCTTTGAAACGTCCATCACCACTAAAGTTTGCCGCAGGATATTTATTGCTCGGACGTTCTTCTGTCCAATAGGGTATATACATATTGTTAGAATAGGCTCCACCGCCACCACCACCAGCAAGGAAAGCCGGAGCATTTTCACTTACATAATATCCATTTCCTCCAAACGTTCCGGTAAGCATAAAATATAATTCAAAATTCTTCCATGAAAGGGTGTTTGACAAACTCATCTTGAAACGAGGGTCTGATGTACCCAGTATGGTACGGTCTTCCACACCAATGGTTCCATTGCCATCTACATCCACATATTTCGGATTACCCGGGGTAGCGCCATTGGCTTGTATGTATTCTGTATCATCCTTCTGCACAATACCCGCCACCTTGTAACCATAGATAGAATGAATAGAGTGCCCAATAAATAGATTGTTCCCCAAATCATCATCTTCTCTACCATCACCATCCAAATCCTCACCATATAGATGAACCAATTCATTACGGTTCAGCCAAAAGGTAAGATTAGTATCCCATCGCCAATCTTTATTCTCGATGTTTACAGAATGAATACTGAATTCCACCCCACGATTAGCAACTTCACCCATTGTTGATTTCATAGAATCAAAACCTGTCATTGAAGGAATAGTACGATTGAATATTTGGTCAGTAGTTCTTGACAAATACACATCCATGTTAACAAACAAGCGGTTGTTCAACCAAGCCGACTCAAAACCGAAGTTCCACGAATTAGTCGTCTCCCATCCAAGACCGCTGTTACCCAATGAATTTTGTTTTATACCAAATGAAGGTACCGTAGAGTTTCCAAAAGGATAAGCAATGCCACCACCCGGGCCGATAACAGCCTCGGACAAAGTTCCATAAGGATCAATACCCTGGTTACCATTTCTACCCCAGGATAACTTAAGTTTCAAATCATTCAAAAAACGAACTTTCTCCATGAACTTCTCATGAGTAACACGCCATGCACCGCCGAAAGCATAGAAATTACCCCATTTATTATCCGCACCAAAAACTGAAGCACCATCTCTACGATAAGAAGCTGTAAGATAATAAGCATCGTCAAAAGAATAGGATGCACGGGCAAAATAACCGGCATTTCTACGACGTGTAATGCCAGTAGTGGTCTTTTGTGTTGTAGCATATTGCAAGCCATTATAGCCCAAGTTCGTATTGCCATTAGCTACATAATCACGTCCCTCCATTTTATCCCATCTGTCAAATTTACTATCACGAGTAGCAACAGCGGTCAAATCAATGGTATGTTTACCGAACGTATTCTTATAATTCAAAATATTATCCACTACCCAGCTATTCGCTCTTGTATTCTGATAATAACCATTTGTTGATCCTAATTTAGAATAAACGGTTTCTGCAGAATAACGGGAGTCATCATCATAAGCACCCAATGGAGCATAATATCCTTCATGGTAGAATTCGGCGCCATCGTTCACATTCATGTAAGCTGAATAATTGAAACGGTAGCTCAAACCTTTTACCCAAGGCAGCTTAACCACAGCATGTGCATTGATTCGGAACGTACGTCTAGTATCCAAATTATCATAAGTACCAGACTGGTCTTTCCATAATGGATTTTCAAATTCATTAGAACCTAAAGGGAATCTTTCCAACAAATTAGTGCCTTTACGATACATTACATCGTACGGACCAAGAAGAACCGCTCTGTTATACTCAGCACCTGCTCCCGAATAGTCTGAATAAGAATAAGAGGCATCTGCACCCACTTCCAACCAATCTGTAATATCCGTGCTGATTTTGGCCATCATTGTAAAACGAGAAAAGTCATCGCCAATGATTATCCCTTGATTATCCGTATAAGAAGTGGACATATAATAATTCATCTTTTCACCTGCACCCGATACGGATACCTGATAGTCCTGCAACCAGCCAGTACGGGAGATCTCATCTAACCAATTAGTCTCATGACCAGCCTCATAGTTAGCTCTCTGCTGTGCACTCAGCGACTCTACAGTAGTTCCATTTTTATCATGAAGCATCTGTAAATAGTCTTTGCCATTCATGAACTCCGGTTGACGATGCCAAGATTGCATTGTACCTGTCATATTCAAATTTATCACAGGCTTACCCGATTTACCACGTTTAGTAGTGATAGCAATAACACCATTTGCCGAACGTGAACCATAGGCTGCCGCAGAAGTGGCATCCTTCAAGACATCAATTGTAGCTATATCATTGGGGTTGATATCATTTAAACTACCTAAGAAAATCACACCATCCACAATCAGTAACGGGTCATTATTACCCGAAATAGAATTTTGTCCCCGGACTAACATAGAAGGTTGACCACCAGCTGTATTAGTAGCACCAATATCCAAACCACCCACGGAACCTTTCAGAGTTTCCAAAGCATTCGTGTTAGCAACCAGCGCTACTGGCGAATTTTCCAACTTCATGGATGACACAGAGCCTGTGAAATCTTTTCGTGTTGTCGTACCATAACCGATAACCACAACCTCATCCAGTAACTGTGTATCTTCTTTCAATGTGACAGCAAGCATTTTGCCACTCTGGGCCTTCAAGACCTGGGTCTGATAACCAATATAAGACACTTCCAAATTGGCATTAGGAGCTACATCCAAGGTAAAATTACCGTCAATGTCGGTAGTTGTACCATTGGATGTACCTTGTTCCCTAACCGTAGCGCCGATTACCGGTTCACCGGTAGCATCAACGATACGTCCTCTAACCTTACCCTCTTGCGCAGAAGAAACAGTTCCTGTCTGCGCTTTTTTTATAATAATCTTTTTACCCTGAATTTCATAACTAAATCCACTTTGTCCCTGCAGAATTTGTTTTATAACTTCTTCTATACCTGCATCTTCTACTGATATAGAGATACGTTTCTTTGTATTGACATCTGCCGATGAAAATACAAATGAATATCCAGACGATTTCTTCAACTGCTCCATCGCCTCCTTTACCGTTACATTATTGGCTTTCAGCGTTATATCTTGCGAAAAGGCCGATAAATTAAAGCAAAGCGCTGCCGAGGCTATTAATATAGCCCTTTTAAAATATCTCATAATACTCCTGATTTTTAATTAAATAACTAAGGTAATTAACAAGATTATTTAAAGATTCACTATCTTTGCATAATCTTAAATTCAAGGTGATCTCTATCAAGACTACTTGACTTTTAATCTGGGGGGGTGTTGCCGCACCCTCCATTTTATTACTCAAGTGCCTTCATCGCATCAGCCGGAAGGATTTATTTTCATGTCTTCAATGTTTTTAAGGTTCAACACATTTACTCATTCTCAAAAATCAATATAAAATATATTTTTCATCTTCATACCTATACTGCATTCTATTGGTAGAAGCTATTGTTTGAAGTACTTCGTCAATGGTGTTTCCTATTATTTTAAAACTACCATAGAATCGTTTGTTCCGCAAAGAATCAGCCACTTGTATTTTCACATCATAGCTACGCATCAATTTCTTCGCAATATCTTCCAACAATTCTTCATCAAAAAACAATTCATTCCTAGACCAGGCATTTGAATATTCTACATGGGTCTTCGATTTCTTTATTATACCAGTTCGTTTATTCAAAACCATTTTTTCTCGAGGAGCCAGATACAAAGCGGGCATCTTTTTCAGTTCATTTTGCAAAGCGACCTTTCCTTCCATCAGATTTACAGTAACCTCCTCGTCTTCTGGATAATTTTTAAAATTAAACTTCGTTCCAAGCACCTTCAAATTAAGTTCCCTTGTTTCAACAACAAAAGGAATCTTCTCATTTTTAGTAACTTCAAAATACCCTTCTCCTTCCAAAGACAAGTTTCTATCATCTACACCAAATCCCTGCGAATAAACAATCTTAGAACCTGCATTCAACCATACTAATGTGCCGTCCGGCAAATATAATTTAGTACGTGCTCCTAATGGAGCCTCTACTACCATATCTGCAAAATTATGTTTGACAACCTCCTTTCCTTGCCAATAAGTAGCCAAAGGCAACAACAAAAGTAAAACTACAGCGGCTACGCGATATATCACTTTCCAAGAAAAACGTCGAAGTCTTTTATTCCTTCCAGCCTCAGCAACCCGTTGCTTAAATAAATCAAATGCTTCATTCTTATTAAAGAAGGTCTTATCGCTCAATACGCCTGAAGAGAACCAAATTTCCAACTGATCGCGTACATAAATACGATTAGTTTCTGACTCCATACTCCACCGCTTTAACTCAGAAAAGGATTTTTCATCCAATTCATTGGATAAATACGATGCTATCAGCTTATCTATATCGTTATATTTTTCTTCTGTATACATAATTACAAGTACGTTTATAAGTAAGACAAAATAGAAAAGAAAGAGGGTAGTCTAAAATGTATTTTTTTCAATTTTCCCAAAACATATACAATATCAGCAGTTTCAGATAGTCTCCCATATGTAATTGAATGGATGCTAAAGCATTTTTAATATGATACTTAACTGTATTCACCGATATTTTCAGTTCATCTGCTATTTCTTCATATTTTTTTTGTTCAAAACGGCTTTTCTTAAAAACCGCACGGCATTCTTTTGGAAGTTCCTCAATACATTTCAATAATTCTTCTTCCAACTCTTGCTCAAGTAAAGTACCTAAAGGATGATTATCCTCCACAAAAACACTATCTAAAAATTCCATATTTTCTGGAAGCATAAAAGAAGAGAAATGAAGTTCTTTGCGATGCCTTTGTGAATTCAATTCATTCAGGCAGCGATTACGCACTGCACGCATCAAATAGGCACGTAAGGAAAAGGTTATTTCAATGTCAGTACGATGCTCCCACAAATAGAAGATAGTATCATCCACTATTTCTTCTGCTAAAGCAACGTCATCCAACAGTTGATATGCAAAACGACAAAGAAGAATGTAATGGCAATCGTATATATATCTAAATGCCTGTTCATCTCCTAATCTCAGTTTTTCAATAATATATTTTTCCATAGTAATTAAAGTGACAAAGGGTAAATTCTTAATTATTAATACTTTCTATCAAGAAAACCATATTGTTCCTCTATGTTGGTTGATTATAAGATTAAAGCAAAAGTAATATTTTATAATAACACTGACCATCGATTACAGAAAAAGATTAATCTATTCCAAATAAAGTTTATCAGACTTATAAACAAAAAACGCCATGGATGAAGCCCGAATCCTTATCAAAGCCCCGGATTTACCTTCAGATAAAATCAAATGTATATACAAAAATCATCTGCATTAGTTTTATAAAACAATCATCTATGTATTTTTCCAGTATATGCATAAGACAAAATAAAGAGAATAGAGGGTAGTCCCAAAATGCACTTTTTTATTTCTAAGATTATTGCCTTCCAGAACAAATAAAGCTCATCTTTCAAAGAAAAATGCACAATACATACATAAAACAAAGAAAAAAGTCTCTTTTTTGCATATTCTTTCCGAAATAATCCCTAATTTTGCGCCACTCTTAGAATAATTATACAGAAAATGAAGAAAAAAGCCAATCGGTTAGACGCCATCAAGATGATTATCTCAAGCAAAGACGTCAGTTCTCAGGAAGAACTGTTGCAAGCTTTGAGCAAGGAAGGCTTTGAACTGACACAAGCCACCTTGTCACGCGACTTGAAACAGCTGAAAGTAGCGAAAGCAGCGAACATGAACGGTAAATACGTATATGTGCTGCCCAACAACATCATGTATAAACGTTCGAACGACCAGAGTGCAAGTGAGATGTTGATGACAAGCGGATTCGTTTCACTTCAATTTTCGGGCAATATTGCCGTCATCCGTACCCGGCCCGGATATGCCAGCAGCATGGCCTACGACATCGACAACCGGGAGTGTCCCGCCATTCTGGGTACCATTGCCGGAGATGACACCATCATGCTGGTGGTGCACGAAGCGGCGTCACATGACGAGGTACGCAGCTTCCTATCGCAAATCATCCCGAACATTAAATGATAGATAACAACAAAAAATAAGAAATTAAATAAGAAATGGATTCGAAACAAATTGATGTGATGGTGGCTGACGCCTCACATGAAGTTTACGTGGACAAGATTTTGGATACCATCCGGGAAGCTGCCAAGGTACGCGGAACGGGCATCGCAGAACGCACACACGAATACGTAGCTACTAAGATGAAAGAAGGAAAGGCCATCATAGCCTTGTGTGGAGACGATTTTGCCGGTTTCACCTACATAGAGAGCTGGGGCAACAAGCAATATGTAGCAACCTCCGGTCTGATAGTACACCCCAAATACCGGGGACTGGGACTGGCAAAACGTATCAAGACCGCCTCTTTCCGCCTGGCACGCCTACGTTGGCCCAATGCCAAAGTTTTCAGTCTCACCAGTGGAGCTGCCGTCATGAAAATGAATACCGAGCTAGGATATGTGCCCGTCACCTTCAACGAACTAACCGATGACGAATCCTTCTGGAAAGGTTGCGAAGGCTGTATCAACCATGATATATTGGTAGCCAAGAACCGTAAATTCTGCATCTGCACAGCAATGCTTTACGACCCGAAGCTGCACGAAGAAGATAAAATATAAAAATATAAGGATATGGAAAAGAAGAAAAAAGTGGTAGTCGCATTCAGCGGCGGTTTGGATACCTCATTCACGGTCATGTATCTTGCCAAAGAAAAAGGATACGAAGTATATGCAGCTTGTGCCAATACTGGCGGTTTCAGCCCCGAACAGTTGAAGACTAACGAGGAGAATGCCTACAAGCTGGGTGCCAAAGAATACGTCACCATTGACGTGACGCAAGAGTACTACGAAAAAAGCCTAAGATACATGGTATTCGGAAACGTACTGCGTAACGGTACCTACCCCATCTCCGTAAGTTCCGAACGTATCTTCCAGGCACTGGCCATTGCACGCTATGCCAACGAAATCGGCGCCGATGCCATCGCTCATGGTTCTACGGGTGCGGGTAACGACCAGATTCGCTTCGACATGACTTTCCTCGTCATGGCTCCGGGCGTGGAAATCATTACGCTGACACGCGACATGGCACTGAGCCGTCAGGAAGAGATTGACTACCTGAACCAACACGGTTTTGCCGCCGACTTCACCAAACTGAAATACTCCTATAACGTGGGTCTGTGGGGCACCTCCATCTGTGGTGGTGAGATTCTGGATTCTGCACAAGGATTGCCCGAAAGCGCCTACCTGAAACACTGCACCAAAGAGGGCAGCGAACAGTTGCGCCTCACTTTTGAGAAGGGGGAACTAAAAGCCGTGAACGACGAGACATTCGACGATCCCATCAAAGCCATCCAGAAAGTGGAAGAGATCGGTGCAGCATACGGCATCGGCCGCGACATGCACGTAGGCGACACGATTATCGGTATCAAAGGCCGTGTAGGCTTCGAAGCTGCCGCACCCATGCTGATTATCGGCGCACACAAGTTCCTGGAGAAATATACCTTGAGCAAATGGCAGCAATACTGGAAGGACCAGGTAGCCAACTGGTACGGCATGTTCCTGCACGAAAGCCAATATCTGGAACCGGTAATGCGCGACATCGAAGCCATGCTGGAATCCTCGCAACGCAACGTAAACGGTACGGCTATCCTCGAGCTTCACCCACTCTGCTTCTCTACCGTAGGTGTAGAAAGCAAGGACGACCTTGTGAAAAACAAGTTCGGCGAATACGGCGAAATGCAGAAAGGCTGGACGGCAGAAGATGCCAAGGGCTTCATCAAAGTAACCTCCACGGCACTGCGTGCATATTATTCAAATCACAAAGACGAGAAAATCTAAATGACGGACAAGAAACGGAAACTGACACGTCCCCGAACCGGAAGAATGCTTTCCGGTGTATGTGCAGGACTGGCAAACTTTTTCGGACTTGACGTATCTTTAGTACGCATCGTTTATACGTTCGCTACCGTCTTTACTGCTTTTGCAGGTGTAATTATATACATTATATTATTGATTATCATACCAGAAGAATCCAATAGATATTATAGAAATGATTAAAGTAGGAATCATCGGCGGAGCCGGATACACGGCAGGCGAACTGATACGTTTACTGCTCAACCATCCGGAAGCGGAAATCGTATTCATAAACAGTTCAAGCAACGCCGGCAACAAAATTACTGATGTACACGAAGGACTGTACGGTGAAACAGATTTGGTATTTACCGACCAGCTTCCGCTGGAAGAAATCGACGTGCTGTTTTTCTGTACGGCACATGGCGACACTAGAAAATTCCTCGAAAGCCACAACGTGCCCGAGGAGTTGAGAATCATCGACCTCTCCATGGACTACCGCATAGCCTCTCCTGACCACGACTTCATTTACGGCTTGCCGGAACTGAACCGCCGCGCCACCTGCAAGGCAAAGCATGTAGCCAATCCGGGCTGCTTTGCCACCTGCATACAATTGGGGCTGCTGCCGCTCGCCAAGCACCTAATGCTGAATGATGACATCATGGTGAATGCCATCACCGGAAGTACGGGTGCCGGAGTGAAACCGGGTGCCACGAGCCACTTCAGCTGGCGCAACAACAACATGAGTGTTTACAAAGCTTTCGAGCACCAGCACGTGCCCGAAATCAAGCAATCACTCCGCCAGCTGCAAAACAGTTTCGATGCAGAAATAGATTTTATCCCCTACCGGGGTGACTTCCCGCGCGGTATCTTCACTACCATCGTAGTAAAGACCAAAGTGGCTCTGGAAGAAATCATCCGTATGTACGAAGAATACTACGCCAAAGATTCCTTTACATTTGTCGTGGAAAAGAACATTGACCTGAAACAAGTGGTGAATACCAATAAATGCCTCATCCACCTGGAGAAGCACGGTGACAAGCTGCTTATCATTTCCTGCATCGACAACCTCCTGAAAGGTGCCAGCGGACAAGCAGTCCACAACATGAATTTAATGTTTAACCTGGAAGAGACCGTAGGATTACGGTTGAAACCTTCTGCATTCTAAAAAAAATGAATTTATTCGACGTATACCCTCTCTTTGACATCAACATCGTCAAAGGAAAAGGCTGCCATGTATGGGACGAGAACGGTACCGAATACCTCGACCTCTACGGTGGTCATGCAGTCATCTCAATCGGACATGCACATCCACATTATGTAGAGATGGTGAGTAACCAAGTTGCTACGTTAGGATTCTACTCAAACTCAGTAATTAACAAGCTGCAACAGCAAGTGGCAGAACGCTTGGGAAAAGTCTGTGGCTATGACGACTACTCATTCTTCCTCATCAACAGCGGTGCCGAAGCCAATGAAAACGCCTTGAAACTCGCCTCTTTCTACAATGGCCGTACCCGTGTGATATCCTTCTCAAAAGCATTCCATGGACGTACCTCACTGGCGGTGGAAGTAACGAACAATCCTAAAATCATCGCTCCCATCAACAACTGCGGGCACGTCACCTACCTCCCGTTGAACGACATCGAAGCCATGAAGGTCGAATTGTCCAAAGGAGATGTCTGCGCAGTGATTATCGAAGGCATACAAGGTGTAGGCGGCATCCAACTGCCGACAGACGAATTCATGCAGGCTCTCCGCCAGACTTGTACGGAACACAACACGGTCTTGATTCTCGATGAAATCCAAAGCGGCTACGGACGCAGCGGCAAGTTCTTCGCCCATCAGTACAACGGCATCAAAGCCGACATCATCACCGTGGCAAAAGGCATCGGCAATGGTTTCCCGATGGCAGGCGTACTCATCAGCCCAATGTTTACACCAGTATACGGGCAACTTGGAACCACTTTCGGCGGAAACCACCTGGCTTGCAGTGCCGCCCTTGCCGTGCTGGATGTGATAGAGCAGGAAAACCTGATAGAGAATGCAGCCCAAGTCGGCAACTTCCTGATAACGGAACTAAAGAAATTCCCTCAAATCAAGGACGTTCGCGGACGCGGACTCATGATAGGGCTGGAATTTGAAGAACCCATCAAGGAACTGCGCCTAAGACTACTGAAAGAGCAGCATGTATTCACCGGTGTAAGCGGTACGAATGTACTTCGCCTGCTGCCGCCTCTGTGCCTCGGCATGGATGAAGCAAAGGAATTCTTGGAACGCTTCAAGAAAGTACTTTAATATTTGACACAAATAATCAGCCAGCAAAAGAAACGACCGAAAAGCAGAATACCTTTCTCTCTCGGTCGTTTTTTGTAGAAAATTTATCTACCTTTGCCAGCAAAACAACTCTTTTAACAACAAAAAGATATGAAAACAGCAATTATCGGTGCAGGAAATATGGGGGGAGCCATTGCCCGAGGGCTGGCAAAAGGAACAATCATCCCTGCCGGTAACATCATTGTCTCCAACCCCACCCAGGGCAAGCTGGACAAGCTGAAGGCAGAATTCCCCGCATTGCAAGTGACCAATGACAACCAGGAAGCGGCAGCCGGTGCAGATATGATAATCTTTGCCGTGAAGCCATGGCTGATGGAGCCAGTGATAAAGGAACTGGAACTAAAAGGCACAGAGATTCTTATATCCGTTGCAGCCGGCATTCCTTTTGAAGAGCTGACACACTATGTAGCAGACAAAGAAATGACCATGTTCCGTCTTATTCCCAATACCGCCATCAGCGAGATGGAAAGCATGACACTCATCGCCAGCCGCAATGCCACCAAGGAGCAGGAGCAACTGATGCTGGACATTTTCAACCAGATGGGACTCGCCATGCTCATTCCCGAAGAAAAGATTGCGGCAACCACTGCCATGACTTCCTGCGGCATCGCCTACGTGCTTAAGTATATCCAGGCAGCCATGCAGGCCGGCGTTGAAATGGGTATCTATCCCAAAGACGGCATGCGCATGGTGGCACAATCCGTGAAAGGGGCAGCCGAGCTGATTCTGAACAACGACACGCACCCCAGTGTTGAGATTGACAAGGTGTGTACCCCCGGAGGAATTACCATCAAGGGAATCAACGAGCTGGAACATGAAGGATTCACCTCCACTGTGATTAAAGCCATCAAAGCGAGTAAATGATATTTAATGTGCTAATGTAACGATGTCCCGATATGCCTATGAGCTACGGTATAATTAAACATTGTGCAGCCTATTGGCACATTGCCACACTTTAATAACAACCCATTAAAAAAATATAATTATGGACGAACAAATCAGACAAATAGCCGAACGCCTGCGCGGACTGCGTGACGTATTGGAACTGACTGCCGACGATATCGCCCGTGACTGCGACATTTCTGCAGAAGAGTACCGCCTGGCCGAAACCGGAGAATTCGACATCTCGGTCAGCATGCTGCAGAAGATAGCACGGCACTACGGCATATCACTGGACGCACTGATGTTTGGGCAAGAGCCCAAAATGAGCTCCTACTTCCTGACACGTGCCGGAAAAGGAACCAGTATAGAACGTACCAAGGCATATAAATACCAATCGCTGGCAGCCGGTTTCATCAACCGCACGGCAGACCCGTTCATTGTGACCGTAGAACCGAAACCGGACAGCGAGCCGATACATTACAACAGCCATGCCGGTCAGGAGTTCAACCTCGTACTGGAAGGCCGTATGATGGTCAGCATCGACGGCAAAGACTTAATCTTAAACGAAGGAGACAGTCTATACTTCAACTCCAAACTGCCGCACGGCATGAAGGCGCTTGACGGAAAGACTGTAAAATTCCTGGCAGTAATCATGTAATAAAGTTATGGTAGAAAGATTTTTATCTCAAACATCCTTCACCTCACAGGAGGACTTCATCAAGAACCTGAAGATAAACGTACCGGAGAATTTCAACTTCGGCTACGACGTAGTGGATGCCTGGGCCGCCGAGCAACCCGACAAACCCGCACTGTTGTGGACCAATGACCAGGGCGAATGCCGGCAGTTTACCTTTGCCGACATGAAACGGTACACAGACATGACGGCTTCCTATTTCCAAAGCCTCGGCATCGGCCACGGAGACATGGTGATGCTGATACTGAAGCGCCGTTACGAATTCTGGTTCAGCATTGTGGCACTACACAAACTCGGTGCAGTGGTGATTCCCGCCACCCACCTGCTGACGAAGAAAGACATCGTATACCGTTGCAACGCCGCAGACATCAAGATGATAGTCTGCGCCGGCGAAAGCGTCATCACCGACCATATCACGGCAGCCATGCCGGAGTCTCCTTCTGTGAAACGCCTCGTAAGCGTCGGGCCGGAAGTTCCCGAAGGATTCGAAGACTTTCACAAAGGTATCGAGGCTGCCGCTCCTTTCGTGAAACCTGAACATCCGAATACGAACGATGACATCTCCCTGATGTACTTCACCAGCGGCACTACCGGAGAGCCCAAAATGGTGGCCCACGACTTCACCTATCCGTTGGGACACATCGTCACCGGCAGCTTCTGGCACAACCTGAAAGAGAGCAGCCTACACCTCACCATTGCCGACACCGGTTGGGGAAAAGCCGTGTGGGGCAAGCTCTACGGACAATGGATTGCCGGCGCCAACGTATTTGTATACGACCACGAGAAATTCACTCCCGCAGCCATACTGGAGAAGATACAAGATTATCACGTCACGTCGCTTTGTGCGCCGCCCACCATCTTCCGATTCCTCATCCACGAAGACCTCACGAAGTACGACCTATCCAGTCTGGAATACTGCACCATCGCCGGAGAAGCATTGAACCCCGCCGTATTCGAGACCTTCAAGAAGTTGACGGGCATCAAGCTGATGGAGGGATTCGGACAGACCGAAACGACCCTTACCGTTGCCACCATGCCGTGGATGGAACCGAAACCCGGCAGCATGGGATTGCCCAATCCGCAATACGACGTAGACCTGATAGACCACGAAGGACGTTCCGTGGAAGCCGGTGAGCAGGGACAGATTGTAATCCGTACCGACAAAGGCAAACCGCTGGGATTGTTCAAGGAATACTACCGCGATGCCAACCGTACCCACGAGGCATGGAACAACGGCATTTACTACACGGGAGACGTAGCCTGGAAGGACGAAGACGGCTACCTCTGGTTCGTGGGCCGCGCCGACGACGTTATCAAAAGTAGCGGTTACCGCATCGGCCCGTTCGAAGTGGAAAGTGCATTGATGACCCACCCAGCCGTAGTGGAATGTGCCATTACCGGTGTGCCCGATGAAATCCGCGGTCAAGTGGTAAAAGCTACGATTGTGTTGGCAAAAGAGTACAAGGCACGCACCGGAGAAGAGCTTGTCAAGGAGTTGCAGAACCATGTGAAGAAAGTGACGGCTCCCTACAAATACCCGCGTGTCATCGAATTTGTTGATGAGCTCCCCAAAACCATCAGCGGGAAAATCCGCCGTGTGGAAATCCGGGAGAACGACCGGAAATAATACTCGCCACCCAGCATCTGAATCATAAGACAACATCCGGGTGAATGAATAAGGAGGGGATAAAACCGAAGTCGGCCATTCTATTGACGATTTCTGTTTTACCCCCTCTTTTTACAAATAGTTGTCTCATTGTGAATACCAAAAGGAGAAAAGAACTATATTTGCACGAAATTAAACTTCACTTGGAACATTTATAAACAAGAAAGACCGACACGGCATATGAAAAATAGAATGCAGATATGGAAAATACTGGCTTTCTTAGGAGCGGTACTTTTCTTGTCTGATACAATATACGCCCAACAATGGACATCCGATAGTCATTCGGAATACAAACGGGATACACTCCCTTTCTCACAGCGCTTCATCCATAGATTAGGCGTAGAAGGGCGTGCTGGCTATATTTTTCAGACCAACCCTTTTCTGGAGTACTCCAACCACCAATACAAGCCCATGAAAAATGCCTATGCCGGCCATCTGAAATACTCCTTCCAGCTCCGTCCCCACACCGTTGCCGACCAGGCTTATATAGGAGCCTATCAAGGGATTGGAGTCGGCTATTTCAACTTCGGCAATCCGGAAGAGCTGGGCAACCCGCTGGCGGTCTATCTGTTTCAAGGGGGACGCATCGCCCAATTCAGCCCCCGCATATCCTTGAACTATGAATGGAACTTCGGCGCATCGTTCGGCTGGAAACCCTACGATGAATACGACAACCCGGAGAACCAGATTATCGGCTCGAAAGTGAATGCCTATCTCAATGTGAACCTCTACTTAAAGTGGGCACTCTCCCCCAAGTTCGACCTGATGATAGGAGCTACCGGAAGCCACTTTTCCAACGGAAACACCCAATATCCCAACTCCGGTCTGAACACGGTGGACTGCAAAGTGGGATTGGTATATAACTTTAACCGCAGAGCGGATGAGCTCGCCCAATCATGGCAACGCCCTATCGTTCCTCCATTCCCCCGCCACGTCAGCTACGACTTGACTTTGTTCGGCTCCTGGCGAAAGAAAGCAGTGGCCCATGAGGGCAGTAGTGGCCAGGTACCCGCACCCGGCACTTACAACGTGTTCGGTTTCAGCTTTGCACCCATGTACAACTTCGGCTATAAATTCCGCGCCGGTGTGGCGTTGGACGGCGTATACGACCACAGTGCGAACATGAAAGAATCGTACGAGGAAGAGAACGGCTTCTATACTCCGCCCGCCAAGAAGCAGATGGCATTGGGCTTATCCGCCCGCGGAGAATTTGTCATGCCTTACTTCACGGTAGGTATCGGTCTGGGAGCCAATGTTCTGCACGGCGGCGGTGACATGAAGTCTTTCTATCAGATTCTTGCCCTGAAAATAGACGTAACACGCAATTCGTATCTCCATATAGGATATAACCTCCGGGAATTTCATGAGCCCAATTATCTGATGTTGGGTATCGGCTATCGGTTCAATAACAAACGCCCCAAGCTGTTCTGAACAATAAAGAGGAGGCTATTTATATAGATTCTTTTATTTCATCTGCAAGCACATATTAGTAAGTGCCACGCGCATATCATCTACTATAGTATTATAGTTAGTTTGTTAGTTCACAGCGATGAACACTTTGTTCAAGTATAGAGAAACAGTTTGTTCCAATAAGGAAAAACAGTTTGTTTTCATATGATGAAACGAAATGTTTTGTTAAGGGAAACAAAGTGTTCGCCATAATGAAACAACTTGTTCTATTAAGGGAAACACTTTGTTCGCTATAGAGAAACGGTCTTTCATATCAAGAGCTTATAAAGAAAAAGCTCTGCAAATCAATGATTCACAGAGCTTAATCGAGTACTCGAAGCGGGACTTGAACCCGCACAGCCGCAATGGCCAAAGGATTTTAAGTCCTTCGTGTCTACCATTCCACCATTCGAGCATCCTAAAAAGGGAAAAGAGAGCGGAAAACGAGACTCGAACTCGCGACCCTAACCTTGGCAAGGTTATGCTCTACCAACTGAGCTATTTCCGCATTTGGAGAACGGGTGCAAAGATAAACAGTTTTCCCGTTTCTGCCAAATTTTTTTTTATAAAAGTACAGTACTCGCAGCGGGACTTGAACCCGCAGAACCTTTTACCTGCCCAGCAACTCTTTCTCTGCAGCTTGCATGGTCTCAAAATTGAAACCATCTACCACTTTCTGCATCAGGGCAGAGACTTCATCGTTGCAAAGGTTTCCGATACTGCCTTCATGGGTATGATGCACCTCTTTGCTGTGCGAGAAGTTTCCGGCTTCAATATCCAGTCCCACCTTCTTGTAGGCATCGCGGAAAGGCATCCCTTCACGTGCCAAGCGGTTGACTTCCTCCACACTGAAAATAAGCAGATACTTGTCATCATCAAGAATATGTTCGTTCACCTTGATTTCATTCATAATGTAAGTCGTCATCTGCAGACAGTCTTTCAGTTCCTGAAAAGCAGGCAGGAAGACCTCTTTGATAATCTGCAAGTCACGGAAATAGCCGGAAGGAAGATTGTTGGCTATCATCATAATCTGCTGGGGAAGGGATTGCAGTTTGTTGCACTTGGCACGCGTCAGTTCAAAGACGTCCGGGTTCTTCTTGTGAGGCATGATGCTGGAGCCGGTAGTGCAATCGTCCGGCAGCTTCACAAAACCGAAGTTCTGACTGTTGAACATACATGCGTCAAAAGCCAATTTCGATATGGTTCCGGCCACACTGGCAAGGGCGAAAGCAACATTACGCTCCATCTTGCCACGCCCCATCTGGGCATACACTACGTTGTAGTTGAGGGAATCAAATCCCAAAAGACGGGTAGTCATCGTACGGTTCAGCGGGAACGAGGAACCGTATCCCGCAGCAGAACCCAAAGGATTGCGGTTGCACATCTTGAAAGCTGCCTGAAGGAACATCATATCGTCCACCAGGCTCTCGGCGTATGCCCCAAACCAAAGTCCGAAAGAAGACGGCATGGCTATCTGCAAGTGTGTATAACCCGGCATCAGTACATCCTTGTAGCGTTCGCTCTGCATAACCAGCACATGGAACAATTGCTCCACAGCTTCCGCCACCTCCTTTATCTCTGCACGGGTAAAGAGCTTCAAATCGAGCAACACCTGGTCGTTGCGCGAACGTCCGCTGTGTATTTTCTTACCTATATCACCCAAGTTGCGCGTCAGCATAAGTTCCACTTGTGAGTGAACGTCTTCCACTCCCTCTTCTATCACAAATTCTCCACGCTCGGCCATCGCATAGATTTCCTTCAATTCGGCCAGCAATTGCCGCAGTTCTTCCTTCGTCAACAAGCCAATGCTTTCGAGCATCGTGATGTGCGCCATGGAACCCAGCACATCGTGCTTTGCCAAATAAAGGTCCATTTCACGGTCACGGCCTACCGTGAAGCGTTCGATATCCTTATTTACCTGAACGGATTTTTCCCAAAGTTTCTGAGCCACGTTGTTTCTAATGATTAATGGTTAGTGATTAATATTGTATCATCGCCAACATATCTGCTATCTTCTCCAATCCTTCCTGCAAGGGTTTCTGCACCATGGTCTTCATAAACGGATTTATATCCATGCCGATGGTCAGTTTCATTTTACATTCGGTTTCGGTGACGGGTACAATCTGTATCCACAGATTGAAGGGCAGCGGTGAAGTGGTTGTTGCAAACTTGATACACTTGCAAGGTTCCTTCTCCACAATCTGCAACGTAATCTTTCCTACGGGAGCCACCTCTATCGTCATGCTCTCCGCATCAAAACTCAAGTTCTTCACTTTGTCTTCAGGCAAACGGTCTTTCACCTTCTCCAGATTGCTCAGGTCGGAAAGCTTTTCATAAACAGCTTCTTGTGAAGCCGGTACAACTTTCACTCCACTCTCAAATTTCGTCATGATCAATCGTATTCAAAAAGAAAAAAGAACTATCCGGACAGAATCTATCCGAATGGCTCTTTTATCCATATTAACATTTTTACAAATAAGTTCTTATTTACCAGATTCCCAATGTGCAGGGTCTTTACGCCATTCATTCAGAGTCTCCACATCTTCTTCCTCGATATAGCCCGTACGCAGTGCCACTTCCATCACAGCCTCGTAATTGGTCAGCGTCACCAAAGGCACCTTGGCATCCTTGAAAGCCTTTTCGGCAACCGGGAAACCATAAGTATAGGCAGCCACCATACCGATGACCTCACATCCGTCACGGCGGATAGCTTCTACAGCCTTTAAACTGCTTCCACCCGTAGAAATCAAATCTTCCACGACTACCACCTTCATACCGGGACGAAGTTCACCTTCAATCAAATTCTCCAGTCCATGGTCTTTCGGAGTGGAGCGTACATATACAAACGGCAAGTTCAATGCATCGGCCACCAAGGCACCTTGCGGGATAGCTCCCGTTGCCACACCGGCAATGGCATCCACCTGTCCGAAACGTTCCAAAATCAGACGCGTAATTTCAATCTTTACGAAATTACGGAGAGAAGGATAAGAAAGGGTTTTGCGGTTATCACAATAAAACGGAGACTTCCATCCGGATGCCCAAGTGAACGGGTTAGCCGGTTGTAGTTTAATCGCTTTTATCTTCAGCAACTTCTCTGCAAACAATCTTTCTAAAGTTTTCATAGCAAAACTAATCTATATATGATAAATATGGCACAAAAATACGGAAACAGAATGAGAATAAAAAAGAGAAAGCCGATAATTTTCATTCGGAGTAGTCATTTTCCTCAGAAACCTCTATGCAACGACATATATCCTTCATTTCGAACCCCCTGCTCAAGGCAAAACGCACCAGTTTGCCATTCAACTCATACTCACTTTCGGCACGGACGCTTTTACGCTTTGCCGCCAGCAGTTTCTGCAAGACGGCGTGGTATTCCTCCTCATCAATCTCGTTCAAATAGGGCCAATAGACAGATGAAGATATCTTTTTCAACTGGAGCGCCTGCCCTATCTTCATCTTGCCCCATTTGGCAAAACGGTATTTGTCGTTGATGAAAGCACGGCAGAAGCGCTCTTCATCAATGTACTTCTCTTGTTCCAGACGGTTGATGATACGGTCTATGGCATCATAGGCAATGCCCCAGCGTTGCAGTTTCTCCGCAATCTCCGCCCGGCAATGCTCGGCAGTGGAGCAATATGCCGCCACTCTGTTCAAAGCTTCAGTTTCAGTTATTTCTATCATCGTTCTGCAATTACGTACCGGTCGTTGCCGGAAATATCTTTTCGGATACGGACATTCGTATAGCCTTGCTTGCGAAGCATCGAAGCGACAGCCTCTCCAAATGCCCGGTTGATTTCAAAATAGAGTCGGCCGCCGGCCGTCAGCATGCTCCGTCCCAGTTCACCTATACGCCGATAGAAACGGAGCGGGTCGCTATCCGGAACAAACAAAGCCCGTGAGGGTTCCCAGTTCAAGACGTTTGGTTCCATATCCCGCTTTTCTATTTCCGTAACATAAGGCGGATTACTGACGATTACATCAAAACATTCACCCTCAACCGGTTGATACGTCAGGACATCACGCTGTACAAATAGCACGGAAGCCTGCAAAAGGTGGTTATTGTCGCCGGCTATGGCAAGAGCTTCTTCGGAAATGTCCCAAGCAGTTACTTCCGCTTCCGGCAACTCCTTAGACAAAGTGACGGCAATACACCCACTTCCGGTGCCAATGTCGAGAATACGGGAAACCGGAGCGACTTCCTTCAGCATCCCCTCCACCAGCTCTTCCGTTTCGGGGCGGGGAATAAGTACCCCCGGAGCCACCCGAAAAGTACGTCCCAGGAAACGGGCAGTACCCTGCACATACTGTATGGGCTCAAAATTACACAGACGGGAAAGAATGCTTTCCAATTCCCTTTCATCGTTTGGAGATAAAATCATATCTTTGCCCAGGTAATAGTCAATATGACTCTGACCAAACATTTCACAGCAGACAATACGGGAAAGATTGGCCGCCTCCCGGGGAGGGTAGCATTCCTGCAAAGCACTGCGGATATGTGAAACGGTTACATTCATTCGGGGTCCGGTTTTATTCGGGCTGCAAAAGTAATCATTAATTTTGATTATTCAACCAAAAGACAAGCAAGGATATGAATTCAGAAGAAGAGAAATATATGCTGCGATGCATCCAACTGGCACAAAACGGACTTTGCAATACAGCACCCAACCCGATGGTGGGAGCGGTAATAGTATGTGACGGGAAAATCATAGGCGAGGGATACCATGTGCGCTGTGGAGAAGCCCACGCTGAGGTCAACGCCATCCGTTCCGTGAAAGACACGTCCCTGCTGAAACGTTCCACCATCTATGTCAGCCTGGAACCGTGTTCGCACTATGGCAAAACTCCTCCTTGTGCAGACCTCATCATCGAGAAGCAGATTCCACGCATCGTCATCGGGTGCCGGGACCCTTTCTCTAAGGTTGCGGGCCGGGGCATACAGAAACTGAAGGATGCCGGACGTGAAGTTATTGTCGGAGTGCTGGAAACAGAATGTCGGCAGCTCATCCGCAGGTTCATCACTTTCCATACTTTGCGACGCCCCTACATCACCCTAAAATGGGCGGAATCTTCTGACAGATATATCGATTACTCCCGCACGGACGGTAAACCGGTTATCCTCTCCAGCCCGCTGACTTCGATGCTGGTACACAAGAAACGGGCAGAGCACAGTGCCATATTAGTAGGTACCCGTACGGCTGAACTGGACAATCCCGGCCTGAATGTCCGCCATTGGTATGGTCGTTCACCGGTACGTATCGTGCTGGACCGGCAACAAAAGCTATCCCCCAGCCTTCACCTATTTGACGGTAGCGTGCCGACCCTCGTTTTTACAGAAGCCCCGCACGCTCCGCTACCGAATGTAGAGTATCTGCCAGTCAGCGACTACCGGCGGAATGTACTCCCCGAAATCATGGAAACGCTGTATACACGCGGATTACAATCCCTTTTGGTAGAGGGTGGCAGCCAAACTCTCCAATCCTTCATCGCTGCCGGATTGTGGGACGAAATCTTTGTGGAAGAAACTCCGTACCTTCTTCATTCCGGCGTCAAAGCACCCGAAATCAGTGACGGATATCCATTTGCAACAGAGCATTCTTTCGGCAGGAGTTTTCGCCATTATACTGCCTCAAGAAACAGTCAATAGCCTCATTTCAGGGCTTTTTTATCGAGAAAAAGGGGGATATTATCTATAATTTTATATAAAACTTCCTCGTAAAGCTGTTTATAGAAAAAAATGTTCCTATTTTTGCAACTTGTAAATAAACACTAACTTTCAAAATGAGAATAAAGTTTCGATCAGTAATTGTGAGTTTTCTTATTGTGTCATTTGCTCTAAGTTCATGCCTTGACTCTGACGACAATTATGAATTCAGCTCCGATGCTACTATACATGCTTTTGGTATCGATACCATACATGGCAAACATTACAAATTTACAATTGACCAGCTCAATAGACTCATCTATAACAGAGATTCATTGCCCGTAGGTTCAGATACCATCATTGACCGTATTCTGATTGATACTATGACCGTTACCGGTTGGATAACTTCAGGCTCGCCTACCGACACGGTATTCGTCATGTCGGACTCCGTGGATTTGAGACCCGCCATGAACAACGATGCCGGCATGCTGTTCAAAGCACATGCCGCCGACGGTGTTACAGTCCGCGAATATAAACTGAAAGTTAATGTACATCTGCAAGACCCGGACTCACTCGTCTGGACAGACATGCAGAAAAGAGGGAATGTATTCTCCAATACCATCAATTTAGGCCAGCAAAAAGCGGTTATACTTGGAGACGAGTTGTTTGTCTACACTTCCAACACTACCGCTTACAAGACATCGACTGCGCCCGATAAATACAACTGGAGTAAAGTCAATGTCAGCAACCTCCCCTCAGACGTAAAGCTGACATCTGCCGTAGAGTATAACAATGCACTCTACATGGTTACAAAAAGCAAGAGAGTATTCAGCTCCACCAACGGCGGCGCCTGGACAGAAGTCACTACATTGGGAGACAATGTCATAGTCCTCATCAATGGTTTCTCCGACCGGCTCTCGGGTATTGTGGAAATCAATGGAAAGCAATATTTCAACATCTGTAAAGACGGAAAGAATTGGGAAACGGAAAACACGGCTGACAACCTTACCCTTGAGGAAGTCCCGGCAGGATTCCCTACCGAAAACATATCCACCACCCAGACCAACACCGGCAATGGTGTAGAGAAGGTGGTTCTGGCAGGAATGCCGCTGGCCAACGAACAAGAGACAATACCCTGGTTCTCATTGGACGGCAAAGGCTGGGCAAGCCTGGCTAACACGGTGTACGACACATCTTGTCCCGGCATGGTCAACCCTGCCATTATGTACTATGGCGACATGTTCTATTGCTTTGGAGGAGAACTTGACGCCATCTACAACTCCATCACAGGCATTGCGTGGAGCAAGACAGAAACCAAGTTCCTGCTACCCCAGGAATTCAAAGGGAAAGGCGCGTACTCCATTATAGTGGAACCGACGAAAGACAAAACTGTGGCCCCGGCAGACAAACGGGACTTCATTTGGGTGATATTCGGCGGCAACGGCACCAAAAATGAAGTATGGCGCGGACGTCTTAACAGATTGGGCTTCGAAATACAATAATAATGATGTCATATAAGGAAGAAATCGATCTAAACCGGATACCCCAGCACGTGGCGATTATCATGGACGGTAACGGACGGTGGGCCAAGCAGCGTGGACACGAACGCAGCTATGGACATCAGGCCGGCGCAGAGACTGTGCACGTCATTGCAGAGGAAGCCGCTAAATTAGGAGTCAGATACCTTACTTTATATACGTTCTCTACCGAGAACTGGAATCGTCCGTCGGACGAGGTAGCCGCCTTGATGGGACTGCTCTTCGACTCCATAGAGGAAGAGACGTTCATGAAGAACAATATCAGTTTCCGGGTAATAGGAGATATTGAAAAACTGCCTGCCAACGTACAGCAACGGCTCAACACTTGCGTGGCACACACCTCCCACAACACGGGAATGTGCCTGGTACTGGCATTGAGCTACTCTTCCCGCTGGGAAATAACGGAAGCTGCCCGGCAAATAGCCGACCTGGTACAGAAAGGTGAGCTGAAACCCGAACAAATCGACAGTGAGCTCATATCCCGTCATCTGACAACCCACTTCATGCCCGACCCCGACCTGCTGATACGTACCGGAGGAGAGCTCCGCCTCAGTAACTACATGCTCTGGCAATGCGCCTATTCGGAACTTTATTTCTGTGATACCTATTGGCCCGACTTCCGTGAAGAGGAGCTACGCAAAGCCATATGTGACTATCAGAAACGCGAACGCAGGTTCGGCAAGACCAGCGAGCAAATCAATTAATCACCGGACACACAAATAGTAAATAGTAAATTGTAAAATAGTAAATAAAAAGATGCACTATCGTATTTTCTCCATACTCGTAACGTTTGTCTGCCTTTTCGGCTGCGCACTGACAACAGCAGCACAGGACGTAAACAACACCGATGAAACCGAAAAGCCGGTTATACTCTATTCGGGAACACCCAAGAAGTATGAAATAGCCGACATTAAGGTCGAAGGAGCCCAGAACTATGAGGATTATGTAATTGTCGGATTGTCCGGACTATCCAAAGGGCAGACTATCACCGTGCCGGGTGACGAGATTACACAAGCTTGTAAGCGCTACTGGCGCCACGGTCTGTTCTCTGACGTGGAAATTACAGCAGACAAGATTGAAGGTGACCAAATTTGGCTGACCATTCATCTGACCATGCGTCCGCGTGTTTCCGACATACGCTACAACGGTGTGAAGAAGTCAGAGCGTGAAGACCTGGAAAGCAGAATCGGCATGATAAAGGGCGGTCAGATTACACCTAATCTGGTGGACCGCGCCAAGACCTTGATAAAGCGCTATTTTGACGACAAGGGCTTCAAGAATGCAGATGTAATCATCACCCAACGTGATGATCCGGAAAAGAAGAATGAAGTGATTGTCAACATCGACATCGACAAGAAGGAGAAAGTGAAAGTACATCAAATCACCATTGTAGGCAACGAGGCCCTCACGACCAAGAAGCTGAAGCGTGTGATGAAGAAAACAAACGAAAAGGGCAAGCTGCTCAATCTGTTCCGCACCAAGAAATTCATTGAGGACAACTACGAAGCGGACAAACAGCTGATTATCGACAAATACAACGAACTGGGTTATCGTGACGCCATCATCGTGACAGACAGTATCAAGCCCTACGATGACCGTACTGTAGACATCTTTATGCAAATTGATGAAGGGCAGAAATACTACCTCCGCAATGTAACCTGGGTAGGTAACACACTGTATCCTTCCGAACAACTGAACTTCCTCCTCCAGATGAAGAAGGGTGACGTCTACAACCAAAAGTTACTTGAAGAACGTACAATGACCGATGACGATGCCATCGGCAACCTCTACTACAACAACGGTTATCTGTTCTACAGCCTCGAACCGGTGGAAGTAAACATCGTGGGCGACTCCATCGACTTGGAAATGCGTATCTACGAAGGCCGCCAGGCTACCATCAATAAAGTCAGCATCAACGGTAACGACCGTTTGTATGAAAACGTAGTACGCCGTGAACTCCGTACCCGTCCGGGCGAACTCTTCAGCCGTGAAGACCTGATGCGTTCCATGCGTGAAATCCAGCAGATGGGACACTTCGACCCCGAACAAATCCAGCCCGACATCCAGCCGAGACCGGAAGACGGCACGGTAGACATCGGTTATGACCTTGTATCCAAAGCCAACGACCAGGTAGAGTTCTCCGCCGGTTGGGGACAAACGGGTATTATCGGTAAGTTAAGTCTGAAGTTCACCAATTTCTCTCTGTCCAACCTGCTGCATCCGGGTGAGAACTACCGCGGTATCCTCCCGCAAGGTGACGGTCAGACATTGACCATCAGCGGACAGACCAATGCCAAATACTATCAGTCATACAGCGTTTCATTCTACGACCCGTGGTTTGGCGGTAAACGCCCGAATGCGTTCTCCGTATCGGCTTTCTATTCCCGCCAGACCGACATCAGTAGCCGTTATTACAATTCGGCCTACATGAACAGCTATTACAACAGCTATTATAGTGGTATGTATGGCTACGGTATGTACAACTACGGCAATTACAACAACTACGAGAATTATTACGACCCGGACAAATCTATCCAGATGTATGGTCTTGCTGTGATGTTCGGTAAGCGCTTGAAGTGGCCGGATGACTATTTCCAATTCACAGCCGAGTTGTCTTACCAACGTTATGTTCTGAGTGACTGGCAGTACTTCCCGGTTACCAACGGTAAGTGTAATAACCTCAGCCTCAACCTGACCTTGTCCCGTAGCTCTATCGACAACCCGATTTATCCGCGCCAAGGTTCCGAGTTCTCGTTGTCTGCACAAATCACACCGCCTTTCTCTCTGTTCGACGGTACCGATTACAGCAAGTACAGCACCAGCAGCCAGGAAGACATGAACAAGATGCACAAGTGGATTGAATACCACAAGTGGAAATTCAAATCCAAAATCTATATCCCGTTGATGGACCCGATTACCGTTAAACGTACTCCGGTATTGATGGGACGTGTAGAATTCGGTTTGCTGGGACACTACAACAAATACAAGAAGTCTCCATTCGAAACGTTTGACGTGGGTGGTGACGGTATGACCGGCTACTCCAGCTATGCTACAGAAAGCATCGCCCTCCGTGGTTATGAGAACAGCTCATTGACTCCATACGGCTCTGAAGGTTATGCCTATACACGTCTCGGACTGGAATTAAGATATCCTTTGATGCTCGAAACAAGTACCAGTATTTATGCGTTAACGTTTGTAGAAGCCGGTAATGCATGGCATGATGTCAATAAGTTCAACCCATTCGAATTGAAGCGTTCAGCCGGTGTCGGTGTCCGCATCTTCCTCCCGATGATCGGTATGATGGGTATCGACTGGGCTTACGGTTTCGACAAAATTGGTCCTACATTCCAATACAGCGGTAGCCAGTTCCACTTCATCCTGGGACAGGAATTCTAAGCAATGGACAATTGATAATTGACAATTAATGCAGTATCGTTATGAAGAAGAGTTTATTGATCCTTTTTACGCTGTTTGCAGTAAGCATAACAGCCGGTGCACAGAAGTTCGCCTTGATTGACATGGAATATATCCTGGAAAATATTCCTGCTTACGAACGTGCCAATGAACAACTGGAGCAATCCTCCAGACAATGGCAGAGTGAGGTCGAAAAGATTTCCGAAGAAGCCAAGACTCTGTACAAGAACTATCAGTCTCAGATTGCTTCCCTTTCTGAAACACAGAGAGGTAAAAAGGAAGAAGAGATTGTCGCTAAAGAGAAATCAGCAGCCGAACTGCGCCGCAAATACTTCGGTCCGGAAGGCGAACTGTATAAAAAACGTGAAAGTCTGATGCAACCCATTCAAGACGAAATATACAATGCTGTAAAGGAAATTGCTACACAAAACGGATATGCAGCAGTTGTAGACCGCGCTTCCGCATCAAGTATCATTTTTGCCTCACCGAGTATTGACGTCAGCAATGAGGTACTTGCAAAACTGGGATATTCAAATTAATTTCATACATTTGTTTCAGAATATAGACTGCATTCTGGATTAAAAATAAGCGAGCTTATTTTGTATTGCGTTCAGTTTGCGCTATATTTGTCCCCGACGAATAATCATTCAAATAAATAATAAACATTATGCTTAAAAAAATCGCACTACTCGTAGTTATGTTCGCCCTCCCGCTGGGAGCTATGGCGCAAGCTAAATTCGCTCACATGAATTCTCAAGATGTAATCGCTGTTATGCCTGAATTTACCAAAGCCCAAGCTGACTTGGACGCCATGTCTAAAAAATACCAGGATGAAATGCAGCGTACAAACGAAGAATTCCAAAAGAAGTACCAAGAATTCCTGGCACAAGCCGACTCTCTGCCGAAAAACATTGCAGAAAGACGTCAGAAAGAGTTGCAGGATATGGCTCAACGTCAAGAACAGTTCCAACAAGAAGCTTATCAAAGTATGCAGAAAGCACAGCAAGATGCTATGGCTCCCATCTATCAGAAACTGGACGAAGCCATCCAGGCTGTCGGCAAGGCTGAAGGCGTGGTCTATATCTTCGACTTGGCCCGTACCCCGATACCATTCGTAGGAGCACAGAGCGTTGATGTAACTGCCAAAGTTAAAACGCAATTGGGCATTAAATAATAGAATTATCTATGATAGAGCAAGCGCGGATAGTTTTATCCGCGCTTATTTTTTATACATTACTGAGAAATTTGCATTATCTTTGCATGGTACATAGTCTTTAGAAAGCATGAAACAGACATTACCTTCTGCAGCCGGTCCCATCGGAATATTCGATTCCGGATATGGCGGACTGACCATCCTGAGCAAGATACGGGAAGCCCTTCCCCAATATGATTACATTTATCTGGGCGACAACGCGCGCGCGCCTTACGGAACCCGCTCGTTCGAGATTGTCTATGAGTTCACCTTGCAGGCAGTTACCAAACTGTTCGAGATGGGTTGTCACCTCGTCATTCTGGCATGCAATACAGCTTCGGCAAAAGCTCTGCGCAACATACAAATGAATGATTTGCCTCGCCTCGACCCTATGCGCCGTGTGTTGGGAGTAATTCGCCCAACCGTAGAATGCATAGGGAACATTACCCAAAGCCGCCATGTGGGAGTGCTTGCCACGGCAGGAACCATCAAGTCTGAATCCTATCCGCTGGAAGTGCATAAACTCTTCCCCGACATCAAAGTGAGCGGTGAAGCCTGCCCTCTATGGGTATCCCTCGTAGAAAACAACGAGGCACAAGGTGAGGGTACCGACTACTTCATACGCAAGAACATCGACAACCTGCTGGCCAAAGACACGCAGATAGACACCGTCATTCTGGGCTGCACGCACTTCCCGTTGCTGCTGCCCAAGATACAGCAATACATGCCCGACGGCATCACGACCGTCACCCAGGGGGAACTGGTAGCAGACAGCCTGAAAGACTATCTTCACCGCCATCCGGAAATGGACAAAAAATGTACCAAAGGTGGAAGATGCGTCTACCGCACCACGGAATCGGAGGAGAAATTCACAGAATCGGCTTCTACTTTCCTGAATGAATCGATAAGAGTTGAGAGGATTGAACTATAAATTCGTCAGCATTAAACATTAAAACAAAAACATTTGTTATATTTGTAAGACAGAAACCTCTAAATTCATACCATCATGAAAGAAGAAGACAAAAGCAAACTCGTTGAGGTGTTCACCGGTTCACCGTGGGAAGCAGAACTCGTAAAGAGCCTGCTGGGAAATAGTGATATTGAAGCTGTAACAAAAGACGGAATGGTAGTAAACGTTGTACTGCCTGCCACTGCGGTAGATGTTTCCGTTCTCGTCAATGAGAAGGACTACGAAGCCGCCATGGAAGTAGTCCGTGAATACGAAAAGAGAGAAAATGGAGATTGATTTCAATAGAATTGCTGTCAAGGTAGGCAGCAATGTTTTGACACGTCGTGACGGCACTCTCGACGTCACCCGCATGTCCGCTTTGGTGGACCAGATAGCCGAGCTGCACAAGGCCGGCATAGAAATAATACTTGTTTCTTCCGGAGCCGTTGCTTCGGGACGTAGTGAAGTGCGCCCCACCAAGAAGTTGGACAGCGTAGACCAGCGCCAGCTCTTTTCCGCTGTAGGGCAGGCCAAACTCATCAACCGCTACTACGAGCTGTTCCGGGAGCATGGCATCCCCGTGGGACAAGTGCTCACAATGAAAGAGAACTTTTCCACCCGCCGCCATTACCTCAACCAGAAAAACTGTATGACCGTAATGCTGGAGAACGGCGTCATTCCTATTGTCAATGAGAACGACACCATCTCCGTGAGCGAACTGATGTTCACCGACAACGATGAGCTGTCCGGCCTGATAGCCTCCATGATGGATGCCCAGGCACTAATCATTCTCAGCAATATAGACGGTATCTACAACGGTTCACCCGCCGACCCGGAGTCTCAAGTCATCCGTGAAATAGAACAAGGCAAAGACCTCTCCTCCTACATACAAACTTCCAAGTCCAGCTTCGGACGCGGCGGCATGCTGACAAAAACCAACATTGCCCGCAAAGTGGCGGATGAGGGCATCACAGTAATCATAGCCAACGGGAAGCGGGACAACATCCTTGTGAAAATAATGAATAATGAAGAATTAAACTATACCCGTTTCATTCCGTCTCCGGAACCGGTATCGAGCATCAAGAAATGGATTGCGCACAGCGAAGGGTTTGCCAAAGGCGAACTGCACATCAATCATTGTGCCACCGAACTGCTCTTCTCGGACAAAGCAGTAAGCATCCTACCGGTAGGCATCACTGACGTTATAGGCGAGTTCGAGAAGGACGACATCGTACGGATTATCGACTTCGGCGGTAAACCCATCGGTGTGGGAAAAGCCAACTGTGACTCCAGCCAGGCACGGGAAACAATGGGAAAACATGGAAAGAAACCCGTAGTGCACTACGACTACCTATATATAGAATAGGACACAGACGGATACTATCCACGATATTCATACTTGCATATTTATCACTCTATACTCAGTAAGAAAATGAACTTAAACAAAACTTTTGTCGCCGTACAAGATGCCAGCCGTAACATGCTAGCGTTGAGCGACAAAGAAATCAACCAAATATTACTGGCTGTTGCAGACGCTGCCATAAACAAAACAGACTTCATTCTGAGTGAAAACCAGAAGGATTTGGAGCGTATGCCTTCTACCGACCCTAAATACGACCGCCTGAAACTGACAAAAAGCCGTTTGCAGGACATCGCTGCGGACATCCGCAACGTAGCCGCCCTCCCTTCTCCTTTGGGAAAAGTCCTTAAAGAGAACGTATTACCCAACGGATTGAAGATAAAAAGGGTCAGTGTACCTTTCGGTGTCATAGGCATTATCTACGAAGCCCGTCCCAACGTCAGTTTCGATGTATTCTCACTCTGCCTTAAAAGCGGCAATGCCTGTATTCTGAAAGGCGGAAGCGATGCAGACTATTCCAACCGTGCCATAATCAGCGTGATACACGAGGTACTGGAGCATTTCAACGTAGATACACATATCGTGGAACTGCTTCCTGCCGACAGAGAGGCGACTGCCGAACTACTGCATGCCAACGATTATGTAGATTTGATAATTCCGCGCGGCAGCAGCAGCCTGATAAACTTCGTACGCCAGAATGCCACAGTACCGGTTATAGAGACAGGTGCCGGCGTATGCCATACGTTCTTCGACCGCTATGGCGATATAAGCATAGGTCCATCTATCATTGCCAATGCAAAGACACGCCGGGTCAGTGTATGCAACGCTTTGGATTGCCTGATTATCGAAGCCGACAGCCTGGCTAATTTGCCCGACCTATGCCTGCCGCTGCAATCAAGCAATGTAGAGATATTTGCCGATGAACCCGCCTACCACAGTCTGCGTGACAAATATCCCGTCGAGCTGTTGAGACTTGCCACTGAAGACTGCTACGGCAGAGAGTTCCTGGACTACAAGATGGCCATTAAAACCGTGAATTCTTTCCAGGAAGCATTGGCACATATCCGGAAGTACGGTTCCAAACATAGCGAATGCATCATTACGGACGACAAGACACGTGCCGAATGGTTCTGCCGGGAAGTGGACGCCGCTTGCGTATACGTCAATGCACCGACCTCTTTCACCGACGGCGCACAATTCGGACTCGGTGCCGAGATTGGCATCAGCACCCAGAAGCTACACGCCCGCGGTCCGATGGCTCTGGAAGAAATCACCACATACAAATGGATTATCGAAGGTTCCGGACAGACCAGACCTTGACAGCCGAATAACAAAGATATAGATACACTAAAAAGACTGTAAATATGAAGAACTTTACTTGCGTGCAGGACATCGGTAACCTGAAGTCTGCACTGGACGAAGCATTCGAGATTAAAAAAGACCGTTTCAAATATGTGGAACTGGGACGTAACAAAACGCTGATGATGATTTTCTTCAACTCCAGCCTGCGTACCCGCCTCAGTACACAGAAGGCTGCATTGAATCTGGGCATGAACGTAATTGTACTGGACATCAACCAGGGAGCCTGGAAACTGGAGACAGAGCGTGGTGTCATCATGGACGGTGACAAACCGGAACACTTACTGGAAGCCATTCCCGTGATGGGCTGCTATTGCGACGTCATCGGCGTACGTTCTTTTGCACGCTTCGAAAATAAGGAAGACGATTACAACGAAGTGATACTGGAGCAGTTCATCAAGCATTCCGGCCGGCCGGTATTCTCCATGGAGGCTGCCACACGCCATCCGCTGCAGAGTTTTGCCGACCTGATAACCATTGAGGAATATAAGAAGACGGCACGCCCCAAAGTAGTGATGACATGGGCTCCACATCCGCGTCCATTGCCCCAGGCTGTCCCCAACTCCTTTGCCGAATGGATGAATGCAACTGATTATGACTTTGTGATTACACATCCCGAAGGTTATGAACTCGACCCCAAGTTCGTAGGAAATGCCCGCGTAGAATATGACCAGATGAAAGCTTTTGAAGGAGCCGATTTTGTCTATGCCAAGAACTGGGCGGCCTATACAGGCGACAACTACGGACAAATATTGAGCAAAGACCGCACCTGGACAGTAGGCGAGCGCCAGATGGCCGTTACCAACAATGCCTACTTCATGCACTGCCTGCCGGTTCGACGTAACATGATTGTGACGGATGATGTGATAGAAAGCCCGCAGTCCATCGTAATCCCCGAAGCGGCCAACCGGGAGATTTCAGCAACAGTGGTGCTGAAGAGACTGCTTGAAAGCCTCTAACCAGAGGACAAGACTACTTTATTCTTTTTAGGCGCGGATTACGCGGAAAACGCGGATTCTTTTCTTAAATTTTTCCGTGAAATCCGCGTAATCCTCGCCTAAAAAGAAATTATAGCAAATGCATTTCAGCTACACCGCTATTACTTTTCCACTTCTTTGTCCGCTTCTTCCCAACCGATGAAACCTTTGTCAAGGTCATAGATTATATATCCTTTTTTGCTCAGTATGGCAGCGGCCTTTTTACTACGCTTACCACTACGACAATATACTGCAACCGGTTTGTCCTTCTGCAGAGTGGAGTCGGCCATCGTTTCAAACGACTCATCCAATACATTGATATTGATACTGTGGGGCACGTGTCCTTCCGAGTATTCGGCAACAGTACGCACATCCAGAAGCTGCACCTCCGGATTGGCTATCAATGTGGAAAAGTCATCTACCGAAACAGACTTGAACTGTCCCTCCTTCTGCTGGCAGGAAAAGAGGGTGGTAAAAACGAGGCAAAAACCCGCGAACAATGTCTTCATCGAATATTTCATTTTAGTCAGGGTTATAAACAAAATCGTAAGTCTTGATGTCACCGGAATAAGTGTGCACACTGAAATGAACCATAACCTTCTGTATACCCTCTGCCGCATACTGCCGCAAAGGTACGGAAGCGTAGGCACGCCTGGTATAAGACACCACCTCCTCCTTTGCGTCATGATACAGCGTCAGATATACTTCACTACACCCGGTAGCAGTATCCACAATCACTTCATCCTCAATAAAATGGAACTTATGTTCACCATTCTCCTTGACTATCAGTGTCATATTGAGATAGTCGAGTCCCATCCAGATACCCAGTACATCAGTAGGGTCTGTCTTGACGCCCTCCTCGAACTTGTCGACCGTTTGGGGAACGACAGAAAGAACACCGCTCAAGGCATACAGCACCGCACCGGCAGTTCCATCGGCAGTTACCTCCGAAGCATAATTACTGATGACACGTACCGAGGCGTTTGCCTCTATGTTCGTCTTTGTCTTGTCCTCCACTACCGGCAAGGTTTCCCCTTCATCTGTCACAACAGACTGCAGATAGCCGTCAGCCCCCGAAAAGGCAGTCAGGAACTCCAGCTTCACGGAAGGATAATGATAATCATCATCGCCACAACCAGTCAACAGACAGGCCAACAAAGGCAAAAGCCACCAATCACAGTACTTCTTCATGTATTCATTCTTTTATAGCCGCCAGATAATTCTTCAACGGGTTGGCATACATCAGCAGCATTTTTCCGCGCAGAAAGTCCACGTCCTTATTAGGAATGGAGATACGCTCCAACTGTTGTTCTATATAGGCCGTGAAGCGCTGCTTATCCTCGGCAGTGTAATGGTCGGAAAAATCCTCCTTCCCCTCGAGAAGGTCGTGTGCCACATAATTATTGGGATACATCCGGTAGCTGGCATGAATGCGTTTGTCTATCAGTGCAGACATGCGTGCAAAGAGTTCGGGCTTCGGAAGTGAACGGTCCATCTTCGCCAATTCATCATTCATGCAGGCACCCGTCTGGAAATGTACCCGCCCTTTATAGCCGAACAGTCCGGTCTGCATATTCAGCAAGTCGTCAGCCGTCGTTTTCTTATAGCCTTCAATGTCCCGTTTCAGTTGGAACTCCTGCGCTTTCAGGAAGTCGCAAGGGTCGTATTCATAGGAAATGGCAAGCGGAGCTATATTCATTTCCATTAAGCGGTCAATGACGTCGCCTTCACCGCCTATTGCCAGCATCTTCAGCACACTGTCCTGCGTGCGGTCGTTGGAATCCTTGGCACGCCCTTCACGTTGTGCAATCCAGATAGACTGTTTCTTCTCACTGATGGTATAATGCATATAGCGGGACATGCGTGCGGAAGCCTCCAGCATCTGGCGCATGGTCAACGCACGCAGCACAATGAAGGACTTGTTGACACGCACGAATTTCTTAATCCACGGATAGACAAGCAGGTTGTCGCCAATGGCTATCTCTACCGTATCCATACCCTGGTCTACCAAAAGAATGGACAAGAAACCGGAATCGAGAATAATGTCGCGATGATTGGAGATATAGGTATACGCCGCCGACTTGTCTGCCGGCAACGCGGTATGGTCCAAAGTCAATCCATCCGTAGCCTCCTTCGCCAATTTCCACAGAAGCCCATAGCAGAAGGTCTTCTGAAATTCCAGCTTGGTTTTACACGCGCGCATTTTCTGCGACCAGACTTCAAAAGGTACACCAGGCATCACAGTATCCACTGCCTGCCGGAACGCCGCATCGGCAATCAGTTCCTCATAGACTTGAGGAAGTTCCTCATCATGATAAGGACGGATTTCATCAAATTCCACGTTCGCATTCATAATGAATAATGATTAATCCTTAAACTTGTTTTCTATAATATCTGTCATTACATCCTTCATCTCCATTCCGGCAGCACGAACCTGCTGGGGAATAAAGCTGGTGGCAGTCATTCCGGGGGTGGTATTCACCTCCAGCAGATTGATTTTTTCCCCTTCGGTAATGATATAGTCCACGCGGATAATGCCATAGGCCCCGAGTATATCATAAATGGCAGAAGTCAGCGTCTGCACCCGGCGGGTCAAATCGTCCGAGATGCGGGCGGGAGTAATCTCGTCAGACGCACCATTATACTTAGCTTCATAATCGAAGTACTCGTTGTGGCTCACCACCTCCGTAATGGGGAACACTACGGACTTGTCTTTTGTTTTGTAACAGCCGCAGGTAATCTCGGTTCCGTCCATAAAGGCCTCCACCAGTACTTCCTGCGCTTCCGCAAATGCCTTGGCTATGGCAGGTTGTATCTGCTCTTTCGCCGTCACCTTGGTCACGCCGAAGCTGGAACCTCCCAAGCTGGGCTTAATGAAGCAAGGCAGACCGATTTTCTCCATCACATCTTCATCCGTCACCGACTGTCCGCCGCGCAGCAACAACGATTCGGCAATGCGCACACCGAAACCTTTCAGATACTGGTTGCAGGCAAACTTATCGTACGTGAGCGACGCTGCCAGTACTCCGCAACACGAATAAGGGATGTGGAGCATATCAAAATAGCCCTGCAGACGGCCGTCCTCACCCGGAGTTCCGTGGATGGTGATATAGGCAAAGTCGAATGTCACTTTCTCGCCATCCAGCACGAAGCTGAAGTCATTGCGGTCTACCGGAGCCTTAGCGCCGTCGGGCAGCTGTACATGCCAGTCCAGTCCGTGCATTTCTACAATATATAAGGTATACTTCTCCTTGTCGATGAAGGAGTAAATCCCCTGTGCACTACGCAGGGAGACGTGGAATTCGGAGGTATCTCCTCCGGCTACAATAGCAATCGTGCGTTTCATTCTAATTCTCTGTTACTGATATAGCCTCTCCATTTGTCTATCAGCCGGGTCATGTCATCGGGCAATTCCGAAGTGAAGTACATTTCTTCTCCGGTGACGGGATGCACAAACCCCAGCGTCATGGCATGCAATGCCTGCCGCGGACAAGTGTCGAAGCAGTTGTTTACAAATTGTTTGTATTTAGCGAAGTGGGTTCCTTTCAGGATTTCGTGTCCACCGTAACGTTCGTCGTTGAAAAGTATGTGTCCGATGTGCTTCATGTGCACACGGATTTGATGGGTGCGTCCCGTTTCAAGGATACATTCCACCAGTGTGACGTATCCCAAACGTTCGAGCACCCGGTAATGGGTGACGGCATGCTTTCCCTGGTCGTCGGGGAGGACGGTCATCTGCATGCGGTCTCTGGGATTACGACCGATATTGCCGACAACGGTCCCTTCATCCTGCTCTACATTTCCCCAGACCAGCGCCCGGTAACGGCGTTTTGTCGTCTTGTTGAAGAACTGGTTGCCGAGATTCGTCTTGGCATCCGGAGTCTTGGCTATCACCAGCAGGCCGGAGGTGTCCTTGTCGATGCGGTGCACCAGTCCCACATGCGGGTCATTGGCATCATAATCGGGATTATCCTTCATATGCCAGGCTATGGCGTTGACAAGCGTACCGTGATAGTTGCCATGACCGGGGTGCACCACCAGACCGGCAGGTTTGTTCACTACCATCAGATACTTGTCCTCATATACTATATCAAGGGGGATGTCTTCGGGGATGACTTCATTCTCATAGCGTGGACGGTCCATCATCACAGTGATTACATCCATCGGCTTCACCTTATAGCTGCTTTTCACAGCCTTGCCGTTCGCCATCACGAAGCCTGCATCGGCAGCCTTCTGGATGCGATTGCGCGAGGAGTTCGTCAAGCGGTCGAACAGATACTTGTCCACCCGCATCATCTCCTGCCCCTTGTCCACCACCACACGGAAGTGTTCATAGAGTTGCGCCTCGTCACCCACCGGCTCTACGTCGTCCAGCTCATCATTATCTATATCATCCGGCAATTCTTCTATCATCACGGCATTTACAATTTGACTATTTACAATTTACGATTGGAGTCAGATGTTTATCAGAACCAGGACTCATCTGCCGCGGAGTCTTCGGACAACACGGGTTCAACGGTACCTCCCACAGAATCCACTCCCAGGGAGTCTGCCTGCAAGGCGCCTCCATCTCCCACCATCAGCGTCAGCACTGCACCGGCGGGCACTTTCTCGCCGATGGAAAGCTGACGACCCTTATACTTCACGCCATACACCCAGTCCTTCTCACCCGGAATATACTGTATCTCGGCCAGCTTGAAGCCCGAAGCCAGAATACGCGCTTCCGCCTGCCGCAGCGAACTGTTGTCCGCCACATCGGGTACTATGTGCAGAGGGACTTCAATCGTATTGATTGTAAGATAGATGGTACGTCCTTCCTTTACCTTTTGTCCGGCTGCCGGATTATATTCGAGGATGCAGCCGGCAGGAAGAGTCTTGACATAACTGGAATCCGAAACGATGCAGACCAAGCCGCGGTTACGGAACATTTTCTCGGCTTCCTCCACTCCCATGCCCTTCACATCGGGCACTATCACAGCCTCGCCGTGGCGGGTATATATATCCAGTCCTTTCAGCACTCCGAACAGCAATCCCACTACCACAACGGCCATCGCAAGTATGTTCGCCCAGAAGAACCGGTTCTGCCGGAAAGAGAAAAAATCTTTTATTGTCATAATCGATAATGCATTATTTGGGACAAAGATACAATTTTCACCACATAGTACACGGAGTTGGCAATAGTTTTTTCCGGAGAAGCGGGCACAATACATAAGAAAAGCTGCAAAAGACCAGAATCAGTCTTTTGCAGCTCCCTTATTTCTTTAATACGAACGAGAACGACTATTATGCCTTTACTCCGTTGTATTCGTCAGAAACAGTCAGTTTCTTTCTGCCTTTAGCACGACGTGCTGCCAATACTCTGCGGCCGTTTGCTGTAGCCATTCTCTCACGGAAACCGTGTTTGTTCTTTCTCTTTCTGTTCGAGGGTTGAAATGTTCTTTTCATTACTGTATCTTGTTTTATGTTATTATTCTCACGAATTCGGGCTGCAAAAATAGATACTTTTTTCAAATAAACCAAGAGATAACTCATTTTCTCTCAAAAGTTTTTGTGTTTTTTACCGAATTCCATTACTTTTGCACCCGCAAACCAGCACTAAAGAAGTAAATACCAATATAATAATATTAAAGACTATAAGTATGATTAATGCCCAAGACATTAAAATCGGAACTTGCATCCGCATGGACGGCAAGCTGTATTTCTGCATCGACTTCCTGCATGTAAAGCCGGGAAAAGGTAATACCTTCATGCGTACCAAGCTGAAAGACGTGGTGAACGGCTACGTTCTGGAACGTCGTTTCAACATCGGTGAGAAACTGGAAGACGTGCGTGTAGAACGTCGTCCCCACCAATACCTCTATCATGACGGTGACAACTACCAATTCATGAACCAGGAGACTTTTGACCAAATTCCCATCGCCCACGACCTCATCAACGGTGTTGACTTCTTGCTCGAAGGAATGATAGTAGACGTGGTATCAGACGCTTCTACAGAAACCGTACTCTATGCTGATGTGCCCATCAAGGTTCAGCAGAAGATTACCTATACGGAACCGGGACTGAAAGGCGACACAGCCACCAACACGCTGAAGCCCGCTACGGTAGAATCAGGTGCAACGGTCCGCGTTCCTTTGTTCATCAACGAAGGCGAGACTATCGAAATCGATACGCGCGACGGTTCTTACGTAAGCCGCGTAAAAGCATAAGCCCTTTTGGAAATCAGGCAAATGCCCTTTTCATATCATCCCCGGTGCTCCACTTGGCATCCGGGGATTTTTCTTTCCATTTATTCATCTACAAAGCTTAAATGATATATCTTTGCGGAGACAACCAAAACATAAAGCCATACCCATGAGATACTCCGTCATCATCCCCGTATACAACCGCCCCGATGAGGTGGATGAACTGCTGCAAAGCCTGACGCAGCAAAGTTTCAAGGATTTTGAAGTGATTGTGGTGGAGGACGGCTCCTCCATCCCCTGCAAGCCGGTCACAGAGAAGTATCAGGAACTATTGGACGTACATTACTATGACAAGCCCAACTCCGGCCCCGGGCAGACCCGTAACTACGGGGTGGAACGAAGCAAGGGTGAATACCTGATAATACTGGATTCGGACTGCATCCTGCCCGAAGGTTATTTCCTTGCTGTGGAAGAAGAGCTGCAGCACGAAGCCGCCGATGCCTTCGGAGGCCCCGACCGCGCGCACGAATCATTCACAAACATACAGAAAGCCATCAACTACTCCATGACCTCCTTCTTCACCACCGGCGGTATCCGTGGGGGGAAGAAGAAGATGGACAAGTTCTATCCGCGTAGCTTCAACATGGGTGTGCGGCAGGAAGTGTACCAAGCCCTGGGCGGATTCTCGCGGATGCGCTTCGGGGAGGACATCGACTTCAGCATCCGAATCTTCAAGGGAGGATATACATGCCGGCTGTTCCCCGGTGCCTGGGTATACCACAAGCGACGGACAGACTTCCGAAAATTCTTCAAGCAGGTACACAATTCCGGGATTGCCCGCATCAATCTGTACAAGAAGTATCCGGAATCGCTGAAGCTCGTCCACCTGCTGCCGGCTGCATTTACCCTGGGAGTGGCCATATTCCTGCTGGGAACGCCCTTCTGCCCGTACAGCCTGCTGCCCATCGCTCTTTATGCGCTTCTGGTATGCATGGACTCCACTATCCGGAACCGTAGCCTCAGCATCGGGCTCTACTCCGTCGCCGCCTCCTTCATCCAGCTCATCGGATACGGGACGGGGTTCCTGCGCGCCTGGTGGAACCGCTGCATACTTGGCAAGGACGAGTTCGAGGCGTTCAAAAAGAACTTTTACAAATAAGGAGGATTAGGGGTTAAGGATTAGGGATGATATGGAGAAACTGAATATCAACCAGTGGGCTGCAGAGGACCGCCCGCGGGAAAAGATGATGCAGAAAGGGGCGGAAGCCTTGAGCGATGCCGAACTGCTAGCCATCCTCATCGGCTCCGGCAATACGGAAGAAACCGCCGTGACACTGATGCAGCGCATACTCGCCGCCTGCGGCAACGACCTCAACCGCCTGGGCAAATGGGAGGTGCGGGACTTCTCCCGATTCAAAGGCATGGGCCCCGCCAAAAGCATCACCGTCATGGCATCCCTGGAACTGGGCAAACGCCGCAAGCTGCAGGAACGCTCCGGACGTACCGCCATCCGCTCTTCCGCCGACATCTACGAGCTGTTCCATCCCCTGCTCTGCGACCTTGCCACAGAAGAATTCTGGGTACTGCTTATGAACCACGCCGCCAAAGTGATAGACAAGGTACGCATCAGCCGCGGCGGCATCGACCAGACTACCGCCGACGTGCGCAGCATCCTGCGCGAAGCCCTGCTGCAACGCGCCACACAGATAGCCCTTATCCACAACCATCCCTCCGGCAACCCGCACCCCAGCAACGACGACCAGCGGCTGACGGAACTCGTGAGGAAAGCCGCCCAAACCATGAACATACACCTGACCGACCACGTCATCGTCACGGACGGAAGCCATTACAGCTTCAACGACGAAGGATTGCTATAAATAATCCAAGTTACGGACATACTATACGAAAGACAAAAGCGGTCATAACACTAACTATCAGCATATTGTATTTACCTGCTATTTACCAGCTAATGTAAAAGCCGTTACCGCGGTATGTAAAAGCCGTTACCCTATATTGTAACGCCCTTTACCCCATATTGTAAAGACCTTTACCGCCTATTGTAAAAGGAGTTTCCCCAGGGGTAAAGGGAGTTCCCCCAGCGGGTGAAGCGTGTTTCCCCACCGTCAAACTGTCTTTTCCTGATTTAGCTAGACGCTTTTTCTTTTTATAACCGATA